>JBPYFA010000110.1:0-15363 GCA_051986585.1 Vicinamibacterales bacterium | reverse complement strand
CTCCGACGGCGCGAGCTCGTCGTAGAAGTACAGTTCCAGATCTCCAGACGCGTGCACGGGGCAAGTCGTCATGCGCGGCCTCCCGCGGTCACCCGCGCGTGAGCAAGCGCCTCGCGCAGGCGGTGCACCGCCGCGTGAAGCTGGCGTTTGACCGTGCCTTCAGCGAGGCCGAGCGCATCGGCGATTTCACACAGCTTCATGCCTTGATAATGCCGCATCACGAATACGACCCGCTGCCCTTTTGGCAGGCGGCCGATCTCCAGTTCGAGGACCTCTCCGATCTCGCCGGCATAGGCGCACTCTTCTGGTCCAGGGGTTTCTTCAGGGGCGTTCAACATTCTGCGTTCCGCATCGTCTCCGAATGCGCCGTTCGAGTCGGGACGCTGCCGGCGACGATGATCGATACACGCGTTCATCACGATTCGATACATCCAGGACGTCAGCTGGGCCTCCTGGCGGAAGCGATCGAGCGATCGATAGACCTTGATGAACACATCCTGCGCGATGTCCTCGGCGTCGTGATGGTTGCCGGCAAACTGGTACGCAATCCGGTACACCATCGAACGGTGACGCTCGACGAGCGTCTGGAAGGCAGCAACATCGCCTCCAGCCGCGCGGGAGATGAGGTCCGCATCTGGCGACATCACGTCTGACAGTCTCGCCCGGACTCGAGTCTCCAGCCCATGTCAGAGATATGACGAAGGATGGGACACGAAGGTTGATCGGTCCAAGCGACTTTTTTGCAATGCTTTACGCCTGTTTCCTGGACCTGAGCGGCGGCAGCGGCCGCTGGCAACGGGGGAGATCGTCCGCTTCCCGCCAGCAACTGATGGCCCTCCCAGTGTTCGCTGTTAAACTGGAGAGATGCTCACGGCCCAGAAGACCGCGTCTACCGTCGCCAATGCGCTCCGGCGAAACGTCGCCATCATCGCCCACGTCGATCACGGCAAAACCACGCTCGTCGACGCCCTGCTCCACCAGAGCGGCATCTTTCGCGCGAACGAACGCGTCGTCGAACGCGCGATGGACAACATCGACCTCGAACGCGAGCGCGGAATCACCATTCTGGCCAAGAACACCGCAGTCCACTACCGCGACGTGCTCATCAACATTGTCGACACACCTGGCCACGCGGACTTCGGCGGCGAGGTCGAGCGCACACTCGCTATGGTGGACGGCGTGCTGCTCCTGGTGGATGCATCGGAAGGCCCGCTGCCGCAAACGCGATTCGTCCTGCGCAAGGCGCTCGAGCGGCGCCTGACCCCGATCGTCGTCATCAATAAGATCGACCGTCCCGATGCGCGCATCCAGGAAGTCCTGAACGAGATCTACGACCTCTTCATCGATCTCGATGCAACGGAGGAGCAACTCGAGTTCCCGGTGCTCTATACGAGCGCCCGGGCCGGTACGTCGAGCCGCTCAGCGACCGAGCCTGGAACCGATCTACGACCGCTCTTCGATGCAATCGTAGATGACGTGCCCCCGCCGCGCGGCGACGTCAACGCGCCGCTCCAGATGCTGGTCGCCAATCTCGACTCCAGCGACTATCTTGGCCGCATCGCGATCGGCCGTATCTTCAACGGCCGCGTCAAAATTGGCGACCCCGTCGTGGTCTGCAAGCTCGACGATCAGGTGCAGGAGACAAAGGTCACCAAGCTCTTCTCGTTCGAGGGGCTGAAACGGATCGAGATCGAGGACGCCGCCGCCGGCGATATCGTCTGCCTCGCCGGCATCGAAGACATCACGATCGGCGAGACGATTGCTGACGTCGAGCACCGGATGGCGATGCCGGTGATTGCGGTCGACGAACCGACGGTGTCGATGATCTTCGGGGTCAATACGTCACCGATGTCGGGGCGGGATGGCGACTATGTCACGTCGCGGCAGATCAAGGATCGTCTCGATCGCGAACTGCTCGGTAACGTGTCAATCAAGGTCGAGCCGACCGATTCACCGGAGCAGATGAAGGTGCTCGGCCGCGGCGAGCTGCAGCTGTCGATCCTGATCGAGATGATGCGGCGCGAAGGCTTCGAGCTGCAGG
Organism: Vicinamibacterales bacterium; assembly: GCA_051986585.1. Lineage (GTDB taxonomy): Bacteria > Acidobacteriota > Vicinamibacteria > Vicinamibacterales > 2-12-FULL-66-21 > JALZOC01. Next base: position 13,322 of record JBPYFA010000110.1, on the reverse strand, counting down.
TCTCGCGGCCCGATATCGTCACCAAAGAGGTCAACGGCACCCTGATGGAGCCGGTCGAAGAGCTCGTGATCGACGTCGCGGAAGAATTCCAGGGAGTGGTCATCGCCCAGGCCGGCACACGCCGCGGGACGATGACGAGGATGGTGAATCATGGGAGCGGACGCGTCCGGCTCGAGTTCAGGATCCCTGCCCGGGGACTGATTGGTTTCCGATCGCAGTTCCTGACCGACACGAAGGGCACCGGCATCATGAACCATCTGTTTGCAGGCTGGGAGCCGTGGCACGGGGCAATTCCGGCGAGGGCGACCGGCGCGCTGGTTGCCGATCGCGCCGGCGTGGCCACGGCATTTGCGATCTGGAACCTGCAGGAACGCGGCGAGATGTTCGTCGAGCCTGGCGAGGTGGTCTACGAAGGCATGATCGTCGGCGAGAACGCGCGCGCCAGCGACATGGACGTCAACATCACCAAAGAGAAGAAGCAGACCAATATGCGCGCCTCGACAGCTGACGAGGCCGTCCGGCTGATTCCACCCCGCAAGCTGGGGCTGGAGCAGGCCATCGAGTTCATCAACGACGACGAGCTGGTCGAGGTGACGCCGCACAACATCCGGCTGCGCAAGCGGGTGCTGGCAGCTAACATGCGGCCGAAGTCCAGGCTGAAAACGGAGTAGGCGGAGTTCACGGAACAAGATCCACACGGAAGCGCGGAGGCACGGAGAATAAACGATTGTTTCTCCGTGTCTCCGTGTCTGCGTGTTGAGCACGTTCGATTCCCTCCCGCCGCTCCGTCAGCCTCAAGTCCTCCCCAAGCTCGCAACCTCCTGAAACTTTTCCCTTCCTGCCGGGTTAGTCCCCTGTGCGGCTCATCGAACGCCAAGGCTCTGGTTTCAGGCCGCATGAGCGTTAGGCGCGCCACGGGCGCGCCCGCCGGAGCGGAGTGGGGCAATGGGGCCCCGCAAGCAAAGGCGTGGGCGGTCCGCGGGGGCGAAGCCCTCCGGATCTCATGATTGACGTCGATCGCTTCGAGGCGTTCGTCCGTGAGTACCAGGACATGGTCTTTGCCACTGCGGTGCGGCTTCTGGCCAACCCCGCCGAGGCCGAGGACATCGCCCAAACGGTCTTCCTCCGCGCGTTCGAGCGATTCGATTCGATTTCGACCAGCGCCACGGCGGCAGGATGGCTGAAGACGGTGACCACGAACTTGTGCCTCAACCATCTCGCGCGCTATCGGGCGCGCTGGCAGTTTTTCAGCGAGCTCGAACGGCCCGAAGACGGCGAGCGATTCGAGGCGACGGTGCCGGCCACGCCGGCCGTGGACCCGGTCGAAGCGGCGTGGCGACAACAGCACCTCGAGCGGGCCGTGCAGGCCCTTCCGGATCATCAGCGCGTACCGCTCGTGCTCTTTCACTTCGAGGACATGACCTACAAGGAGATCGCGGCGGCGCTGGGGATCTCCGTCGCGAAGGTCAGGATCGATATTCATCGCGGCCGTGAGGCCTTGAAGCGGGCGATGACAGGCGTCGTATGAATCCAATCGACCTCGAACGGCTCGTCGACGCCGAACTGAAACGGCTGCCCACTCCGCGGGCGCCTCGGACGTTGCTGCCGCGCGTGCTCGCGGCCGCGGCGGCGCAGCCGCAGTCCGCACAGTCGGACGGTGGATGGATGGCCTGGCCACGCGCATGGCAGCTCGGGGGAGCGATCGCGGCTGCGGTCGTGCTCGTCGGTATCTGGCGCCTTGCTGCCGTCGCGGAGCCGTTCATCGCCGCCCTGTTGCCGAGCGCGGGGCTCGGACACGCGGCCGCGTTTACGCGCGGCGCCGACGATGCGGTGACCGTGGTCCGAGTCCTCTGGGACGTGCTGCTACAGCCGGTTGCTACCTACGTATCGATTCTCGCGATCTCGCTTGCGCTCGCTTGCGCCCTCTTGTGGAGCGCCGTCGAGCGGCTCGCCCCCGGAGGGGCATCACAGAGATGAGCTCTATGCCTTCGATCCGTCGCTATTCGTTGCCAGCCGCGATCGTCGTCGCGGCACTGCTTTCCTGGACCGAGACCGTAGGCGCGGAAGCCGGCGCCGGCTCCCGCTCGGGTCCACCGCGCGTCGTCCACGCGGCGATGGTGATCTCTCGAGCGATCCAGGAGCGGATGGACGAACCAGAATTTCGCTTCAGCCGGCCGATTGTTCGAGTCGGGCAGAATTTCGCGCTCGGCGAGAACGAGACAGTGCGGGAAATTCAAAGCGGCCTCGCTGACGTCACGATCGCCGGTCGAGTCGACAACGATGTCGTGGTCATCGTCGGAACGCTGCGGCTGACGGGCACGGCGAAGATTGGGGGGTCGGTCGCGGTCATCGGCGGCACGCTGACGATTGAGCCGGGTGCGGCGATCGGGCGCGACATGATTGTGGTGGGTGGCGACCTGAACGCACCGGCCGAGTTCACGCCCGGCGGTCAGCAGGTCGTGATTGGCAATCTCGCGGTTGCCAACTCGTTGCATGCACTCGTGCCGTGGATCACGCGCGGGCTGCTCTTCGGCCGGCCACTGGTCCCCGATGTTGGCTGGATGTGGATCGTCGTCGCGATCTTCTTTTTCGTCTACCTGATGGTCACCGCCCTGTTTGCCAATTCCGTGCGGACGGTCGCCGATACGGTCTCGACCAGGCCGCTCAGTTCGTTCCTGCTCGGCTTGCTCGTTCTGGTGCTCGCGATCCCGGCGATTGCCATCCTCGCTGCAACGCTGATCGGCATTGCGGTCGTTCCATTCGTATTGTGTGCGCTCGTGATCGCTGGACTGGTCGGCAAGGCAGGCGTGATGCGCGCCACCGGCCGAAGCGTCGTTCCCGAAGACGAGGATGCCGGTCGCGTACGCGGCATGGTCTCGTTGCTGATCGGGTTCGGCGTCCTCACGATCGCCTACATGATTCCGGTGCTCGGATTCATCACCTGGGCGCTTACTGGCGCGGTTGGGTTGGGCGGAGCGGCCACGGCGTTCCGAGCAAACCTGCGCCGTGAACATCCGCCGCGGGTACGGCCGCCACAACCGGCTGCGGTTGCTGCATCGGGGGATCCAGTGCCGGTCGTCGCCGCGGCATCTGCCTACTCCGCTCCGGCGAGCGCGTTCCTGCCAGAAGGAGCGGTCAGTGACGCCGCCGCGAGCGCCGTCAGCGAACCGCCGCCTCCGGCCGCCGTCGCAACCGATCTGGGCGTCTATCCGCGGGCAGCGTTCCTCGATCGCGTCGCCGCGTTCGCGCTCGACGCCATCCTGATCGGCATCGCCGTCAATATTCTGGGGCTCGAACGCCACGACGGATCCTTCCCGCTGCTGCTGCTTGCCTACCACATCGGGTTTTGGGCCTGGCGCGGCACCACGCTCGGCGGGATTATCGTCGGGTTGCGAGTCGTTCGAGTCCAGGGCACCGAGCTGCGTTTCGCCGACGCGCTGGTGCGCGGACTGACTGCGGTCTTCTCAATTGCCGCACTGGGAATTGGCTGCCTGTGGATGCTGCAGGATCCCGAAAAGCAGATGTGGCACGACAAGATCGCCGGCACGCTCGTCGTCAAAGTTCCGCGGCACCTCGTGCTGCCATAAGAAAATTCTGAATGTTGAATGCTGAATGTTGAATGCTGACTGTTGAACGTCTGTCGGGTCTTCTTCATTCAGCATGCAGCATTCCACATTCAGCATTTTTACAGCTTCATCCATCGCACCACATTCGGCCGGCTGCCGAGAAATCGCTCGAAATCGGCAACGGTGATGGTGAGACTATGCGTGTTGAGATTCGGGTGAAAGATCAGCTTCTCGGCAGATCGAAGATCCTGGTCGACGATGACCCGCACGTCCTTCGACCCCTGATGCAGAAGACCGAATGGTGAAACGGAACCAGGCGTCACGCCGAACGTTTCCATCAATCGCTCCGGCGATCCGAAACTGAACCGATCGTCGCCGATGGTCTTCACGAGTTCCCTCAGATCGGCCTGCTTGCTGATCTCGAGAATGACCAGATACTGACGGTTGCCTTTCTTGTTCCGCAGGAACAGGTTCTTGACCTGGGTGGCCTTGATCGGTCCCCAGTGTTCGGCCGCTTCTTCTCCGGTAAACACCGGCGGATGCTCGTACTTCTCGTACTGAATCCCCATCGCATCGAGCGCCTCGTACACCTTGTGTGGGTCACTCATGCTGGAATTCTACTTCTGTCACAATACGCAAATGACGACGCTGACGGCGCGATTCGATGAGGCGGTGCGCTACGCGCGCGAGGTTCACGCCGGGCAGAATCGGAAAGGCACCGGCGTCCCCTATATCTCCCACCTGCTCGGCGTGTCGTCAATCGTGCTGGACGATGGCGGAAGCGAGGACGAAGCGATCGCGGCATTGCTGCACGACGGCGCGGAGGCTCAGGGCGGCCGGCCACGCCTCGACGACATCCGCTCCCGCTTCGGCCACAGCGTGGCGCACATCGTCGAAGACTGCACCGACTCCTGGACCACCCCGAAGCCACCGTGGGCAGAGCGCAAGCGCGCGTACGCGGAGCACGCCCGTTCGCTGGCGCCGAGCAGTCTGCGTGTGTCGGTCGCCGACAAGGTGCACAACTGCTACGCCATCCTGCGGGATCTGCGCAATGAAGGAGAAGCGGTTTGGGCACGATTCAGCGCGGCGCCGGATGACGTGCTCGCGTACTACCAGTCTCTGGTGCGATCGTATCGAGAGGCGGGCGGAGGGAAACTGGTCGATGAGCTCGAACGGATCGTGCGGGGGATTGAACGGGAGATGGGGTATTAGAGAATTGCTGGTTGGTGAGTGCTGATTGCTGAATAAAGAGCTCTCTCTTTTTCAATCAGCGTCGACAATCGGCACTCAGCAATTTCACATGCTCGCTTCGAGTCGCGTCAATGCCGTATCGATCAATCCAAACCCTTCGCGCAGCTCCGCCTCGGTGATGCACAGCGGCGGATTGGTGAAGAAGTTGTGCCATCGGGTGAAGGTATAGAGGCCCAGTTCGCGGAACAGCGACGCGAGTTGCTTCATTTCCGGAGACGTGCCGCCAAACGGTGCGAGCGGTGTTTTCGTCTTCCGATCGCGCACGAGCTCCACGATCCCGAATAACCCGATGTTCCGGCAGGCACCCACGATCTCGTGGCGCCGCGCCAGATCGGCGAGCAGGCTGGCCATGACCGGACCCAGGCGCTTCGCGTTCCCAATCAGATCGTCCTGCTCGTAGACGTCGAGCGTTGCCAGCGCGGCGGCGCAGGCCATCGGGTGGCTGTTATACGTCAGTCCACCCTGGAATACGTTGTCGCGGAAATGATCGGCAATCCGCCGCCGCATGCCGACGGCGCCGAGCGGCAGGTACGCGCTCGTCAGCCCCTTCGCCATCGTCATGAGATCGGGCACGACATTCCAATGGTTGACAGCGAACCATTCCCCTGTGCGACCGAAGCCGGCCATCACTTCGTCGCACACCATCAGGATGCCGTGCTTGGTGCAGAGCTGACGGACGCCCTGCAGGTAGCCGTCGGGCGGAATCAGAACCCCGTTGGTGCCGCTGACCGTTTCGAGGAAGAACGCCGCGATTGACTGCGCGCCTTCGAGCTGAATGATCTCCTCGATCATCGCGAGCGACTGCTCCGCCGTGTCCGATCCGCGCTCGACACCGTGATACGGGTCGAGCACATGGATGACACCGGGCATGCCCGGCTCCGTGCTCCATCGCCGGGGATCGCCCGTCAGCGCCATCGCGCCCTGCGTGCCGCCGTGATACGAGCGGTATCTCGCCAGAATCTTGTGGCGCCCGGTGTAGGCGCGCGCAATCTTGATCGCGTTCTCGTTGGCTTCGGCGCCGCCGTTGGTGAAAAAGAACACCTCGATGTCACCGGGGGCCAGCTGCGCGAGCCTGGCACCGAGCTTCGCTCGTGGCTCGGTCGCCATGAACGGATTGGCGTACGGCAACGCATCAGCCTGCGACTTGATCGCCTGAATGACTCGCTCGTCGCCGTGGCCGATGTTGACGCACATCAGCTGGCTGTTGAAGTCGAGGTATCGCTTCCCCTCCGGCGTCCAGAAGTACACGCCCTTCGCGCGCGCCATCGGAATGGGATCGACCGACCCCTGGGCCGACCATTCGAAAAACGTATGCTTGCGGCAGAGATCGACGATCTCGGTGCCGGACATCTCCCGTGTCGTGGTGGTCATGATTGAGCCTGTTTCTCGTGTCCTTCGGCCGCCGCATACCCTTCTGGCGCGTCGTGACCGCCGAAATACTCTTTCGAATCCGGCCGTCGGATTTGCGAGTGGGTCACGATGCGATCGCGCCGCAGGCCGCGGAAGTCCTCAACCAATCGCCACCCGTCGGCGGCGTGGCGCTCGAGAAACATCTGCAGACCTGAGGTGAGGTTCTTGATGATGTTCGGGCCGATCGCATGATCCAGCATCGCCGCCGTGCAGACCTGCACGGTCCCGCAGCCGAGCAGGAAGTAGTTCAGCGCATGCGCGAACTCGCCGATGCCGCCGATTCCAGAAAACTCACGTTCGGGAAACGCCTGCGTCATCTGCGAAACCTTCGCCAGCGATTGCGGCAGAATCGCCGGGCCGCCGAGACCGCCGCTCGACACGAGCCCGTCGACGTTGACCTCGAACTCGAGCGTCTCCGGATCGATCAGGGGAATCGATGGAAAGGTGTTCGACGAGGTGATCGCGTCGGCACCACCGAGGAAGGAGGCCCTCGCCTCGGCGACGATGTCGGTCGTCGACGGCGTGATCTTGCACCACACCGGAATCTTCGCCACCTCTTTCACCACTTGCGTGACGACGGAAATAAGTCCCTCGTCCTTGCCAATATTCGAGCCCATGTCCTGGCGATCCATGTGAGGACAGGAGAGATTGAGCTCAAAGGCATCGGCGCCAGCATCCTGACACGCGGTCGCGAGCGTCTGCCAGTTGCGCAGCTCGCGATCATTGCCGGAACCGGCCATGATTGACGCGACGAGAATGCGATCAGGGTGTGCCTGCTTGATGCGGGCGATGCGCGGGATCCACCAGTCGAGCGTCTTGTCGGAGATGAGCTCCCAGTTCCACGACGAGTGCAGCGCGGTGTCGGGGCGCTTCTGCATCGACAGGTGATACGAGTCGGCCTGCGCGCGCAGGAACTTGGTCTTCGGTCCGGCCACGTTCGCCACCGGGTGCAGCCCGATTGTCTTGGTGACGACACCACCCCAGCCGGCGTCGTAAGCGCGCAGGATATTGCTGTCGGATTCGGTCGGGGGCGCCGACGACAACAGGAACGGGTTCGGAAACTTCAGGCCGGTGAAGGTCACCGACAGGTCGGCCGCCATGCCACCTCCTGACGCGCCTCGGGGAGAAACGCGGATTATACGTTCCTTGACACACCTTCGGCGCAGAAATACTGTTGCAGGTTCCGCCTCCGCTCGGCACGAGCTTCGGCGGGGGAAGTCTGACAGGAGCGATCAATGGCCCGGGTCGTGCGCGGTGGACTGATACAGGTCAAAGCCGATATCTCGCTCGAAGGCAGTACCGACGAGATCAAACAACGGATGCTCGACAAGCACCTGCCGCTCATCGAAGAAGCGGCGCGTCGAGGTGTGCAGGTGCTCTGCCTGCAGGAACTCTTCAACGGCCCGTATTTCTGCGCCGAGCAGCAGCCGCGCTGGTACGACATGGTCGAGCGCATTCCCGATGGTCCCACGATTCACACCATGCAGGGAATCGCGAAGAAACACGGCATGGTCCTCGTCGTGCCGATCTACGAGGAGGAGATCACCGGCGTTTATTACAACGCCGCAGCGGTGATCGATGCTGACGGGCAGTATCTCGGGAAATACCGCAAGCACCACATCCCGCACGTGGGTCCGGGCTTCTGGGAGAAATTCTATTTTCGCCCGGGGAACCTGGGGTATCCCGTTTTCAACACCGCCGCGGGAAAAATTGGCGTCTACATCTGCTACGACCGTCATTTCCCCGAGGGTGCGCGAATTCTCGGGTTGAATGGCGCCGAGATCGTCATGAATCCGTCAGCCACCGTCGCCGGTCTTTCCGAGTATCTGTGGAAACTGGAACAGCCGGCGCATGCCGTGGCCAATGGTTATTTCGTCGGCGCCATCAACCGCGTCGGCGTCGAAGAGCCGTGGAAGATCGGCGAATTCTACGGCCAGAGCTATTTCTGCGATCCGCGCGGACAACTCGTCGCCGTCGCCAGTCGTGACAAGGATGAACTCGTGGTCGCCGACCTCGACCTTGGAATGATCCAGCAGGTCCGCAACACCTGGCAGTTCTACCGAGACAGACGGCCCGAGACGTATGGCGCAATCACGGAGATGTGAAGAGTACCGGGATCCGGAATCCGATAAGAGCTGATTACTGGAAACTGGAAACTGGAAACTGGTAACTGGAAACTGGTAACTGGTAACTGGCAACTGGCAACTGGCAACTGGCAACTGGAAACTGACACCGACATCCATGCGCATCCTGAAGAATTTCATCGACGGACAATGGCGTGACTCGCGTGGCGCGCGCGTCAAAGATATCAATCCGGCAGACGTCGACGACGTCGTCGCGGAGGCGCCCGCATCAACCGCCGCAGAGGCGGCAGAGGCTTGTGAAGCAGCGGCACGCGCGTTTGAGAAATGGCGCAATACCCCCGCGCCCGTGCGCGGGCAGATCCTCTACAAGGTGCAGCGTCGCATGGAAGAGCGCCGCCAGGAGCTTGCCGAGGCGTTGACCCGCGAGGAAGGCAAGACGATCTCTGAATCGCGGGGCGAGATCCAGCGCGCGATTAACGTCGTCGAGTTCTTTGCCGGCGAAGCGCGACGCATCACCGGAGAGACGATCCCTTCCGAACTGCCCAACAACTTCTGCTACACCGTCAAGCAGCCGGTCGGACCGACCGCGATCATCACACCCTGGAATTTTCCAATCGCGATTCCGATCTGGAAGATGGCGCCTGCCCTCGTATCCGGCAATACCGTCGTCTTCAAGCCGGCGTCGCTCACGCCGCTGACCGCGGCGCTGCTGGTTGAAATCTTCGACGAGTGCGGCCTGCCGCCGGGCGTGTTGAACCTGGTATATGGCGGTGGACGCGAGGTCGGCGACACTATCGTCCGCCACCCCGCCATCCTCGCCGTGTCGTTCACCGGATCCAACGACGTCGGCGTCGGACTGTACGGGGCCGCGGCTGCCCGCGGCATCAAATGTCAGTGCGAGATGGGGGGCAAGAACCCGATCGTCGTGCTCGGAGATGCCGACCTCGATCTGGCGGTCGAGAGTACGGTTCAGGGAGCGTTTGGATCAACCGGCCAGCGCTGCACCGCGACCAGTCGCGCCGTCGTGGTCGAGAACGTGGCCAATGAGTTCGTCGACCGGCTCGCCGCGCGGACGGCATCGCTGGTGGTGGGCAACGGCCTGAATCCGGTGACGAACGTCGGACCGTCGGTCGACGAGCGGCAGCTCGAGACCGTACTGAGTTACGTCGAGACCGGTCAGCATGAAGGTGCGCGGCTGGTTCGCGGCGGCGAGCGCATTCGTGACGACGGGCGGGACCGCGGCTACTTCGTGGCGCCGGCCATCTTCGACCACGTCGACGCCAACATGCGTATCGCGCAGGAAGAGATCTTCGGACCGGTGCTCTCGCTGATTCGCGTTCCGAACAACGAAGCGGCGCTCTCGGTTGCCAACAATGTCCGCTTCGGACTATCGGCGTCGGTCTACACCAACGATGTCGCCTCGATGTTCAAGTTCGTCGATCGCCTGGACGCCGGCATCCTGCACGTGAACTCGCCGACGGTCGGCGGCGAGGCACATATTCCGTTCGGCGGCATGAAGGCGACCGGCGTCGGACTCCGCGAAATGGGCCGCGTCGCCATCGATTTCTACACCGAACTGAAAGTGGTCTACGTCGACTACACGGGCGGAGGCAGGAAAGGCAATCTGTACTAATGCAAATGCTGAATGCTAAACGTTGAATGAAAAGCTGGCATTTAGCATTCAACATTCAGCATTCGACATTCAGCATTTTCAGGATCACCCATGTCTCTGCTCATTATTAACGGCCGCGTCATCACCGCGACAGATGACTACATTGCCGACGTGTTCTGCAATGACGGAGTGATCGTCGCCGTCGGGAAGGATCTGCCGTCGCATCGATTCCAGGCGGACCGCACGATCGATGCGACCGGGAAATACGTCATCCCGGGTGGTATCGACGTCCACACGCACCTGAATATGCCGTTTGGCGGCACCACATCCGCCGACGACTTCGAGTCGGGGACGATTGCGGCCGCATTCGGCGGCACGACCAGCATCGTCGACTTCGCCATTCAGTACCGCGGCAAAACGATGCGGCACGCGCTCGACGATTGGCGCCAGCGTGCGGACGGAAAGGCGGTGATCGACTACGGGTTCCACATGATTGTCACCGAGCTGGAAGACGCCGGCCTCGGCGACATGGATCGCATGGTTCGCGACGAGGGGATCACGAGCTTCAAGCTGTTCATGGCGTATCCAGGCGTCTTCATGGTGGACGATCAGACGATCTTCCGAGCCCTGAAGCGCACTGGAGAAAATGGCGGCCTGGTCTGCATGCATGCGGAAAACGGCGGCGTGATCGATGAGCTGGTGAAGGAAGCACTCCGGCGAGGCGACACGGCTCCGAAATTTCACGCGCTGACGCGCCCCCCGGCAGCGGAAGGCGAAGCCACCGGCCGCGCAATTGCGCTGGCCGAGATGGCCGGCGTTCCGATTTACATCGTTCACTTGTCCGCTGCGCACGCGCTCGAAAAGGTGAAACAGGCCCGCGACCTGGGGTTGCCGGCCTATGCGGAAACCTGTCCGCAGTATCTGTTTCTCTCCTACGAGAACTACGAAGAGCCGGATTTCAATGGTGCGAAGTACGTGATGTCGCCGCCGCTCCGCGATAAGTGGCACCAGGACGTGCTCTGGAAGGGCCTCGCCAAAAATGACCTCCAGGTGATTTCGACCGATCACTGCCCATTCTGCATGGCCGAACAGAAGGAGCTCGGCCGCAACGATTTCAGCAAGATTCCAAATGGTGCACCCGGGATAGAGACACGGTTGACGCTGGTCCACGACGGCGGCGTCCGTCCCGGCCGGATCTCGATGAACCGTTTCGTCGAGCTCTGCTCGACCACGCCGGCAAAGATGTTTGGCCTCTTTCCACGGAAGGGCACCATCGCCGTCGGCAGCGACGCCGACATCGTCGTCTTCGATCCCAACAAACCGGCGACGCTCAGCGTCAAGACGCTGCACATGAAGGTGGACTACAACCCGTACGAAGGCAGGACCGTCACCGGTGCACCGGCGGCAGTCGTCAGCGGTGGTGAGCTGATCATCGACGGCGATCGATTCGTCGGCAAGAAAGGCGCCGGCCGGTTCCTGAAACGCGGCCCCAGTCAGGCACCGGCCGGGCTGTAGGGCGAGCGTTTGTCGAGCGCTCTGGTTCGCAGCCTCAGCGCGCGACGCTGAGATTGTTCTTCACATCAAACACACCATTGATTTCGCGCGCCTTCAGACCGGCGACCGATTTGTCACTCTCGCTGTCGACCACCCCCTCGAGAATGACTCTCCCCTTCTTTACGATGATGTGAATCGGCGGCTGGCTCTGGAAGCCATAGCGATCGAGCGCGTTACTGTTGTAAATGCTCCGCGCCACCGCCATCCGGATCGCGTCGTCTGTCTGTGAGACCGGCAATACTTCGATGTCGTTGATGACCGTATCAACGCCCTCAAGCCGCTTCACCCGCCGCTCCGCATCGCTCTTGAGCGTCGGCCGGACTACCGCACCCAGAAGCCTGACCGTTCCACCCGGTTCGACTCGGAACGCCAGGAAATCGAACACCGTGTAGTTCGGCAGCCTGAACAGTTCGCGTTCGACATCAGCCTCGACGCGAAGCGTCCGCGAGTCCTTTTGCTGGCTTGGGGCGACGAGCGCCAGTACAGCACTTACGGCAATCACGAGTGCATACATCACAGGAACTCCCTGAAAACATCACTGTTCAAGAATAGCGCCGAAGGTCGGGTCGTTTGCCCGTGGGCGGGCTTTCGTGGATCATCTGCTGACCCAGGAGAACTCGTGACCACTATGGCAACCCAGGTCGAGCGTGCTGACGGGCGCGTCGAGCTTGTCGACACGTCAACGGTCGAGCAGAGCCCACTCTACAACGAAGACCTCGCGCCGGTCCCCATCTCGCGTCGCAACTGGACCACCTACAACTACGCAGCGCTGTGGATCAGCATGGCGCACTGCATTCCGACTTATATGCTGTCGGCTGGGCTCATGGCGGCGGGGATGAGCTGGTCGCAGGCGCTCTTCACCGTCGCCCTGGGCAACACGATCGTCCTCATTCCCATTTTGCTCAACTCTCATCCCGGCACTCGATACGGGATCCCGTTCCCGGTGTTTGCCCGTGCCGCCTATGGAACGATCGGGTCGAATCTTCCAGCGCTGATGCGGGCGATCGTCGCGTGCGGATGGTTCGGCATCCAGGCGTGGATCGGCGGCGAAGCGGTGAACACGTTGTTTGCGACCATCGTGCCCGGCTGGCCGAATCTGCTGGGCAGCGGACCGGGGGGCCATTCAAATACCGAATGGCTATCGTTCCTGATCTTCTGGAGTCTGAACGTCGCGATCGTTTATCGCGGTATGGATCTACTGCGCAAGGTCGAGAACTGGGCGGCGCCGTTCGTTCTCGTCATGACCGCGCTGCTGCTCGGATGGGCGGTCACCGAGGCCCACGGCCTCGGTCCGCTCCTGTCGCAACCCGGAAAGTACGGGACGCTCCGGGATTTCATACCGGTGTTCATCCCGTCACTCACCGCGATGATCGGCTTCTGGGCCACCCTCTCGCTCAACATGCCCGACTTCACTCGCTTCGGACGGAGCCAACGCCAACAGATCATCGGTCAGGTTGTGGCGCTGCCCACGACGATGTTCGTGTTCGCGGCAATGGGGGTGTTGATTACCAGCGCAACCGCGATCATTTACGGCGAAGTGATTTGGGATCCGATCAAACTGATCGGTCGATTCAGCAATCCGCTCGTCATTGCGATCTCGATGTTTACGGCTGTCGTCGCCACGCTCGCGGTCAACATTGCCGCCAACGTCGTCTCGCCTGCCAACGACTTCGCCAACGCGTTTCCAAGGCTGATCAAATTCAAGACTGGCGGATTGATTACGGGAATCCTCGGAATCCTGATCCAGCCGTGGCGGCTGCTTGCCGACCCGTCCGGCTACATCTATAACTGGCTGCTTGGATACTCCGGCGGGCTTGGCTCGATTGCAGGCGTGTTGATCGCCGA
>JBPYFA010000109.1:0-7854 GCA_051986585.1 Vicinamibacterales bacterium | reverse complement strand
CGCTCGGCCATCAGCTCTTCGAACCGCACTCCTTCTTGATGGCGCCGATCGGCGAATAACGCCAGCTCTAACCATCGTTCGTTGTTGTAGTCGAGCGGCTCGAAGAACGCCTGCGGCTCACCGGTGTGGATAAAGACCGGAATCTTCAACTCGCCGGCCTTGTCCCAGACCGGATCGAGCTCGGGATCATCCAGCTTCAGGCGGCTTCCGTCCGGGTTGTTGATCCGCATTCCGAGGTCCTTGCCGATCTCACCGAGCCCCAGCGCGCCTGCCTTGATGTCCGCTTCGAGCTGCGCCGCGGCCGTCGCCCCAAAGCCCGGCTTGATTGCGCGCCAGTTCACGCTCGTGAACACGACGAACCGGTCCTTGTGGCCGCTGGCGGCGATCGCATCGAGTTGTTGTTTGAGCCGATCGCCCGAGACGCCGTTGGCCTGCACCATGACCTGGACATTCAGCTGATTCATGGCATCGAGCACGGTCTGAATCACCTGCGGGTTTACCAACGGCGGCGGATGACCATGGATGTCGACAACTGGAAACTTCGCTCTCGGAACTGGATGTTCCGGAACCACGAGGGTCGATTTCGGTTTGTAGTCGGTGATCTTGGGGGGTGGAAACTCGGGTTCACGCCCGGTCCCTGGCCGCGGCCGAATCTGCCCGGGACCCTGTGCTTGCTGCGCCGCTCCGACTGACAACGCGAGCGCCACCAGGATGAAAATCGGGAACAACGGCCTGCGCATTAAAAGTGCCTCCTGACGATGACCACTGTCGCGCATCGTATCATCGAGAAAAGAAAATGAATGAGAAACGCTCGCGCGGACTGGCTGCGGAGGACTGAAAACCGGGAACTGGAAACCGGGAACTGATAAGAAACCGCCGCAGTAGCCCGTAAGCCGAATTCTGTCCCCGCCTTCGCATCCGCCTTGCGGCGGATGCTACGGCGCGGTGACAATCATTCCTCTAGCCCCGCCATTACTGGCGGGATCAAGCGACCTACCCGGAAGCTTCGAACGGGCCGTTCTGATCGCGCTTCCCTATTTGGCCTTGCTCCGTGCGGGGTTTTGCCTGCCACCCGTGTTGCCACGGGCGCGGTGCGCTCTTACCGCACCTTTTCACCCTTACCCGCCTTCGCGCCTTTCGGCGCTTCGGCGTGGCGGTGTATTTTCTGTGCCACTTTCCTTCGAGTTGCCCCGACCGGGCGTTACCCGGCGCACTGCCCTGCGGAGTTCGGACTTTCCTCTCGCCTTCGCGCCCTCCGGGCGCTACGGCGGGCGATTGTCTGGTCTACTGCGGCGGCGATATTCAAATGCTGAATTTCGAATGCTGCATGCTGACTGCCTGGATAAGAACCATTCAGCATTCATCATTCATCATTCAGCCTTTTCAAAATTTATCCTTTACCCGTCCCCTTCCTGCGAAATCCCGTACTGCTCCAGTTTCTTGTACAAGTTGCTGCGCGGCGTGCCGATGACTTCGGCGGTCTTCGAGATGTTCCAGTTGTTTTCTCGAAGTTTGCCAACCAGGAACGTGCGCTCGGCGGATTCCTTGAATTCGCGGAGCGTGCCCGGACGCTCCTTCTCCGATTCAGGGCCGGTCACCTTCGTCTCGAGCCGGACGATATCGCGGAGATCGTCGACGTCGATCGCCTCTCCCGGCGTCATGATGATCAGACGTTCGACGGTGTTCTTCAGTTCGCGAACGTTCCCCTTCCATCGGGCGCGCTGCAGATACTCGAGCGCCGCCGGTGTGAATCGCTGCGGCCGCCGATTGTTGTCGCGGCTGAACAGATCCGCAAAATGACGCACCAGGGCGGGGATGTCCTCACGCCGATCCCTGAGCGGCGGCACTCGAATCGGAATCACGCTGAGGCGGAAATACAAGTCCTCGCGGAAGTTCCCCTTTTCGATCTCCGCTTCGAGATCCTTGTTCGTTGCCGCGATCACGCGCACGTCGACCTTGATCGTTCGCGCCGACCCAAGCCGCTCGACTTCTCCCTCCTGCAGCACCCGCAGGACCTTGGCCTGAGTCTTCGCGCTCATGTCGCCGACTTCGTCGAGAAAAATCGTGCCGCGGTCCGCCTGTTCGAACTTGCCGATCTGTTTTTCCGTCGCGCCGGTAAACGATCCTTTCTCGTGGCCGAAGAGCTCGGATTCAATCAGCTCCTCCGGGATCGCCGCACAGTTCACCTGCACGAATCGATCGCGGCTGCGGAGGCTGTTGCGATGGATTGACCTGGCGACGAGTTCTTTTCCGGATCCGCTTTCGCCCAGCAGCAGCACGGTCGCGTTGGTCGGCGCCGCGCGCTTGATCGCGTCCCAGACCTGGCGCAGCGCCTGAGACTCCCCGACCATCTGATGACGGACCTCAACCGCGCGCTTCAGCGACGTGTTCTCGTCGCGCAGCCGGGTCTGGTCCAGCGCGTTGCGGATGGTGACGAGCACGCGCTCGGTCGCAAGCGGCTTCTCGATGAAATCGAACGCGCCGGCTTTGGTTGCCTCGACCGCCGTGCTCACGGTTCCATGGCCAGAGATAATCACGACTGGCAGCGTCTCGTTTGACGCCCTGATTCGCTGCAGCGCGTCGAGACCGTCCATCCCCGGCATCTTGATGTCCAGGAACACGAGATCCGGCGCCTCGCGCTCGGCCAGGGTCACCCCTTCCGGTCCACTCGACGCTTCGATGACCTCATAGCCCTCGTACTCGAGAATCATCCGCAGCGATCGGCGGATCTCCGTCTCGTCGTCTATGACCAGGATGCGGGATTTCATTCTAATCGGATGAATGCTCGATTAATCGGCTGAATACGTGCTCGTTCTTGGTTTTTGGTTTTTGGTTTTCAGTTTGAGTTTTTGGTTCTCGGTTTTCAGTTTGTTTTTGGTTCTCGGTTTTCAGTTTCAGTTGTTGGTTCTTGGTTATCGGTTGAGGGGCTCTCGATTGGCAGCTATCAAACCAAAGACCAACCAGAAACCCAAAACGAACCACAAACCCAGAACGAACCACAAACCAAAACCAAAAACTACAACCGAGAACCAAAAACCGAAAACCAAAAACTGACAAGCCTCTCTAGTCTACAGTCACCGTCAGCAACGTCCGTTGCCCGAGCGTCGGATCGTAGCAGTACAGCGCCAGCACATCACCCGGTTTCGCGCCGCCGATCAAATGCTGGTAGTCGGCCAGCGAGCGCACCTCGCGACGGTTGATCTCCATGATCACGAACCCACGGCGGATCGACGCGGAAAATGCCGCACCGGTCGGGTCGACACGCGACACCATCACGCCGTGGACCGAGTCGGGGACCTCGAGCCGGGCGATGGACTCGCGATCGAGCTCGCGAACGGTGAGGCCGAGCGGCACTTCGGCCGGAGGCTCCGGACCGTGTGGACGGGGGCGACTGCCGTCGACCGCGTCACGGTCGCCGTCCTCGCGTGGCGGACGCTCGGCCAGTTTCACATGCACCGTCAGGCGTCGGGCGTCGCGCATGACGCCCAGGCGAGCCGTGGTTCCCGGCTGACGGGCAGAGATCTCGCGGATCAGCTCTTCGTTGGTGCCGATGTCGTGCCCCTCGACGTCGAGAATCACATCGTAGGTATGCAGGCCAGCGCGCTCGGCCGGCGAGCCATTGGTGACGTCCTGCACCAGCGCCCCGTGCGACGCCGACAGATTCAGCGACCGCTGCAGTGCTGGCGTCACGTCGGTCAGGAGCACGCCCATATACCCGCGAGACACATGCCCCGTCGTCTTCAACTGCGCCAGGATGTCGACCGCCTGATTGATCGGGACCGCAAAGCCGATGTTGCTAGCGCGTGAACTGATGGCCGAGTTGATGCCGATCACTTCGCCGCGCGCGTTGATCAGCGGTCCGCCGCTGTTGCCGAAGTTGATCGCCGCGTCGGTCTGGATGTAGTCGTCCAAGCTGGCATCGAACAACTTCCGCCCGATGAAGCTGACGACGCCAACCGTGACCGAGTGGACATACCCGAGCGGGTTACCAATCGCGCACACCCATTCGCCGACTCGCAGCTCGTCGGAATTGCCGAGCGGCGCTTCCGGTAAGTCCGCGCTGCCCGGGATCTTCAACAGCGCCACGTCGATGGCGGGATCGGTGCCGGCGACTTGCGCGCGGAAGGTCCGGCCATCGGCCAGAGTGACGGTAATGCGCTGCGCCCCGTCGATCACGTGATAGTTCGTGAGAATGTAGCCCTGTCGATCGATGATGAACCCTGACCCGGCGCCCTGGCGCATCGGATCAATGTCGCGCGGCGCATCCGGCGGTCCATCGCGACGGAAGTATCGCGGGTCGGCAGTTTTCGACATCGAGTCGATGTTTACGACGGCGGCGTTCATCCGCTCGACGACGTCGGCGAAGTTGACGACTGCCGGACCAACCGAGAGGCCGGCGGCGCGGACCGACTGGCCGCCCGGCGCCGGGCCTCGCGGCGCGGTCGCGACAATCGCTGACGCGCTGAAGTCGCCGGCAATGATCACCCCCACCAGAAAGGCGACCAGGGTGGAGAGCGCGACCGTCACGAACGTGAAACGCTTCGACATTGGAAAAACGACCTTCGGCTTAATCCATTATAAGCGTCCTGAATTCGGCCTCCGTCAGCGTCGCCACCCCGAGTTCCTGCGCTTTCTCGAGCTTGGACCCGGCGTCGGCGCCAACGACCAGGTATGCTGTTTTTCGACTCACCGAACCGGAGACCTTGCCACCCAACCGGACAATGTGGGCTTCTGCCTCATCGCGCGACATCGTTTCAAGGGTGCCGGTCAGCACGAACGTCCTGCCCGACAGCTTTCCGCGCGGGGCCGTTCCCGGCTCCGCCTGCCGCGTCGTCATATTGACGCCCGCAGCACCGAGCTTCTCGATCAGCGCCCGGTTGTGCGGCTCGTCGGCAAACGCGCGAACCGACGCGGCAAGCACCGGCCCGACATCCGGCACGCCCTGGAGCGCCTCGAGCGGCGCATTCAGCATCGCGTCCATGGTTCGCAGATAACGCGCCAGGGTCGAGGCGGCCTTCTCGCCGACGTGGCGGATGCCGAGCGCGTAGATCAGACGCGACAGATCGTTGTCCTTGCTGCGGGCGATCTGCTCGAACACGTTGCGGCCGACCTTGCCGAGTTTCCGCGGAACTGCTCGTTCCGACCGCGGCGTGCGCGGCGCGACGACGAGCGCTTCGAGTGTGGCGGCGTCGAGATGATAGAGATCGGCGAAGTCGTGGACGAGCCCCTGGTCTATGAGCTGATCGACCAGCGATTCGCCGAGTCCTTCGATATTCATCGCGTTTCGCGAGGCGAAGTGCTCGAGGCTGCGGCGCAGGCGCGCCGGACACGACGAGTTCTCGCACCGCCACACCACTTCTTCCTCGTCGCGATGCAGTTCGCTGCCGCACACCTTGCAGGTCGTCGGCATCACCCAGGGGAGAGAATCGGCCGGCCGTAAATGGAGAATGGGCGCGACCACCCGCGGGATCACGTCTCCGGCTTTCTCGATGATGACCGTGTCTCCCTCGCGCAGATCCTTGCGCGCCAGATCCTCGGCGTTGTGCAGCGTCGCCATCGAGATGGTCGAGCCTGCGAGGAACACCGGTTCGAGTACAGCGTACGGAGTGTTGGCCCCGGTGCGGCCGACATTGACGTCGATCTTCAGCAGTTTCGTGTGCGCTTGTTGCGCCGGGAACTTGAACGCCGTCGCCCACCGCGGAAACTTCGCCGTGGTCCCGAGGCGGTCCCGCAGCGCCAGGTCGTCGACCTTGATCACCACACCGTCGGTATCGAACTCGAGGCTGCGTCTCGCCTCCGCCCATTTCTGGCAGAATGCCACCGCGGCATCGATGTTTTCGCAACGCTCCCAGTGCGGTTCGACCGGCGCGCCGAGCGAGCGCATCCAGTCCAGGACCGCCGCGTGACTTGCCTTCCGCCTGAAGGCGGAAGCCACACCGTTTTCCGCTGAAGGTGGAAGCTCCTGTGCGGGAAGCACCAGCTGGGCGGAAGTCACATTTTCTCCTTTGTGGCTTCCACCTTTAGGTGGAAGCTCCTGTGAAGGTGGAAGCTCCTGTGAAGGTGGAAGCTCCTGTGCAGGTCGACGCTCCTCTGCCGGAAGCACCAGCTGATACGTAAATGCCCCAAGCTGCCGCTGCGCAACGAGCGATGGATCCAGATTGCGCATCGTGCCGGCGGCCGCATTTCTCGGATTCTGGAAGAGCGGTTCCCCTTCCTTCTCCCGCTCTTCGTTCATCCGCGCGAACGAGCGACGAGGCAAGTAGACTTCGCCGCGGATTTCGATGCGTCCGGAGGGCGCGCCTCTCAGCGAGAGTGGGATGGCCCGTATCGTCCGGACGTTCGCGGTGACGTCCTCGCCGCGCACGCCATCGCCGCGCGTCGCTCCGCGAACCAACCGTCCGTCATCGTAGGTGAGCGCGATACTCAAACCGTCAATCTTCAACTCCGCGACATAGGCGATCGGCTCGTTGGGACGGCCGGCGGCGCGATGGACCCGTTCGTCGAATGCCCGCAGTTCCTCTTCGTTATAGGCGTTGTCGAGGCTGAGCATCGGAGCGATGTGTTCGACGGTCGGGAAGCCTTCGCTCGGACGTCCCGCCACGCGCTGGGTTGGGGAATCGGCCGTCACCAGATCAGGATGGTCGGCCTCGAGCCGCTCGAGCTCGTGGAGCAGTCGATCGAACTCCTCGTCGGAGATATCCGGAGCGTTGTGAATGTAATAACGCTCTTCGTGGTGGCGAATCTCGGAGCGGAGTTGGTTGATGCGGGTTAACGGATCCATTCGCGTTTCGCGACTCGCGGTTCGCGATTCGCGGAAGGTCGCGGCGCTGGGCGCCGCGTCCGACTATCGGTCTCGTGCGAGCACGTAATCCGGCAGTGCCATCAGGGCATCGCGCTCGCGGCTGGGTGGAAATGCGGCGAGGCAACTCTTGGCGCGGTTCGCGTATTCGACGGCGCGGTCGTAGGCCAGCGAGGTGACGCGATGTTCTCGCAGGAGAGCGAGGATTTCGCGCCACTGCTCCGGCGAGACCGCCCGATCCTGCACGACCTGCCGAATCAGCCGGTCCGCATCCTCGCCTCCGCGCTTGAGCAGGAAGATGATCGGCAGGGTCACCTTGCCCTCACGCAGGTCACCCCCGATGGGCTTTCCAAGTGCAACCTGATCGGCGGTGTAGTCGAGCAGATCGTCGACCAGCTGGAACGCAATCCCCAGATTGAAGCCGTACTCGCGCAACGCATTCTCGCGTTCGGCGCTGACGCTGCCTAGCTTGCCGCCAATCTGGGCACAGCCGCCGAAGAGGAACGCGGTTTTTCGGCGGATGATCTCGAAGTGTTCGTCTTCAGAAATATCGACGTCACCGGTCTTGGTCAGCTGGTAGAGCTCCCCTTCAATCATCCGCAGCGTCACGTCGCACAAGAGGCGGATGATCTCCAGGGAATCCTGCGTCAGCGCCATCGCCATGGACTTGATATAGAGATAGTCGCCAAGGAGCACCGTGATGTCGTTGCCCCACCGGGAGTGCACCGCCAGACGGCCGCGACGAAGATCGGCACCATCGATGATGTCGTCGTGTACCAACGTGGCGGTGTGGATGAACTCGACAACGGACGCGTAGAGGACCGCGCGCTCCCCCTCGTAACCGCTGAGACGCGCAGCCATCAGCAGCACCGCGGGGCGCACCCGCTTGCCTCCGCTGTTCTGGATGTAGCGACCCATCTCCGGGATGAGCGCAACACGAGATTGAATGTGGCGGACGAATTCCCGCTCGACGGCCTCGAGATCTTCGCGAATCGGTTCGAAGATCTGCGCCAGGTCGGCAGAGGGCGGGGAGTTCTGCATGGTATCGGTCAAGA
>JBPYFA010000108.1:0-9322 GCA_051986585.1 Vicinamibacterales bacterium | reverse complement strand
CCGTTCGCTTTCCGATAGTCGGCGATCGCCGTGGCATCCTTATCCGTGATGCCGAGCACGGTCATCATATCTTTAGTCGTGGCCCGGTTGACGTTCACGCGTCCGCTCACCCGGAGCAGATACTCCTCGGCAGTGGTGAAGTCGTCGGACGTGCCTTCGGCGCCGCGGTCGATCATCTTCTCGATGACCTCTTCCCACTGGGTGCGCGTCCGGCGGGTGGCGAGGATCCGCTCGGCATCATGGCAATTGCTGCACACGCGCCGGAACGCGGCCGCGGGGGCGTCGTCCTGGTCCTGGGCGCTGACGCGAATGGCCGCCGTGACCAGCGTAGCGGCGGCAAGGGACAAGGCAAAAGGGATCAGGGAATAGGGACGTCTCAGTTTCATGAGCAACGTTCGCCTCATAAACTCTGCTCGCGTAAGCGGCGCTGCCGCCTCGCGCGTATCCTTCTAACTATACAGGCTTTCGCGACTCGAGATCGTTTCACTCTGCAATACGGAGCGCGACCGAAGTATTGCAGAGCACAGTGTTTTACCGGACGTCGCGAAAAAATAGTAAAACGTCCACCGACTTTCGCCATGACTGCAGTCGAGTTGCGTGCCGTGTTCTCCTGTGCCGTCGTGGCGCTCTCGATCGGCGCATCCCCTGGTCCCGTTCACTCACAGGAGCCGAGTGACTCTGTCGCCGCCCTGCAGGCGAGGCTGGCCGCGTATCGAAAGGTGCTCGCCGACTGGGGCGGGCTGACGCGATATGGGAGCGAGGACAGCGAGATCACGCCGCCGGCGCCAGGCGAGAATCGCGTCGTCTTCATCGGCGATCAAATTACGGAAGCCTGGGGCCGCGGCGGGAGGTTCTTTCCCGGACGTCCGTACTTCAATCGTGGAATTGCCGGACAGACCTCGCCTCAGATGCTCGTGCGATTCCGGCAGGACGTCATTGCGTTGAAGCCCAAGGTCGTGGTGATTCAGGCGGGCACGAACGATATCGCTGGCGCCACCGGACCGGCGACACGCGGGACGCTGTCCGACTACGTCATGTCGATGACCGAGCTTGCGAAAGCGAACGGCATCCGCGTCGTCCTCGCGTCGATCGCGCCGGTCTGCGACTGCACGACGGTGCAGACGGATTTGCGGCCGCAGGCCAAGATCGCCGACTGGAACGATTGGCTCAAACAGTATGCGGCCTCGAGCGGATCGATCTACGTCGACTACTACTCGGCGTTGGCGGTCGGACGGAACTTCCGTTCGGAGCTGACGGTCGATGGCCTGCTGCCCAACGACGCCGGATATGCGCTGATGGGGCCATTGGCTGAACGTGCGATTGCGGAGGCGTTGAAAAAATAGTTTCCAGTTACCAGTCTCCAGTTCCCAGTAGTTATCAGTTGCCAGTCCCCCGAACCGGAACCGGGAACTGTGACTGGTAACCGGCAACTGGCAACTGACACCGAGGATGACAGGATGAATATTCGATATCTCAGGTTCGGGATGACCGCAGCTGCTGCGCTCGCCGCAGTCGCGATTTCCCACGCCCAGGGCCGCGGTGGCGCGGCATGGACGACGGTCGGTGGCGATGCGCAGCGCACATCCTCGGTCCGCACCGACCCGAAGATCTCGCTGACGGCGATGCAGAGTCCCGGATTTCAGTTTCTGTGGAAACGGAAACTGGATGCGGAACGGCTGACTCAGCCGTTGCTCCTCTCGAACATCATTGCCTACAAGGGATTCAAAGCTCTCGCTTTTGTTGGCAGCGCCTCGGGCACCGTGTATTCGATCGATTACGACCTGAATCGCATGTTCTGGGAGCAGAAGCTGGCCACATCTGCAGCAAAGGTGGCGGCTTGTGCATCCGGATTGCCGGTGTTGACCAGAGCGACGCCGCTCTCGGCGTCAGCCGGCGGTCGTGGAGGTCGCGGTGCGGGTGGTGGAGCGCCAGGAGCGCCGGGTGGTGTGGGCGGTCCAGCGGGTCGAGGTGCGGCAGCAGAAGCTCCGGGCCGAGCCGGGGCGCCAGCGGCTGGAGCCGCTCCGGTCGCCGGCGGAGGCGGATTCGGAGGAGGTCAGGGACGCGGCGGCGGCCGGGGGCCACAGATCGCCAACGGGCGCGGCGGCAACGATAACCTGATCGCGATCTCGACCGGCGGCATGGTCCACGTGATGAATCCACAGATCGGGACCGATCAGATTCCCCCGGTCAAATTGCTGCCGCCGAACGCGAACGTCGCCGGATCGATTCTGATTGACACAACGTTGTATGCCACGACCACCGGAAACTGCTCCGGTGTGCCGAACGGCGTCTGGTCGGTGGATTTGGCGAGCGAGGCGAAGACGGTCAGCTCGTACGACACGAAGGGCGCGACGATCGCCGGAGTTGCGCCGCCAGCGTTCGCTGCCGACGGTACACTGTATGTGGCGACAGGGTCGGGAACGTCCGAGGTCGCGAACGCCGTCGTGGCGCTCGATTCGAAGGGTCTGACTCAGAAGGACTGGTTCTCGACGTCAACACCCTTCACTTCGAACCCGGTCATCTTCCAATACAAAGGCAAGGATCTGGTCGTGGCGGCCAATAAAGATGGCCGACTTTACATCCTCGACAGCGCCTCGCTGGGCGGGACCGATCACAAGGCCGCGCTGTACAAATCGTCGCCGATCTCGGCAACGGCGGACGACACGACAGGCATTGCAAGCTGGCAGGATGCTGCGGGAACGCGATGGATCGTCGTGACCACGTCGGGCCCGGTCAACGCCGAAACCAAAGTGCCGATGGCGAACGGCGCCATCAAGACTGGCACACTCGTCGCGTTCACAGTTGTCGATCAGAACGATGCGCCGACGCTGCAGCCGCAGTGGACTTCCCGCGATCTTGCGGCGCCGGTGACACCCGCCGTGGTCAACGGCGTCGTGTTCGCGCTCGCGAGTGGCGACGCAAAGGGACGCGGTAAGCCAGCGCCCGCGGTGCTCTACGCGCTTGACGCGGCAACGGGGAAGGAACTCTGGACGAGCGGCGCCACGATCACCGCGTCAGTCCGTGGTGTAGGCCCATCGGCCGGCGACAGCCAGGTGTACGTCGCGGCATCGGATGGCACGCTGTACGCCTTCGGCATGCCGGCCGAGCGGTGATGTTCTCGGGATGAGACTAGGACTCTAAGAGGTTGAAGATGAAACAGTGGATATCCCTGGCGGCGATGACCGCCTGTTGCGGTCTGGCGTGGGGCACCGGCCGGCCATATCTGACGACGGTCAACGCGCAGAGCAACGGTGCGGCGTTGTACGACTGGGCGACCGACGGCGGCGACAACCAGCGCACTGCCTGGAACAAGCAGGAGAAGACGCTCACCAAGGACAACGTCAAGAACCTGAAGCTCCTTTGGAAGCTCGAGACGCACAACCAGGTTCGCGCCCTGCATTCGCTCATGCCGGTGCTCGTGCTCGGCCAGTTGAATACGGCAGCCGGAGTCAAACAGGTCGGGTTCGTCAGCGGAATTTCCGACAATCTGTACGCGTTCGATACCGACACCGGCAAGATCATCTGGCAGAAGCACTGGGACTACCCTGAACCGGCCGGCCGCGGCGGCGGTGGTGGTGGCGGGCAAGCGCAGCCGACTGACCCGGCCCACCTCGGCTTCCTTCGTCCTGGCGGCAGCAGCGACACACCGGTGATTGGTCCGGCTGACGCACAAGGTCGACGGCCGATCTACTTCGTCACCGGCGACGGCATGCTGCATACGCTCAATGCAGCCACCGGCGAAGATCTACAGCCCGCATTCATGTTTCACACCGGTAAGGGCTGGAGCCTGAACCTCGTCGACAACATAATCTGGATGGCAAACACCTATGCGGGCGAGAGCATTTCGGCGGTGAAGCTCGACGATCCCCAGCACAAGGTCATGAGCTTCAACGCCGGCAGCGGCGGCGCATGGGGACGACGAGGCGCGGTCATCGATTCGAACGGCACGGCGTGGACGACTACTGGCGACGGCGTGTACGACCCGACGAGTGATCCGCCGCGATACGCCAACAGCGTCATCGGCGTCCACATCGTCGGCGACGAGTTGAAGCTGAAGGACTACTACACGCCGACCAATTGGGACTGGCTGCGCAAGCGGGATCTCGATCCCAACAACACGCCGACGATTTTCAACTTCCAAGGGCGCGAGCTGATGGCCGCCTCCGGCAAGGAGTGCCGCGTGTACCTGCTCGATCCGAAATCGCTTGGCGGCGAGAACCATCAGACGCCGATGTTCAAGACGCCGCTCTTCTGCAACGAGGAAGTCGATTTTCAGGACGCCGGCAGTTGGGGCGCATTGTCAACCTGGGAGGATCCGTCAGGCACGCGCTGGGTGCTCGCGCCGTTCTGGGGGCCCGCGCATTCGCAGGCGAAGTTTCCAATCATGAACACGCCGCTGACGAAGGATGGCGGGGTCGCCGCGTTCAAGGTCGAAGACAAGGGCGGCAAGCTGGAGCTTTCACCCGCGTGGATCTCGCGCGACATGAAGCGCGGCGAGCCGGTCGTGATCGCCAACGGCATGGTGTTCGGCTATGGCAGCGGCGAGGAAACGAAGCAGGCGTGGCCGGACATCGGCCTGCAGTTCGACTCGACGATCCGGGCGGAGAAGGGCACGCACGCCACGATCTACATCCTCGACGGCCAGACCGGCAAGGAGCTGTGGTCGAGCGGCAACCAGATGCACCAGTGGAACCACTTCAGCGGGATCACCGTGGCGAACGGCCGCATCTATCTGGGAACGTACGACGGGACCTTGTATTGCTTTGGGCTATAGGCCGCGGACGAACACGGAATAGCAATCGATCCTTGTCAATCCGCGTTTTGTCCGCGGCCCGGACTTCTTATCTGTGTTCGTCCGCGGCCGCGATCTGGAATTCGACCTTGACCTCGTCCTTGACGCTGACCGTACCTCCCGCGATGCGGATCGGGGTGATGCCGAAGTCACGTTGGCGGATCCGGGTCTCGCCACGATAGCGGCCATCCGACCGCACGACCGGAAATGACAGCTCACGCGTGACGCCGTGGAGTGTCAAGCGCCCGGACACATTCCATCGATCCGAGCCGGCAGCCACCACTGAAGTCGACTTGAACTCGATCGTCGGGAATTTCGCGGCATCCAGCACGTCGGCTCCGAGCATTCGCGCACGAACTTCAGCGCGCTTCGATGGATCAAGGTTGGGATCGAGCGGAACGAGATCGGCGGCGTTCACCACTATTGCGACCGCCGGGGACGGATCCGTCGCGATCGTGCCGCGCGCGATCGGCGCGCTGATCACGTGGTTGTCCGCCAACGCCGAGAACATGCCCGACTTGTAGACGAACACCGTCAGCTTCGAATGTTCGACGTCAATCGGCCGGGGACTCGTCTGAACGGCCGACGATGCCGTAAGGCCGAGCATGACGGCGATCGCCAGAAACCCTCGGCCCAGCCAACCAGTGGCCATATAGTCGTGGACGCTGCGGAAGACATCCAAGATTCACCTCCGCCGAACACGCGGCCTGTCTGACCGTGCTGTTCCGTGTTCTTCCGCGGCCTGTCTGTCTGTTTTCGTCCGCGGCGCAGCGGACTGCTACTTAGCGACGACGGCCTCCACGTTCGCCTTGCCGGCCGCGGTATTGAACGCTGGCAGGTCCGTGGCCAGGACCTGCTGCAGCTTGTCAGTCTGCACTTTCAGCTCACCGCTCAAGTCCTGAAAGATAGGATAGACGCTGGCGATCGGTTTCCCGTCGCCGGTGTTGACTGCGCGCAGCAGTGATGCGATTCGATTGTTGATCTTGATCGGAAAATTCAGCGGATCCTGGCTGCTCTGGTTTTTCACCTGGTAGATCGCTTCCTCGACCGCAGACAGGTTCGACGTCAGCTTGCCGGCAGCGTCCGCAAGCTGCGCATCGTTCGATTTCGCCAGACGGTCCTTCACCTGCTGCTTGATGCTGCGGATTAAGATCACCGCGTTGTTGGCTTCGCTGACCTTGTCGCGAATACGCGTGGCGAAATCGAATTGCTCTTTCAGATCGGCGTCCGTCGCGCTGCGCAGCGGGTGGCGCTTGACGGTGAATGGCTGCGTCTGGCTGTGGCCGTCGACGCTCAGGCGGACCTGATATTGCCCCGGCGGTGCTGCCGGACCGCTAGTGGTGGCGCCCCACAGCACTATCCCGGGAAAGGTTGTCGGGCCGGGATACTCCAGGTTCCACGTCGTCCGGTTCAACCCTGTCGTCATCGGCGCCGGCGCTGGTCCGCCGCGGCCTCCACGTCCACCTTGTCCCGCCGCATCATCGGCTGCTGCAGTCGCAGGTGCGTCGGTCGGTTCAACTTGCGCAGCAGTCTGCCCTCGAGGCGCCTGCCCTGAGCTCGGCGAACCTCCTGTCGAAGAGCCACGACCGCGGCCTCTGCCAGCATTCGGATCGCCGCCTGGAATCGAGGTGACGACGGCGCCTGCGCTGTCGAGAATGTCGATGC
The DNA here is from genome assembly GCA_051986585.1 of Vicinamibacterales bacterium. Lineage (GTDB taxonomy): Bacteria > Acidobacteriota > Vicinamibacteria > Vicinamibacterales > 2-12-FULL-66-21 > JALZOC01. The sequence goes on along the minus strand of JBPYFA010000108.1, from coordinate 2,865 downwards.
GCAGCTCTTTTGCCGGGTGCTTCAACAGATACGAAATCGTCAGCGGGCCCGCGCCGCGGATGGCGTCGCCTGGTTTGAAGAGATAGGCGTCGGTTGTGGCAGCCGGTGCCTCGCGCACGGATCCAATGTTGTCAAGGATGTAGAAGCCGCGCCCGTGTGTGGCGATGGCGATGTCGTGGTCTTCGACGACGAGATCCGAGATCTGCACGTCAGGCAGGTTCAGCGAGAGGGGCTCCCACCGATCGCCGTCGTCGTACGAAACGTAGACACCGTGTTGTGTGCCCGCATAGAGCAAACCACGCCGCGTCGGATCCTCGCGGACGACGTGCACGTAGTCTGTGGCTCCGAGCCCGCTGACGATCCGGGTCCAGGTACGGCCGTAGTCGTGCGTGCGGAAGATGTACGGACGAAGATCATCGAGCAGAGGCTTCTTCACCGCGATGTAAGCGGAGCCGGCATCGAAGGCGGACGCATCGATTTGGCTGACACGCCCGAATTCCGGCATGTCCTTCGGCGTAACCGTTGCCCATGTTTTGCCACCGTCTCGCGTGACGCTCACGACGCCGTCGTCGGATCCCGTCCACAGCACGTTGACATCCGTCTTGCCGGGGCCAAGCGCGAACACGGTTGCGTAAACCTCAGGCGCGTTCATGTCCTTCGTGATCGGGCCACCAGACTCGCCGAGCGTCTTCGGATCGTGACGAGTGAGATCGCCACTGATCCGTTCCCACGATTGTCCGCCGTCGGTCGTCTTCCAGACGTGCTGAGACGATGTGTAGAGAACGTTCGGACTGACGGGTGAAAAGATGATGGGGTAGGTCCACTGCCAACGTTCGACCAGCGCGCTCGACGGCTCACCTGAGAACATGCGCGGATACGGACTGACTTCGCGCGATTCGCCGGTTCGCCGATTCAAACGAATGAGAAACGATCCGTTGTTGCCGCCGGAGTAAAAAACGTCCGGGTCCTTCGGGTCGGGTGCGATGTAGCCGGGTTCCGATCCGCCGGCGCCGTATGTCTCCGGCAGCGGCGCTCCACGTCCGCCGCCGCCCCCGCGACCGCCTCGTCCCGCTTGCCCTGAGCCTGTCGAAGGGACGCCGCCACCCCGTTGTCCGGACGCGCTCGAAGGAGCCTGGCCGGAGCCGGTCGAAGGAAGCTGTCCAGTTGCAGCTTGCGGCGGACTTGAAGACGGCAGGAGAGTGTCGCTGGGTACGCAGATCGTGCTGCTGTCCTGCTGCGCGCCGCAGACGTGATAGGGAACGTGGACTGTCGTCGCTGCATGGTAGAACTGTCCGGTTGCGTAGTCGCGCGAGCTCCACGTGCGCTGTGGCGATGCCGCGTTGTAACTGATGGCTCCGCCGCTGTCGCTGGCATGCATGATGTGTTGCGTATCGTCTGGATCGATCCACAAATCATGCGAGTCGCCACCGGCGAAGTTCACCATGGTCTTGCCGCCGTCGGTCGACTTGAACGTGCCGACGTTCAGCACGTAGACCGTGTCCTTGTCCTTTGGATCGGCGGTGACATGCGTGTAGTAGAAGGCGCGTTGGCGCAGGTTGCGCCCTTCGTTCACCAGCTTCCACGTGGCGCCGCCGTCGTCGGAGCTGAACAGGCCACCGTTCTCGTTCTCGACAATCGCATAGATGCGATTGGAGTCAGCGCCGGAGATCGCGATGCCGATCTTGCCAATCACGCCGCGCGGCAGTCCAGGGTTCCTGGTGATTTCCGTCCAGTGCTCGCCGCCATCGGTTGACTTGAAAAGACCGCTGCCTGGACCGCCGCTCGACATCTGGTACTCGACGCGGTAGGCCTCCCACAACGCCGCGAAGATCACATTCGGATTGTGCGGGTCGATTGCGATGTCGACGCCGCCGGTCTTCTCGTCGCGGAACAGGGTGCGCCGCCAGGTCGCGCCGCCATCGCTACTCTTGAAGATTCCGCGTTCCTCGCTGGGAACGCCGTAACGGCCGAACGAGGCGACGTAAACGATCTGAGCGTTGGTGGGATGAATTCGGATCTTCGAGATTGCCTGGGAGGCGCCAAAACCGACGTGGGTCCAGGTCTTTCCCGCGTCCGTCGATTTGTACACACCGTCGCCTGGCTGGATGTTTCCTCGAATGCAGGACTCACCCATTCCGATGAAGACGATGTCGGGATTCGATTCGGAAACGGCGACAGCGCCAACCGACGAACTGTGCACTTGTCCATCGGTAACCGGAAACCAGTGTTCACCGCCGTCGATGGTTTTCCACAGGCCGCCGCCGGTTGCGCCGAAGTACCCTTCCCGCGGCCGGCCCTTCACGCCGGCAATGGCAATGGAACGGCCGCCCCGCAAGGGCCCGATGCTTCGCCAGGCGAGGCCTTTCAGAATTTCCGGATCAATCGAGGACTTGATCGGGGCCGTCTGCTGCCCCGAACCCGGCTGATCGAATATCGCTCCGATGGCGAAGGGCAGGGCGGCGAGCGCCGTTGTTCGGAGCAGTCGAGGAAGCGTGCGAAGCATGGGTAAACTCCTCCAGCGGGTTGGAGGAGTTTACCCCACAGTGTTCTAGCGAACCGCTGTCGCCGCCGGTTCGAGGTGCGGCTCGGGCGCGGCGACCTTCTCCGGGAACAATGTGACCTTCACGAGATTGTCGCCCTTCAAATAGAGGCGAGCGGCGTCGCGAACGGTTGCCGCGTCCAGCTTGTTGTAGTAATCCGCCAGGTTGAACAGGCTGGTGAGGTCTTCGGAGTATTGGTAACGCGCGGCAAGCTGGCCGAGCAGATAGCCGTTCTGCTTCATGTTGGTTTCCTGATCGCGCAGGAATGTCTCCTTCACGTCAGCGACCTGTTTATCGGTCGGCCCGTTCGCCTTCAACTGTTCGA
>JBPYFA010000107.1:0-16266 GCA_051986585.1 Vicinamibacterales bacterium | reverse complement strand
CGGTCGGTAGACCGCGCCCGATTCAGCATTCAGCATTCGGCATCTTCAGGATTCACCGTTCGGGCCTGTGCACTCGATCATTCCCGCGCGTGTTTCATTCGTACAGAGCGATGAAGAAACAAGGGGGACGAATGATCGGAGTCATTCGAATGAGTGGGGTAAATGCTGAATGACGACGGCTGAATGTTGAATGATTTTTCGGATGGCGCGGTCGGTAGACCGCGGCCAATTCAGCATTCAGCATTCGGCCTTCAGCATTTTCAGGATTCGCCCTTGAGTTTCGCCTCAGCCTCGTCCATGCCGAGGTTCGAGAGCCGATCCGCTTCCTTGTTGAACTCGCGGCGGACGTGCTCAAACCGCACTTCGGCGAGTTGCGCGGCAAGCAGTCTCGCGCGAACGTAGAGCGGCTGAAGGCCAGCGTTCTTGACCCGGTACTCACCCCGCATTTGCTTGACCAGCAGCTCTGAATCGGCGCGGATGTGAACCCGATCGGCGTCGTTATCGAGCGCCCACTGGAGCGCCGCGAGCAGCCCGTTGTACTCGGCGACATTGTTCGTTGCCACCCCGAGTGCGCCGTGAAGCTCCTGCAGGACGCGTCCGTCCGCGGATTGGATCGAGACGCCATAACCGGCCGGTCCGGGGTTGCCGCGGGCCCCGCCGTCGATATACGCGACAATCATTGGTTGGAAGACGGCTGGGCCGCTCCGGAGGCTGCGGCAGGGACGAAGTAGAGGATGCGGGTGCAGCTTTCACACTGCGTCAGCGTGTCGTTGCGACGGACGTCGTTGAAGACCTGCGGTCGCAGACGGACATGGCATACCGTGCACAAACCGTCCTTCGCCTCCGCAATGGCGATGCCTTTACGGCCGTGGGCGATCCGTTCGAACAAGAGGAGCGCGTCTCGCGACAGGCTGGCCACGAGTTCACTCCGGGCCGCTTTCAGCCTGGCGATTTCCTCATCCAGCGCGCTGCGCTCCGCGTCGAGCAGCTTCTGTTCACGCGCGACTTCCGCTTGCTCGGTTTTGAGGGCGCTCTCGGCAGCCTTGATCTCGGCGGCAAACGTTTCGGCCTGCTCCATGTGCTCGAGCAGCCGGTCCTCGTGCGCGCGGACTTCATGTTCAGCGACGGCAATCTCCTTCTGCATCGCCTGATACTCCTTGTTCGTCTTCACCTCCATCAGCTGGTCTTTGTACTTCGACAGGCGGCTCTGAACCGTTGCCAGCTCCTTCTCGACCTCCCGCCGAGCGGACTGGCCGGTCGAGATCCGCTCTTTGACGGCTGCCAGTGCGGCGGCCTTCTCGGCAACCCGCGACTCGAGCGCATGCTGGGCCGCCGGCAGTTCCGAGATTCGCCGTCGCGCCCGATCGGCCGCGAGGTCGAGTTCCTGGAGCTGGATGAGGTGTTGAAGATCAGGATGCATCAAAGGGATTGCTGGGTGTGGATTCTATCAATCAACAACCAGCAATTGAAAATCATCCTTAGCAGCAGCCTTCGCGTGGCTCGTCCGCGTTCGCGCTTCGCGCTTCGGCGCGACAGCCTTCGTGTGGCGCGCCGAGCCGAAGCTCGCGCTTCCGCGACAGCCTTGTGGCTTGCCGAGCCGAAGCTCGCGCTTCGGCGTCAGCTCGCGCGAGCGAAGAGCCTGCCTAGCCGTAGCTCGCTCGTCCACCTTCGCGCTGTCGCGCTCCGGCGCGACAGCCTCTGCGTGAACGGCGAGCGGAGGCAGGCTGGGCCCACCAGGATTCGAACCTGGGACAGGCCGGTTATGAGCCGGCGGCTCTGACCGCTGAGCTATGGGCCCGAACAAAGCGAGAAGGTCCGTTACGTTCTGCCTTCAAGGAATGCACGGAGCTTGCGCGACCGCGAAGGATGACGGAGCTTGCGCAACGCCTTGGCCTCGATCTGGCGGATCCGTTCGCGCGTGACGGCGAAGCTCTGTCCGACCTCTTCGAGCGTGTGTTCGCTGCCGTCGCCGACGCCGAACCGCATCTTGATCACCTTCTCTTCGCGCGGCGTCAGCGTCTTCAACACCGAGTCGGTCTGTTCCTTGAGATTCAGATTGATTACCGCATCGGACGGCGACACGACCTGGCGATCTTCGATGAAGTCGCCAAGATGCGAATCTTCCTCCTCGCCGATCGGCGTCTCCAGCGAGATCGGCTCCTGCGCAATCTTGAGTACTTTGCGCACCTTTGACACCGGAATGTCCATCCGCTTGGCAATCTCTTCCGATGTCGGTTCGCGGCCGAGTTCCTGAACCAGCGCGCGGGAGGTGCGAATCAGCTTGTTGATCGTCTCGATCATATGTACGGGGATGCGGATCGTCCGGGCCTGGTCGGCAATCGCCCTGGTAATCGCCTGGCGGATCCACCACGTCGCGTAGGTCGAGAACTTGTATCCCCGGCGGTATTCGAACTTGTCGACCGTTTTCATCAAACCGATATTGCCTTCCTGAATCAGATCCAGGAACTGCAAGCCACGATTCGTGTACTTCTTGGCGATCGAGACCACGAGCCGAAGGTTGGCCTCGACGAGCTCTTTCTTCGCTTGCTCGGCCTGGATCTCGCCGCGGGCAATCGTCTCGAGCGTCCGCATCAGCTGATCGGGCGTCTCCTCGAGCTCGTCGGCCATGGTCTTGACTTCGACCTTCAGCTCCTTCTGCTGCTTCAGGAGGTTCTTTCTTTCTTCTTCCTTCAGCCGGCTCTTCTTGTTCTTGGGATTGAGCTGACGCTCGATATGGTCGATCTGGCGCTTCACGCGCATCACCGCTTCGACCGATTCCTTGATCTGGTCGATCATGCGGCGCTTGATGTTTTCGGTGAACTCGATCTTGCGGATGAGCTTGGACAGCTCGACCCGCGCCCGAAGCGATTCCCAGCGGACGCGACGATACTTGCGCTTGTCGCGGGTCGTCGCCCCGCGTGGCGTTTTGTCGAGCTTTTCCTTGCACTTCTCGACCGCCTGCCAGGCCTTGCGTACCGCTTCGATCTGGCGCATGACCTGCTTCTTGCGGTCTTCGATCTTCTCGTCGGTGAGCTCCTCGTCGACAAACGTCACCAGCTCGCGAATGCTGCGCTCGTCAGCCTTCAGCGCTTCGCCCATCTGAATGATCGCCCGGGCAATCGTCGGCGTCCGAGAGATCGACTTGATCACCGCGAGCTTGCCGCGCTCGATCCGCTTTGCGATCTCGACTTCGCCTTCGCGAGTCAAAAGCGGAACCGTGCCCATCTCCCGGAGATACATGCGCACGGGGTCGTTGGTCTTGTCGAGCGCGCCAGGAGTGAGATCGAGCTCGAGCTCCTCCGCGCCTTCTCCCGTTCGATCGAGCAGCTTGTCTTCCCGGTACTTCTGCTCCGAATCAACGACTTCGATGCCTGCGCTTCCGAACGTGCTGAACAGGTCATCGAGCTCATCCGACGACGTGATGTCGGCGGGGAGCAGTTCGTTGACTTCGTCGTACAGCAGATAGCCCTTTTCCTTGCCGATGGAGATGAGCTGCCTCACCTCATCGTATTTTTCTTCGATCGACAACGGTGATTCTCCTTTGCCTGCCAGCGCCTTGCTTCCGCTTCCAGATGCCATGGTCACTTCGCCATTTCCTGATTCATTGCTTCAATTTGCCGTTTAAGGCCAATCTGCCGGGTGCCAAGCTCGTCGATCCGTCCATCGTGGCTCGGAACACCCTGTTCGAGCAAACTGGCCAACTGACGCTCAACCGCGGTACGTTCACGAATGAGGCGATATTTCCGGAGTTCCAGTGCGCAATCCGACAGAATTCGCGCCGGAGCCGCCGGTTGCGCGGCGATCGACTCCACCAGCCGCACCTCCTCACTACTTAGACGCTCGAGCAGCGTTGGAGGTAAGGATGGCCCCGGGCACGCCTGCAGGGACCGCGCCTGCCGCAGGATGTCGGCCGTTGCCAGCCCTTCGAGGTCGTCGTCTTCGAGTTCACCCAGCACGGGAATCGCTCCGTCGGGGTCTTTCATGATGGCCCAGATCAAACCGCGTTCCGCCGCCTTTACCTGCCCGATCGGGGCAACGGTCCGCTCCTCGACCGTGGTCTGCCGGTGAACCGCCGCTTTCCGGATCTCAGCGCGGACGACCTCTTCCGTGATTCGCGCCTTGTGTGCCAGCCGATCGGCAAATTGATCGCGCGCCGCTGCGTCTGGAATTTTCGCGGCCACCGACAGCATCTCGTTCAAGAATTCGCGCCGGCTCTCGTCCTTCGACAAGTCACGCCCCGCCGAGGCTCGATCGAGCAGATATTCAAGGTACGGCCGGGACGTACGGAGGCGTTCCTGGTATGCGGATCCGCCTGATTTTCGGATAAACGCGTCGGGGTCGTCCCCCGACGGCAGCATCGCGACGTTGACCTGAAAGCCGTCTGCCACCAGCAACTCGGACGATCGGGCTGCCGCTCCTTGGCCGGCGGCATCGGGATCAAAACTGAGGACGACTTTCGTGGCGAAACGTTTCAACAGCCTGGCTTGTGCCGAGGTCAGGGCGGTTCCGGATGAAGCCACCACATTGGTAATCCCAGCCTGATACGCCTGGGCGAAATCGAAATAGCCTTCTACCATGACCGCATGCTTCGCCTTGGCGATGGACGCTTTACTGAGGTGAAGACCATATAACGTCCGGCCCTTGACGTAAACCGGCGTCTCCGGGGAGTTCAAATACTTGGGCTGCTGGCCCGCGTCCATCGCTCGCCCGCCGAAAGCAATAATCGCCCCGTTGTCTCTGCAAATCGGGATCATCAGCCGATTTCGGAATCGATCGACCGCTGCGCCTCCTTCGCGTTCGACGACGAGGCCGCTGCGAAGGAGCAAGGCTTGTGCGAATCCCTCCTTCAACAAGCGCGTTTTCAGTCCCTCGCGAGCCGACGGCGCATATCCGGCTCCGAGGAGCTCAATAGTTTCGGCGCTGAGGCCGCGATCCTTTAACTGCCGTCGCGCAGCGGTCGCCGCCGGCGTCGACAGTTGCTCCCTGAACCAGGCTGCGGCAATCTCATGCGCTTTCAGGAGCGCCTCCCGCTCCTGCTGTCCTGCGGCATCGTCCCTCGCGTCTGCCGGCTCGGGCACGGGCAGTCCAAATCGGCCGGCCAGTTGTCGAACGGCGTCCGGAAACGGCACCTTGTCGAACAGCTCAATGAACTTGATGACGTCGCCGCCAACGCCGCATCCAAAACAGTAGAAAAACCCGCGCTCACCATGGACCTGGAACGACGGCGTCTTTTCCCCGTGAAACGGACACAGCCCCTTCCACGCGGTCCCGCTGCGCCGGAGCGGAACGCGTTCCTGGACGACCTGCACGATGTCGGCATGCGACTTCAGGTCGTCAATAAAAGAAGCAGGAAATAACGCCATGCAAGTGGTGAATGGTGAATGCTGAATGCTGAATTTCTACGATTGCCGATTGCCGATTGCCTATTGCCGATTGAGCGCTGATTGCGTGCCAAACGTGACCGCCGAATTTTCTGCGCCTTTTCATTCAGCATTCAGCATTCAACATTCAGCATTTTCAGTGTCACTCTTTCAGTTCCACCACCGTGACCCCGCCACCGCCCTGGTTGTCCGGAGCTGCGGCAAAGTGCGCCACGTAGGCCTGCGTCCGCAGAAACTCGGCGATCGCGCGCCGTAGCTGTCCCGTGCCATAGCCATGGATGATCCGCACTGATTTGAGCTCACTCAACATGGCCTCGTCGAGGAATTTTTCGACGCGGGCCACGGCTTCGTCGGCATGAGCGCCGATGACGTTCAATTCGGTCAACGAGCCTTCTCGCGGCTGGAGGTCGACGTTGACGCGGACCCGCGCCGGCTGCGTGACGGCGGCTGCCGGAGCCAGGATTCGGAGTTCGGCGACTCTGGCCCGCAGGCGCTTTCCGCGCACGTCCACTTCCGCCTCGCGATCATGAACCGCCTGCACGACACCTTCGAGTCCCAACCCGCCTACCTGCACGCGGTCGCCAACCGCGGGCGTGCGGCCCACCTCAGTTGTCGCGACCGACTCGGTCGCCGCGGACGGTGAACGGAGCCGGTTGGCGATGGCTTCGACAGCGGCGCGGGCCTCTGCGCGAGCGGCTCCCGTGTCGCCGGTCGAAACCAGCCGCGGCGCGATGCGTCGCTCGGCTTCCGCCGCGAGTGCCTCGGTGCGCGTTTTCAACGCGTTGACCACGCCGTCGATTTCCCGACGTGCTTCGCGAAGGCGTTCCTCGATCCGCTCGTCCAGCTTGCGGCGGAATGTCTCTTCGCGATTCCGCAGCTCGTGTTCCCGGTGCTGCAGCCGCGCTGTTTCTGTGGCGTTGGTCTCGCGCTCCCGCGCCGCGAGGCGACGCTCGTGTTCGAGCGCGTGCAGGTCGCGTTCAATTTTCGCCAGGTGCTCAGCCAGCTGCGACTCGCGCTCCGACCGATGTGCCCGAGCCTGTTCAATCACGTCCGCAGGCATACCCAGCCGGCTGGCAATCTCGAGCGCGAGACTGCTCCCAGGAGATCCGTAATTGAGCCGATAGGTCGGCGCGAAGGTCTGCGGATCGAAGCCGAAACCTGCCGCCATGACGCCTTCCGTCGTCGAGGCGTACGACTTCAACGAGTCGTAATGAGTCGTCGCGATCACCATGGCCCCGCGGCGGCGGAAATGGTCGATGATCGCCATGGCCAGCGCGCCCCCCTCGAGGGGATCGGTGCCGGCACCCGCTTCGTCGAGCAGCACGAGGGCGGGCAGTGCGAGCGCCTTTTCCATCGAGACGACGTTCGCGATATGCCCTGAAAATGTGCTGAGACTCGCGGCAATCGATTGCTCGTCGCCGATGTCGGCAAAAACCGATTGAAAAACCGTGATCTGCGATCCACCGGCGACGGGAACGAGCAGCCCGGCCTGCGCCATCAACGACAGCAACCCGGCGGTCTTGAGCGCCACCGTTTTGCCGCCCGTGTTTGGACCGGTGATCACGAGCACGCTCGTGGGAGGAATCAGGACCACGTCGACTGGGACGGGCATCCCTGAACCGGCATCGGGCATCCGTGATCCGGAATCCTGAGTGGACCCGGATCCGGCATCCGAAGCCCCGGCGCCGGGATCCGGCGCGGCAGCACTGCCTGATTGCCGCTGCAGTGCAGGGATGAGGAGCGGATGCCTTGCCCCCCTCAATTCGAGCCGGCCGTCTGACGCAATCGCCGGCTCGATCCCATCGACGAGGCGTGAGAAGTGAGCGCGCGCCTGCAGCACATCGAGATCGGCCGCTGCCGCCACGGTGCGATCGAGGTCGTCCGCCCGTCGCCTGAACGCGTCAGTCAGACCGAGGAGGATGCGCCGGACTTCTTCGGCTTCCTGTTGTTCGAGCGCGACGATGTCGTTATTGATTTCAACCGTGCTGAGCGGCTCGAGAAAGAGACTTGCGCCGCTGCCGGAACTGCCGTGAACGATTCCCGGAATCGCCGACCGGTGCTCAGAGCGGACCACGAGAACGTAGCGTCCGTTTCGATCGGTCACGATCTGCTGCTGGAGGTACTTCGCCGTGTCCTTGCCGCGCAAGTACGATTCGAGCGTGCCTCGCAGTCTCGTTCGCTGCTTTCGCAGCCGATCGCGCACACTCTTCAACTCCGCGCTCGCATCGTCCAGCACTTCGCCGGCCGGGTCGATCTTCCTGCGTAGATCGGCAATCTCTGCCTCGAAAGAAGCCGCGCGGTCGGCGATGCGTCGAAGCGTCGGCACGGGTGCACCGGCCCGGCGAATCCCTGCGCACGTGTTTTCGACCGAGGTCAGAAATCCGGCTAGCGAGAGCAGGTGAAGCGGCTCCAACGGGCGTCCTTCAACGCCAACGGCGTCGAGCACGTCTTCCAGATCGTCGGCCGCCTGAAGCGCAATCGAGTTGTCGGCCAGAAAACGATATGTTTCGGCCGTTGCCGCGAGCGCCCCGGCGACAATTTCCCGGTCGGTCGACGGGCGCAGCGTACGCAGACGCTGCAGCCCCTGTGGGGTAAGCGCGTAACGGCAAACCGCCTCGACTATCCGATCGAACTCGAGGGCCCTGAGGGCACCAGCATGCATGGGGTTACTGCTAGGAAGACTGCCCCTGAGGACGGGGCAATCCTTCATTATAGCCCAAGCGACGCTGGGCAATCCAGTCGAAGTCGTGCCTGATACGACCGGTACTTAGGGCAAATGATTGATAGCGCTGGCCACGGCGGCGGCGCCAAATCCGTTATCGATATTGACGACGGAAATGCCGCTCGCACAGCTATTTAGCATGCCAAGCAGCGCGGCAATCCCGCCGAAATTCGCCCCATAGCCGACGCTGGTCGGGACCGCGATAACGGGCACGTCGACCAGCCCACCGACGACGCTCGGGAGTGCCCCTTCCATGCCCGCCACCACGATCACGATGTGAGCAGCGTTCAGTCGCGACTGTTCTGCGAGAAGACGATGAAGTCCGGCAACCCCGACGTCGTACAGCCGTTCGACCCGGTTGCCCATGATGTCTGCAGAAATGACGGCTTCTTCAGCGACGGGAAGGTCCGCGGTGCCGGCGGCCACCACGAGAATCGTTCCGCGACCGGGAGGCAGCGGGGCCGCACGCAGTGTAATGGTTCGCGCGTGTTCATGAAATGATGCAGCCGGCAGCCGACGCTGTACGGCAGCGAACGCGTCGGGACTCGCGCGGGTGACGAGGAGATTGTGGCCGGCCGCGGCGATTCGTTCGGAAATCGCTGCGATCTGTTCGGGAGTTTTTCCCGGTCCGTAGACGACTTCGGGAAAGCCCTGACGAACGCTTCGATGGTGATCGACGCGGGCAAACTCGAGATTCTCGAACGGGGACTGGCGCAAATATTGTAGGAGTTGGTCGTGTGCGGACTCAGGTGTCAGCGTCCCGGCTTGCACCTGATCGAGCAGCGCGCGAAGCTGGAGCCGGTTCATGCGCGGGGAAAGGGCGAGTGGACCGTTGATCTGCCCAACAGCCGAGCTGTAATATTATCGTTTGTGCTTTGTGACGGATTCATCCTTATATGACGCCTGTTGAGACGCTGATCCTCGTCCTGTATTTCTTCGTCCTCAGCATCCTGGCAATCTACGGCTGGCATCGCTATTACCTTGTGTATCTTTACACGAAACACAAGGACCGGGCGCCGGTGCCGCTGCCGGAACTGACGGATCTGCCGCGAGTTACCGTCCAGTTGCCGATTTTCAATGAGATGTATGTCGCCGACCGGCTGATCGACGCCGTGTGCGAGATCGACTACCCGCGTGAATTGCTCGACATTCAGGTGCTGGACGACTCGACCGACGAGACGACATCGATCGCCGAGTTGGCGGTGCGACGGCATGCGAGACGCGGCTTCAACATCCGATACATGCATCGCATCGATCGGACCGGATACAAGGCGGGCGCCCTGGATGCCGGTCTCGCGGAAGCGACCGGCGAGTTTATCGCCATCTTCGACGCGGACTTTATCCCACCGGCAGACTTTCTGAAACGGACGCTGCCCTACTTCGCCACCGACACGCGTGTCGGCATGGTGCAGGCGCGATGGGGCCACATCAACCAGGATTACTCGCTGCTGACCAAAATTCAGTCGATCCTCCTGGACGCCCATTTCGTGCTTGAACACGGTGGCCGCAATCGGTCCGGGTGCTTCTTCAATTTCAATGGCACGGCGGGCGTGTGGCGGCGCGAAGCGATTGCTGCCGCCGGCGGATGGCAGCACGACACGTTGACGGAGGATCTCGACCTCAGTTACCGCGCACAGCTTGCCGGGTGGCGCTTCGTCTTCCTGCCCGATGTCGTGTCTCCAGCCGAAGTGCCAGTGGAGATGAACTCGTTCAAGTCGCAGCAGCATCGGTGGGCGAAGGGATCGATTCAGACCTGCATGAAGCTGCTGCCGCGGATCCTGCGTTCAAAGCAGCCGATCGGCGTCAAGGCCGAAGCGTTTTTTCATCTGTCGGCGAACTTCAACTATCTGCTGATGTCGCTGCTTTCCATCCTCATGTTCCCCGCCATGTGGGTGCGCTACAACATGGGATGGACGGAGATGCTGATCATCGATGTCCCATTGTTCTGCGCGGCAACGGCATCGATCGCGGTGTTCTACGTGAAGGCGCAGCGCGAGCTGTACCCCGATTGGCGTCAGCGGCTGAAGTATTTGCCGTTCCTGATGTCGATCGGCATCGGACTGTCGGTCAACAACACTCGTGCCGTGCTCGAAGCGCTGTTCCACAAGCAGAGCGAATTCGCGCGGACGCCGAAATACGGCATCGAGCGCGACAGCGACGAGTGGGTGGGCAAGAAGTACCATCAGTCGGTCGGCGTTCAGCCACTCATCGAACTGGCGCTCGGTCTCTATTTCACCGCGACCGTCTTCTACGCGCTCGTCAATCAGATCTACGCAACGCTCCCGTTCCTGATGCTCTTCCAGATTGGCTTCCTCTACACCGGACTGCTCTCGATCCTGCAGCAGTACACCGGCGAGAGCGTGATGCTCAAGACGCCAGAAGTTGCAAAATAGCTTCTGAAAATGCTGAATGTCGAATGCTGAAGGCTGAAGTGGGCGCGGTCTGCGGACCGCGCCCTTTTTAGTTTTATCCGTCAATCAGCATTCATCATTCAGCATTCAGCACTTTCAGCGTGCTGATATCATTGCTCCATGACGACGGACGCGAAGCCCAAAGCTGGACTCGAGGATGTGGTCGCCGCCTCGTCCGCCATCTGCTATCTCGATGGCAACCGCGGAGTCCTGGCCTACTTCGGCTACGACATACACGACCTGGCTCGTTCAGTGACGTTCGAGGAGGTCTGCTATCTCCTCTGGCATGGACGGTTGCCCAATCGCGCCGAGCTTGGCGACCTCCAGTCGCAACTGGCGGCGGCGCGGCCGTTGTCGGAACCGATTCTTCGCCTGATGAAACAGCTGCCGGCCTCCGACGGCATGGACATGCTGCGAACGTTGACGTCGGCGCTCGGGCAATACGATCCGGAAGCGGACGATAGCTCGCCGGCGGCCAACTACCGCAAGGCTGTTCGCCTGACCGCGCAGCTTGGCAGTCTCGTCTCGACCTACGGCAGGATGCACGCGGGAGGCGGACCGATTCAGCCCGATCCAGCGCTGGGGCATGCGGCGAACTTCTTGTACATGCTGACCGGCAATCGGCCGAACGCGCTTTCGATACGCGCGTTCGATGTCGCGTTGGTGCTTCACGCCGATCACGAGCTCAACGCATCGACGTTTGCAGCGCGCGTCGCCGCGGCGACACTGACGGATCTCTACTCGGCGGTGGTGGGAGCGATCGGTACGCTGAAGGGCCCTCTGCATGGCGGCGCGAATGCTGATGTGATGCGACTGCTGATCGAGATTGGTCCCGACGCGTCGCCCGAACGTATCGACGACGCCATTCGCGCCAAGCTGGCGAAGAAAATCAAAATCCCGGGCTTCGGCCATCGCGTGTATCGCACGGAGGATCCGCGCGCGACGCACCTCCGCCGCATGTCGAAGGAACTCGGAGAGCGCGCTGGCAACACGCGCTGGTTCGAGATGTCGCAGCGGATCGAGAACCTCGTCAAGGGTGAAAAGAAATTGAATCCGAACGTCGACTTCTACTCGGCGTCGACGTACTACACGTTGGGAATCCCGATCGATCTGTTCACACCGATCTTCGCGGTCAGCCGGATCTCGGGGTGGGCGGCGCACTGCTTGGAACAGTACGCGAATAATCGTCTGATCCGCCCGCGCACCGACTACATCGGGCCGCCCTACCCACAACCGGTGCTGCCGATCGAACAGCGATAATTATTCGCAATTCGCAATTCGCTGTTCGCTGACTTCCGGCTAAAGCCGGAAGCCACAAAGATTCATATGTAATATCCGCCTTCAGGCGGAAGATCCGATCAGCTTCTGGCTAAGCCGGAAGCTACAAAAATGGACCGTGGCTTCCGCCTTTAGGCGGAAGAAGCGATCAGCGCCGGGCGTTTCTTTCCAAAGCCCGTCGCCTGCTCGAAGGCGTGCGCGAGTTGCAGCACGCTCCACTCATCCCGATATCGTCCGACGATCTGAAGCCCCACCGGGAGGCCGGCTGAGGTAAATCCGGCCGGGACCGAGATCGCGGGGTTTGCCAAGAACGACACGTACCAGCAGGACCGCATCCAGTCGATGTACGTCCCCATCGGCTGGCCGGCAATTGCGGTTGGATAGGGGAGGTTGACGTCGAACGGCGACACCTGCGTGACCGGCAGGACGAAGTAATCGTAGTGCGCGAAGAACTGGCGGCTCTGCTCGAACATTTGCGCCTGCCGCGCCAGCGCCCGGCCGACATCAGCGCCCGTGATTCGTTCCGCTTGCGTCACTTCGTACTTGATCGTGTCCTTCACCCATGCCGGGTTGTCCCGGATCAGCGGTGCGTATCGTGGATGATTGGCTACGAATCGGAGCGTAGGGAATGCCTGGTCGACGCCGGTGAAATCCGGCTCGTCGTCGACGACCACACACCCGAGGCCCTCGAAAATCCGGCGATTGGCATCGACGATGGCGCGCAGCTCCGGTTCGACCGGCACACCGCCGAGCCCTTTCCACCACGCCACCCGAACGCCTTTGAAGTCGCGTTCGAGGCGATTACGAAACCGTGCGCCGTCGCCCTCCAGCGACAGTGGGTTTGCCGGGTTTGGGCCCGCGATCGCGCTCAGGAATAAGGCGACGTCGGCGACCGATCGCGCCATCGGTCCAGACACTGACAGCGGCGACCATCCACCGGATTCGCTTGCCACCAGTCCGGGCGAGGTCCGGAACCCGACGACGTTGCAGAAGGCTGCCGGGTTGCGGAGGGAACCGCCGGTGTCGCTGCCGTCTGCAATCGGCAGCATGCCGCACGCGAGCGCGACCGCGGCGCCGCCGCTGCTGCCGCCGCAGGTTTTTGTCGTGTCGTATGGATTGCGGGTAGCGCCAAAGACGCTGTTGAACGTTTGCGATCCGGCGCCAAATTCCGGCGTGTTCGTCTTGCCGCACGTGACCGCGCCGGCAGCTCGAATGCGCGTGACGATCAAGGCGTCGCGATCGGGCACGTGATCGCGGTAGAACATCGATCCGCGGGTCGTTCGGATGCCCGCCGTATCGACCAGATCCTTGTGGGCGACCGGCAGACCGTGCAGCACGCCGAGCGAGTCGCCACGCGCGGTCAGTTCGTCGGCACGCGCCGCATCAGCCATCGCTCGTTCGGCGACGAGCGTGACGATCGCATTCACCTTCGGATTGAGCCGTTCGATTCGCGCCAGGTGAGCCGTCATAACGTCGCGGGCCGATACGTCCTTGCGTCGAATTCGCGCGGCAAGCTCGATCGCGCTGAGCGCACACAGCTCGTCGAGCGTTGCCGCGTTTGCGTTGACGTTTTTCATTGGCGTTGGCGTCTGGCTGACCCATCCGAGTCCATGGAGTGAGCCGGCTACCACTCCCAAGCCGAGCGTCTGTCCAAACGTCCGGCGACTGATTGGCGTTTTTCCTGCCGACGATTCTTCCGGAGCAGCCGATTCGTCCATTTCACCAGGTCACCAATCCCACTAAGTCTTTTTCTTCGGCTTGAACGCTTCCTGAACCTGCTTCCGGAGGTCTTTGTAGTTCTTGTTCGCGAACTTCTCCTCGTCCTTGGTCAGGATCCGGAACGGCACGCGCACGAGGCTCTTCTCGAATTGGACGTTGAGCCAGTGCTGTCCATACTTGATGCCTCCGGGGACTTTGAAGTACAGGCGCCCGAGGCACGCACGCGACGAGCTCAGTTCGACCTCCTGCCACGACATGGCCGGACTGGCGAGATCGCTGAAAAACCCGATCCGGCATCCTTGCACCGCGCTCGGGGGGAAGTAGTTGATTGAATCGCGCGCGACTTTGGCGCGATTGTCGAGGGCCGCGAGGTTGGCACCGCGGTATTCGTCAACCGATGCCATGGGAATCTTCGGATGGTCCGGCGCATCGAGCGATATCGCGTCGCGCTTCAACCTGTAGTTGGGTACGCCGTCACGAACCGTCGCGCCCATTTCGAGCAGCATCCACTCGTCACCGACCGACATGTTGGCGGTCTTGTAGCCGATGATCACGTAGCCCTCGTTGTTGTACGCGGCACGCACGAACAGACCTTCAATGGTCATGATCTGTGGCACGCCCGCTTCGGGAATTTTCACCTTGGGTTTTTGTTCCTGTCCCTGGGCGCCAATCTGCACCGACGGCGACAGCACAAGCAGTGCCGCCAGCACCGCGAAGAGCGCGCTCTTGCTTCGCATGGATCTCCTCCTAAACGAGCTCAGCTATGGATGATCGACCATATCACTACTCGCCGGCTATCGCTATTGGCCTGAGGACTGCTGGTGGCCGCCCCCAGCGGCCATCGCTTTCTCGGTGATTGTGTCGATAAAGGGGCGTTTCGCCGCGGTATACGCCTCCCGATCGAGGCGGAATTCTTGGGCGAGCTTCCGCTTCAGCGACTCATATTCCGCGGCGATTGCTGGATGGCCTCGCAGGTAATCTCGAAAGGCAATCGGACGAGCCCAGTGCGGGCTCTGGAGTGGAACGAGGTGCAGATGATGGGTTCGGAACGCATCGGACGGTTTGCAGAACCAGTGTCGTTGGTCCGCCTGGTAAGGGAAGTAACAGTAGCCAAGAGTCGCAACCGCCGCAATGGCGGGTCGTGATGGCGCGAGCGCCGACACGGCCGCCATGATGTCAATCACCGGCTTGGCCGCCAGTCCCGGAATCGCGGTGCTGCCGATGTGTTCGATCGGGCCTGCCAGCCATGGGGCGAGAACCTTCCGCAGCGCCTCGCGCTCTGTCGCGAAGCGCCGCGGCCAGTCGGGATCGTACGTGACAATCTCGATCGGAGCCTGCGACAACGCCATCGTCAGTGTCGGATCAGTATGCCCCGGAACTCCCGATAGCGGCGCGACGTAGTTGCCGGTATGATTCCAACTTCATGCGCAAAATTTTGAAGGTTTTCGTCTGGATCCTCGCCGTCGTCCTCGTGCTGGCGGTTGGTGCGGTGGGGGTGGCCCGCATCATTGCGGGACAGAAATACAACAAACACTGGACGACGCACGAGGTGTCGTTTGCGATTCCGTTTCCACTCAGCGCGGCTGAACTTGAAGCGCTGCGAGCGGAACGCATCGCCGCCGGCGCCTCACCAGCCGATCCCCTGGCTGGCGTTGACATGAAGGCGGTCACGTTGTCGCGCGCGATCGCCCGCGGCGAACACCTCGTCAAGACGCGAGTCGGCTGCGAAAGCTGTCACGGCGCTGACCTCGGCGGCCATGTGCTGATCGATCAAACGATCGTCGGCTACTGGGCTCCGCCGAATCTCACGAGCGGCGCCGGTGGCGTGACGAAGGGGTTTTCGCCGGCAGATTGGGATCGAGCCGTCCGCCACGGCGTGCGCCACACCGGCCAGTCCTCGTCGATGCCGACGACCGAATTCCTCAATCTGTCCGATCACGAGCTGTCCGACGTGATTGCGTACATCCAGAGCCGGCCGCCAGTCGATCGGACCATGAAGCCGATTGGAATCGGTCCGGTGTTTTCATTTGTAGTCGCGTTTGGCGCGAGCACGCTTCCGGCATTTCAAACCGACCACCAGAGGCCTCACCCGGTCGAACCGCCGGTCGAAGTCGCCAGCGTCGAACTCGGCGAGCACATCGCGCAGGTGTGCCGCGGATGTCATGGGGAGCACTTATCTGGCGGAAAGATCGCCGGTGATCCCAACATGCCGATTGTCGCCAACATCACGCCGCACGAGACCGGCTTGAAGGGATGGACGGAGACAGATTTTTTCCGCGCGCTGCGTGAGGGCAAGCGGAAAGACGGCAGCGACATCCTGCCACAGATGCCGTGGAAGGCGTACGGGCAGATGAAGGATGTCGAGCTGAAAGCGCTGTGGGCCTACCTGCAGACCGTGCCGCCGATCGTGAAGGGGAGCCACTAGGACAGGCTTTCAAAACCTGATCGCGGGATCGCTATCGAGCGATAGCGCGCCGCTCGCGCAGCCACGACACGGAGAATGCGATCGCCGTCACCGCGACGACGAGAACCAAACTGGCCGCCGCGACCAAGAAGTACCCGAGCCCGATCATGTCTCCCCCGGTCGGCAGGATCCCCGTGACGACCGGGATATAGAAAAGCAGGGACGCGACAAAAAGCAGGCGTGAGAGGACGAGCGCCACGCGGCTCCCGCGGGCCGACCTCGACGGCAGCCACAGCGCAGCCGCCACGAGACTTGGAATCGCCTGGCCTGCGAAGATCATCGGCTGGAGGA
>JBPYFA010000106.1:0-43111 GCA_051986585.1 Vicinamibacterales bacterium | reverse complement strand
ATCTGGCCCGCGTCGGCATTGCGATCGATGTGCGATCGTCGGAGTTCCAGACGCTCTCGGCAGACGTCTTGCGTGGAAATTTTCAGCTCTACACGCTGCAGTTCGTTGGCGTGACCGATCCCGACATTCTGCGGCTCGTCTACCACTCGCAGCAGGTGCCGCCGACCGGCCTCAATCGCGTGCGTTACCGGAATCCCGATGTCGATCGGTTGATCGAGGAGGCGTCGGCCGCGGCGGACGAGAATGACCGGCGCCGGCTGTACGCGGAAGCGCAGCAGCGGATCGCCGCCGACGTGCCGTACATCAGCCTCTGGTACAAGACGAACGTGGCAATTTTCCAACCCGACATCCACGGCGTTTCGCTGTCGCCAATCGCGGATTTCACGTTTTTGAAAGACGTCTACCGTCAGGCGGACGGGAGCACGTCGGGTTCGTGATCGCGGGCTGTCGAGCACTGATCGCCGTCATCGTCCTCGTTGTCGTGTGTCCTGCTGCCGGAGCCGCGACCCGGTACGATCCACGGCTTCGATTTCGAACGCTCACGACGCCGCACTTCACCATCTACTTTCATCAGCAAGAGGACGCGCTGGCGCGCAGGTTGGCGGCAATTGCGGAAGATGTTGCCGATCGTGTTGCCGGCGAACTGGGCCAGCCGAACGGTCGCGTACACGTCATTCTGGTGAATCAGCACGACGTATCGAACGGGTGGGCCACGCCCGTTCCATACAACACGATCGAAATCAGCGCGGCCGCGCCGACCGGCGCGAGCCAGATCGGCAACACCGACGACTGGCTGCGGCTGGTACTCTCTCACGAGTACACGCACATCGTTCATCTCGACAAAGCGCGGGGTTGGATCGGCGGGCTCCGCTACGTGTTCGGTCACGCGCCGCTTCTCTATCCGAACCTGTTCCTGCCGCTCTGGCAAGTGGAGGGCATAGCCACCTACAACGAGAGCGTGCTGACCGGCGAAGGGAGAATTCCGGCCGGTGATTTTCGCTTGATCGTCGATCGGGCGGCGCTATCGCATCGTTTCGATCCGATCGACCGGGCGAATGGTGGCCTCGTCGATTGGCCGGGCGGCTCGGCGCAATATGTGTACGGCGGATATTTTCATCAGTATCTTGCCGATCGCTTCGGGGCGGCGTCGATCGCAAAACTGGCCGACGAAACGTCCGGCCGTGTGCCGTACTTTGGCGCGCCCGCATTTCGCAAACTGTTCCATCGGTCGCTTGGCGATCTGTGGAACGACTTCGAAGCAGAGGTCCGGGACCATGCTGGAGAAGAAGCCAACGTCGCCACGCGTTTGACGCATCATGGGTTCTCGGTAGGCCCACCGACGTTTGGCCAGAACGCGATTTTCTATTCAATTGCCAATCCACATGGTTTCCCGGCACTCATGTCCTTGAAGCCTGGTCAAGCCAACCCTCGCGAGGTGACGACGAGGTACCTGGGAAGTCAAATCGGCGCCCGTGGCGGACTCCTCGTTTTTGATCAACTCGAACTGGTGCGCAACGCGGCCCTTCAATCGGACCTGTACACGGTCAGCGAGAATGGTGCCCGTGTGCAACGGATCACACATCTCGCGCGCGCCGCGGATCCGGATCTTGCCCCGAACGGTCGGACGGTCGTTTGTACGATTCAACTTGCCGATCGGCGGGCGCTGGCGACACTTCAGCTGCCTTCGCCGGGCTCATACGCGCAGCCCTCGATATTGGTGTCAGAGACCGCGACTGATTTCTCCTCTCCGCGTTGGTCACCGGACGGCCGCTCGATTGCCGTCGAACGACGTCGGCTGGGTGGCCCATCCGAGATCGTCGTCGTGGACGCGGGGAACGGCCGTATCCGGGCCATCGCAACGTCCCGCGATGGGAGGAACGTGACCCCGTCGTGGTTGTCGCCGAGTGTCGTGCTCTTCGCGTCCGACCGTGGTGGCCGGCCTTTCAACATCTACTCGGTCAACATCGTCAACGGCGCTGTCCGTCGACTCACTGGGGCCGGTCCTTCGGCTCAGTCACCGGTGGTTTCACCAGATGGCGCCACCGTTGTCTTCGTCGGCTACACGGCAGACGGCTACGACCTGTTCTCGCTGCCGCTCGCATCCGCCACATGGTCGGAAGTCGAGTCGCCGCCCCGTGTGTCGGCCGCTGAGGTCGCGTTGCCCTCGCCTGAGAACGTGCCGGCGGCGGCAGCTGGCGCGTATCGCCCCTGGCGCACGCTGGCTCCTAGATATTGGATGCCGATCGTGGAATCGGACGCGGGAGAAGTCCTGTTCGGGGCCGAGAGTTCTGGGAACGACGTGCTGGGGCGTCATGGCTACGGCGGATCGGTCGCCTGGAGCGCTTCGCGGCTTCATCCGGACTGGTCATTCACCTACACGTACGATCGGTGGTGGCCAATATTGTTTGCAAGCGTATCGGACGACACCGACCCCTGGCGGGGAGGGGATATTCAAACGCGCGAGGTGAATGCGGGAGCACTGTTCACCGTCGCGCGGATTCGTTGGTCCGTGAATCTGCTTGCGGCGATCAACGCATCCGACGACCGGTTCTCGTGCGACGGTTGCGATCCGCCGGCGCCGCCGAACGTGAAACGTGGTGCCATTCGCATGGGATGGAGCGCTGACAACGCGAAGAGCTACGGCTACTCGATCAGCCGCGAGTCCGGAGGAGCGGTCCGACTGACCTGGGAGTCCGCTCCCGAAGCCTTCGGCTCTGACGCAACAAATAGTTCGATGACCTTCGACGCTCGGGGATATCAGCGGGTTGGCCCGGCGCATGCGGTTGTTGCTGGGCGGGCGGGCACCGCATTCACATGGGGCGATCAGAACGCGCGGCGAATCTTCAGCGCATCCGGTCCGGGTCCCGCGTCCTCCGGCTTTGATTTCGGTCGCGGCGCTATCGGTCTGCTGCGCGGATTCGATTCAGACACAATCGTCGGCACTCGTGCGGCCGTCGCCAATCTCGATTATCGATTTCCACTCTGGCGCGTTCAACGGGGCGTTGGCACAATCCCGATGTTCATCCGTACAATTCATGGCGCTGTCTTCACCGACGCCGGCAACGCGTGGGACGATGCATTCCGGTGGAACGATGTTCGTTTATCAACCGGCGTGGAATTGTCGCTCGACACGGTACTCGGTTTTGGGCTTCCCTTATCGTTTGCCACGGGAGTCGCGTGGCGCCACGACCCTGTCGGGACGCAGGACGGCGTCGCGGTATTCGGACGAATTGGCCGAGCCTTCTAGCGAAATGTTCAATGCTCAGTGCTCAATGTTCAATGCCGAAGCCAAAACTCAGAACCAAAAACCGAGAACCAAAACTGAAAACCGAAAACTGAAAACCGAAAACTGAAAACCGATTGCTTATGCCTTTCCCATTCGACTACGACCACGGCGCGCCGCTGGCCTATGGCGGCGCGATGCCGACGATGCGTTCGTTCGAAGACTCTCGCGTCGTCATTCTGCCGATCCCGGTAGACCGGACGACGTCCTACGTGTCAGGAACGCGGAACGGACCGCGAGAGATCCTCGAAGCCTCATCACATATGGAGTTGTGGGACGAGGAGGTTGGCGCTGATGTTCACGGCGTCGGCATCTTCACGCTTCCTGCGATGGAGCTGCCGTTTGGCGAGATGGCACCGCTGATGGACGAGATCAAGCGCGTGGCCTCGGAAATCCTGTCGCGCGGGAAGTTCCTCGTCAGCCTGGGAGGCGAGCATTCGATTACGCCGCCGCTCGTGGCGGCGGCGGCCGCCGAGTTCAAAGATCTGTCGGTGCTGCAAATCGACGCGCATGCCGACCTGCGCGACTGCTACATGGGCACGCCGCACAACCACGCGTGCGCGATGCGCCGAAGTCTCGAGTATGCGCCGGTGACGCAGGTCGGAATACGGAGCATGTCGACGGAAGAGGCTGAAGCGGCCCCAGGCCTGAACACGAAGATTTTCTACGACGCGACGATGAGGAAGGATCCAAACTGGATCGATCGCGTCGTCGACACTCTGCGCGGACCGGTTTACATCACGATCGATGTGGACGGCATGGACCCCGCGATCATGCCAGCGACCGGTACGCCGGAACCGGGCGGGCTGTCGTGGTACGAGATGCTCGCATTGCTGCGCGCCACTATTTCGAAAAAGAAGGTGGTCGCTTGCGACGTCGTCGAACTCAGCCCGCTCCCCGGAGTCATGGCCCCAAACTTCCTGTGCGCCAAGCTGATTTACAAAATCCTGACGTATTGCTTTTCTAGGAACTGACGCTGTCAGTTCTTGGTTTTTAGTTTTGGGTTTTCAGTTTTGGTTTTTAGTTATTGGTTTTCGGTTGTTTTTGAAGAACAACCTAGAACCAACCCAAAAGAGAAAACGAAGAACTGAAACTGAAAACCGAAACTGATAACCCAAAACCAAGAACCAAAAACCGACACTTTACTATCCACCGTTCCCTGTATACCTGCTATACTGCGCGCCGTGGCGACGGCCGATCTTTACACGCAGGCGGCCCGGGCGCTTGAACGAGGAACCGGCGTGGAAGCCGCGTCCCTTCTCGTCCGAGCCCTGCGCCAGCCCGGCCTCCATCGTGACGAGCAGATCCAGATCCGGTGCGCGCTGGCCGAGGCTTGGCTTCTTCAGGACGATGTGCGTCAGGCGACCGAAGCGCTTGGTCCGCCGCCGGTGGGCCGAGAGCGCCTGGGCCCCGCCCGGCTCTCGGATCTGTGGCGAATGCACGGTCGCCTTGCGGTCGCACGCGGAGAGCCGTCCCGCGGTATAGCCTTCCTCACCAAGGCGCTCCAGCAGGCGGAGCGCGCCCACGATTCTCGCGCCATCGGGCTCGCCCACTACGAGCTTGGCCTCTGCTATCGCCATGTCGGCGACATGGCGATTGTTCACGAGCACATCACCAAGGCTGCATCGGCCCTCCATGCGGCCGGCGATCGGCGACATCTGGCGATGGTGCACTCGTTGTCGGGCGTCACCCGGGCGCAGGAAGGGCGACTCGATGAAGCGATCGCGGCGCTGCGGCAGGCCGAGCGTCTCGCCGTCATCGTCGAAGCCGGCGACGTTCTGGCGACAGTGTGCGGCAATCAGGCCAACGTCGCGCTGATGCTCCACCGGCACGAACAGGCGCTGTCGCTTGCGGAGCGGAGCGTTGAGTTGCAGCAGCAGGCGGGGACGCCGCACGGCTTGGGCGTCGCCCTGGCGTCGCTCGGGCAGATCTGTGTGCGAGTTGGCAATCTGAAACGGGCGGAGGACGCACTCAATCGCGCGCTCGACGTGCGGAGCCCTCTCCATTTCATGCGCGAGACGACTGGCGCCGTCTTCGATACGCTCGCGCAGATTCATCTGATCCGGGGGCAGCACGACCAGGCCAGCCGTTGTCTTCAGAAGGCTCGCGAGGCCTACGGACCCACGGTCGCGAGCCGATGGTATCAATGGTCCGTTCGCGCCCTCGAAGCCCGGGTCGCGTTACGGCGTGGCGATGCGTCGAGTGCGCTGGCGATTTCCGGTGAAGTCGCGGGGTCCAGCGATGCGCCAACCGTGTATGCGCTGCAGGCAGAGTTGACGGCGGTCGAGTCTCTGCTCGTGCTGGGGCGGATCGAGATGGCGGAGCAACGTCTCGAGAATGTCGCCGGTCGGGTCGAACCGGGCGGAATGAGCGGCACCTGGGGTGAGTTCCTGCGGATGCGAGGGCGGCTGCATGCCGCGGCAGGGCGCGCCACCGAGGCGTATCACGACTTCGGACAGAGCGTGAGCGTCTTCGACCTGCTCGGCGAAGGCTATCAATCCGGTTTGAGTTACCTCGAGCTCGGCCGGCTCGCCGCTGCGGCGGGCGCCCGGTCGCGGGCCACCCGGTATCTCGGCGATGCGGCTCGAATCTTCGAGGCGCTCGGCGCCGAGCCCGACCTCGCCGACGCGCGAGCCGCCCTCAATCAGGTCCCATCGGTGACCACGGGAGGGTATGTCGGCGTTCAGATGGACGGCGACGATGCGCTGGTGCGGCGGATCGTCGATGCGGCCGCGATGCCGGCGCTCCTGGCGCGCGATGGCGCGACGGCGCTCCTGGAAGCGTGTGACGCGCAGGCGGCGGTTCTCTTCGTGCGAAGTCCAAGCGGTCAGATTCATCTCCTCGGCACGGCGGGGTGTGACGCGGAAAGTGCCCGCGCGCTCGCGGCGGCCTCCCAGCGCGGTTCGAGTGGGCGTCCGCAGATCATCACTGAACCGATCGGGCGTGCCCCGGGCGGCAGCCGGTTTGCGGTTCTTTCATCGCAGCGGACACTCGCCGGACCCGGCCTTCAACGCTTCCGCACGCTGTGCGCGGTGCTGCGACAAGGATTCGATCTCTGCGAAGCGCGAGATCGCCAAGTGGAATCGGCGGCGGGCAGCACCGAGCGGCCGCTGGAACCCTTGCTGCCAGGGTTCGTGTACACGAGCGCGGTCATGCAACGGGTGGCCGAGCAGATTCAGCGGATGCAGGGGAACGACCTGACCGTGCTGATCACCGGTGAAAGCGGGACCGGTAAGGATCTCGTTGCCCGCGCGATCCATGCGGGATCGCCACGACGCGACAACATGTTCCTCCCCTACAACTGCACGAGTGCGACTCGCGAACTGGCCGACAGCCAGCTGTTCGGCCATCGGCGCGGCAGCTTCACCGGCGCGATCGCCGATCAGGCGGGGGTCCTGCGTACCGCCGTCGGCGGCACGCTATTCCTCGACGAAGTCGGCGACCTGCCGCTCGACGTGCAGCCGAAACTCCTCCGGTTTCTGGAGCAGGGTGAAGTGCTGCCCGTTGGCGACACCCGCCCGCAGCGAGTCGACGTCCGGGTGGTCGCGGCGACCAATGCCGACCTGGAGAGCCGTGTCAGCGACGGGAAGTTTCGCGAGGATCTCTTCTATCGGCTGAGCGTCATTCGTATTCACGTGCCGCCACTTCGCGATCGCCGCGAGGAAATTCCCCATCTGGCAACCTTCTTCTTGCGCGATGCGTGCGAACGGCTCGGTAAACCCGGGGTTCGCCTGACTGCGGAGACACTGGATATCTTCGATACGTTCGCATGGCCCGGCAACGTTCGCCAGCTGCGCAACGAGGTGCAGAGAGCGGTCGCGATGGCGCCACCCGAAGGGGCCATTACCCCGGACCTCCTGTCGCCGATGTTCGGCGTCGAGAACCTGACGGCGGACGGGACGCGCCCCCACATGAAGGCGACGCTGGCGGCGGCGGTCGAGAAAATTGAACGCGAGATGATCCAATCGACGCTCGAACGGGCCTCGGGGAATATCTCGGAGACGGCGCGTCTCCTTGGCCTCACCAGACGCGGACTCTATTTGAAGATGGATCGGTTGGGGGTTTCTTAATCCCTAGTCGCTAATCCCTAATCGCGAATCGCTAATCCTCGAATCCTCGAATCACTAATCCTCGAATCGCCGAATCCTCGAATCGCGAATCGCGAATCGCGAATCGTCGAATCCTCGAATCGATTCACCGAACCCGGATCCCGCGACCTGACCCGGGATCCCGTTGTTACCGAAGTATCCATTCCGTTGGCCGTTTGGATAGCAAATATCCACGACGACCTGGACCATAAACGGACACTAAATCGCGTTAAGTATTTGATCTTTCGGTTATTATCTGCTTCCGTCCGAGTTAGCTGTTTACTCGGTTCCGGCGGGCGTGCAACTTGATATGAGGTGGGTACCTGCGAAACCGGAGGAGTCACCGCCATGGAACAGCGTCTGCGCCTTGTAGGCGGAAGCCGATATGAGAAACGAACCGAGGACCGCTATCCGATCGCGGTGCCCGGGCAGATTCTCTGGAAGGACGCCAAGGGCAATACGCGCATGGCTTCGGTCGTCACCCGGGACGTCAGTGTCCACGGCGTGAGCGTCGACTGTCAGGGCGGGACGCCGATTCCGCTTTACCGGCTGGTCTACTTCCAGGTGGATCGCTCTCAGCGCGACCGCACGGACTTGCCGGCGCCCCTTCGCAAATCGACGGTGTTGTCGGCGGTGTTTCGCGTCGGTCCGGTCAGCAATGACACCGGCGCGCCGACCGGGTATGCGCTTCGTCTGCTCGTGGAACCGGAACGACGTGCGGCAACGACCGATAACTGGAGCGCGAACGAGGGGGCGACGAGGACGGCATGAGCACCGGGACTCAAACGGGTGCTCCGTTTGATCGTCGCATTCACCGTGAGGGCGCGCGAAGGATGTACGTCCTGCGCTGGGATCAGCGCCTGGATGGCCTCTTCACCGAAACGGCGGTCCAGCAGAAGCTCGAAGCGCTCGGCTACGAGCCGCTTCCGCGCTCGAATCCTGCCGGCGCCATCGTGTCGGCTCGCGTCCATCCGTGTGGGCGAGCCGCGGCGGTGCTTGCCGGTCTGGTGAAGGTAACGATCGACGAGGAGTCCGTCATCCTCACGGCAGGAGACATCGTGTTCGTTCCGAGCGGCGCGGCCCGCCGAATCGAAGCGGTGGGAACGTCTCCCGTTCTCTGCATCGAAGCCGTCAACCGTTCCCTCGCCTGACGGGGGCGCCGGTCACTATCCCTTCTTCGCGTCTTCCATCTCGCGGCGCGCGTCGGGGACGTATGCGGACTGCGGAAACTCCTCAACCACACGCGTAAAAGCGTGCGCGGCCTCGTTCTTCTTGCCCGCCTTCATGTAGGCCCGCCCGAGCTGCATCAAGACGCCATCGAGCGGCAGCTGCGAATTGGAGTCGGTCGCGGCATCCTGATAAATCTTGATCGCGCTGTCGTACTTCCCCTGCGACAGCTGCACGTCCGCCAGCCCGAGCTTTGCCGTCCGTCCATACAAGCGGTTGCCCGCCTTGTCGACGACCTCCTGGTATCGCTGCTCGGCTTCGCCGTAGCGGCCAAGCGCGGCAAGCGCGCCGGCGGCGTGGTAGCGAGCCGTGATACCGGCGTCGGTGCTCGGATACGCGTCGGCGACTTTCATCAGCGCCGGCAGCGCCGCTTCGAGTTTCGCCTGCTCCGTCGCGTAGGTGCCGGCCTGCTGCACCGGAATCGGACTGCCTGGAGCCGGCGCCGTCGGCGCGATGACGGGAGCCTCTTCGACGGCAAGGGCCGTGGCCAGGAGCTCGTTTGCCTTGCCACTGCGCGATTGCCGCCATAACGCATATCCGCCGGCCAACAGAATCGCGACGACGACGACGGTGACAATCTTGGCGACGTCCTGCCCACGCGTTTGCATGAAGCCACTCGCGTGGGCCATCGTCCGCGCGAAATCGTTCTCTTTCAGCTTGTGTCGTTCTTTGCTTTTCATATTCACTCCGAGGGGCTTCGCCCCTCGGACTCCCCCTCACGCTCTCTCGCGAGCCGCTTCGTCGGCTCGCTCCGTTCGCGTGGCTCGCTTCGCTGCGCTCGCTCGCGTCTTTCCGCTCGGCTGCAAATGCTGAATGAAAGACGTAAAGAACCATTCAATCAGCAATCAGCGTTCAGCATTCAACATTCAACATTCAACAATTACACGGTCGTATTTGGTGCGCCCGGCAGGTCTCGAACCTGCGACCCCCGGTTTAGGAAACCGATGCTCTATCCTGCTGAGCTACGGGCGCCGCCACTCTAACCGGAATTTTCGCTGTCCAGTGTACTGCAGACGCAGCGACCAACCTGTCTGGCGCTTTCGGCCGAATGACTGAACTGCCCGCTCACGCGTGTTACGCGGGCCGTCCACTCACAGCAATGCCACGCTCTGCTTCGTTGCGGTGCAGGTATCGCGCGCGATCAGACGCCCAGCGGGAACTCTTTAGGATACTACTGTTTGTTGATCGTCAGTTTTAACTTGACGAGTGACCTTCCAATGATCACGTCGACAGCTCGCGCGCGAGGCCGTTGAGCTCGATATTCCCTTCCTGGCGTGGCATCGTTGGGAAAACCAAAACGCCTCGATTGCGGAACCTCTCCGCGGATCTCAGGAACGAGGGAGGAAGAGTTCATGAGCGTTCGCATGTGCATACTTTTTTCGATCGCCCTTGCCGGGGGGATCGGTGCGATAGACGATTTCTCGAAGCAGTCGACGACCGTCACGTCGTCGGCATCGGTCGCGGGCGGCGTCAACGTGTGGTTATCGACCGCCGACTTGTCCACACACCTCGAACCGCAAGCGGCCGTCGTCTTCGGTCCCGACACCGGCGCGGCGCCTTACACCATCGACGTCGATGAGAGCCAGCTGTTTCAAGTGATCGACGGCTTCGGCGGTTCGATGACTGACTCGTCGGCGCGACTGATCTACAACGCGGCACAGCGCGAAACGATCATGCAGCAACTGTTCGATCCGACCGCAGGCATCGGACTCAGCTACGTACGCCAACCGATCGGCGCATCGGACTTCGCGGTGACCCGATACAGTTACGATGACGTACCCCAGGGACAAACGGATCCGACCCTCGCCAATTTCTCGATCGAGCACGATCGGGCCCAGATCCTGCCGCTACTCCGGCAGGCGCTGAGCCTCAATTCCCGTCTCAAAGTCATGGCCACCCCCTGGAGTCCCCCGGGCTGGATGAAGACATCGGGATCGATGATTGGGGGCAGCTTGAAGACCAGTGCGTACGCCCCCTATGCGCAGTATTTCGTCAAGTTCATCGAGGCCTACGCCGCTGAGGGAATACCGGTGGATGCGGTGACGGTGCAGAACGAACCGCTGCTCGTGCCAAGCGATTACCCCGGGATGTCTCTGCCGGCAACGGATGAAGCGATCTTCATCAAGAACTACCTGGGGCCGGCCTTCGCCGCGGCGGGAATCTCGACCAAGATCCTGGCGTACGACGACAACTGGTCTTCGACCTATCCCATCGCCGTCCTCAACGATCCGGCAGCCAAGGCCTACGTCGCTGGCAGCGCATTCCACTGCTACGACGGACAACCCAGTGCGCAGAGCGCGGTCAAGGCGGCACATCCCGATCGCGACATCTACTTCACTGAGTGCTCAGGCGGCACCTGGAAGACCGGTCCTGCCGAGTTCCGGTACGACGTCGAAAACCTGATCATCGGAACGGTCCGGAACTGGGCGAAGACGGTGCAGAAATGGAATCTTGCCTTGGATCAAAACAATGGGCCGCACGACGGCGGCTGCACCGACTGTCTCGGCCTCGTCACGATCGATTCGTCGAACGGTCACGTCACGTATAACCCCGAGTACTACGCGCTCGGCCACGCGAGCAAGTTCGTCGTGCCGGGCGCGCATCGAATCGCGTCGTCGACGAATGGGCCCGGATCGGTCGAGAGCGTGGCGTTCAAAAATGCAGACGGGACGAAAGTGCTCGTCGTACTGAACGCTGGTGCCGCGACGACATTCAAAGTCCACTCCGCCGGCCGTTCGTTCTTGTACTCGCTTGGGGCCGGTGATGTGGCAACGTTCACATGGTCGGATACCGGACCGAGCGACGGCACGACGCGGCTCGACCGCAAGGGCTGGGTCGCGACCGCCTCTTCGAGTGCGTCCGCCGATGCTCCAGCGAACGCGATCGACGGGAATGACGCGACACGGTGGTCCAGCGGCGCGTCTCAATCGAACGGACAGTGGTTCCGGGTGGACATGGGCGCGGTGAATACGATCAGCAGCGTGACACTGGACGCCGGGACGAGCCTCGACGATTATCCGCGCGCCTATCAGTTGTTGCTGTCCGCTGACGGCGTGACCTACAGCCCGGTCGCCAGCGGAACGGGCAGCCCGTTCTTCACCGTGCCGTTTCCCGCGCAATCGGCGCGCTTCATCGCGATCCAGGAGACCGGTACAGCAGGCAACTGGTGGTCGCTCCACGAATTGAACGTCTATGGAAAATCCACCGTCACCAGCCCGCCAACAGCCCCGCCGCCCGCCCCGCCCCCCGTTCCGCCGGCCGGCCCCCCGGCCGGCACGTACCTGCTCGATCGCACAGGCTGGAATGCGACCGCCTCGTCAAGCTATAGCGGCGATAGCCCTGCGAACGCGCTCGACGGTAGTGAGTCG
Source organism: Vicinamibacterales bacterium (assembly GCA_051986585.1). GTDB lineage: Bacteria > Acidobacteriota > Vicinamibacteria > Vicinamibacterales > 2-12-FULL-66-21 > JALZOC01. The sequence goes on along the minus strand of JBPYFA010000106.1, from coordinate 31,145 downwards.
ACGCGCTGGTCGACCGGGCTCCCGGAATCGAATGGACAATGGTTTCAAGTGGACATGGGCCAGGTGAATACCGTGAGCAGCCTTGCGATTGATGCGGGAGGGAGCACTGGCGACTATCCACGTGGCTACACGGTTCTGCTTTCGACCGACGGGACGACGCTGACGCAGGTTGCAAGTGGCAGTGACTCGAGCCAGCTGCTCAACATAACGTTTGCCGCTCTTTCGGCCCGGTATATCCGTATCGTGCAGACGGGCACCGCCGCCAACTGGTGGTCGATTCACGAACTGAATGTGTGGGGAACGGGAAGCCAGCCGCCGCTCGATCGGAAGGCGTGGATCGCCACCGCATCATCGGTGCCCTCCGATCCGTGTTGCACGCAGGATCTTCCGGCGAGCGCACTTGATGGCAACGTGTTGACCCGCTGGTCGTCAGGGGTCCCCGAAACGAACGGACAGTGGTTCGAGGCCGACATGGGGCAGACCTTCACGATCGAGAAAATCACGATGGACACGGGCGCAAGCGGCACAGACTATCCACGTGGCTACCAGGTGCTCGTGTCGACCAACGGCAGCACGTTTACCCCCGTGGCGAGCGGCACCGGTACGACCCGCAACATCACGGTCAGTTTCACGGCGCAACCGGCGCGCTACATCCGGATTGTCCAGACCGGCAGCTCGATCTACTGGTGGTCGATCCACGAGCTCAACGTGTATCCCTGAGGAGCGTTGCAACCTGCAGCGGCAGGATAGAGGTTGGCACTCGCGGATCGCCGGTCGGCGATGTGTTAGGGTCGATGCTCTATCCTGCTGACGCGGGGAACAGAGCCGTTGCCGCAGGTTGACTCCACGGCGCGCAGTCCGTATAGTGCACCGCTCCGGCATGTTCAGCAAAAATCCGGCAGTTGGCGAAGTGCAGGCGCGGAGGGAGCTCCTCAAAACCGAACTCGCCGAACTCCGCGGCCTCCCCTACAGCATCTGGCGAGACGTCGTCGGACGTTCGATGTGCAAGCCCGCCGTCGGGCGCAACGATCGGCGGTATCGACTCTCGGTGACACCGTCGTGGGCCGTTGCCGGTTCGCGCGACGTGCGCGTCACCGTGGCGCTCGAAACGAGCGCGTCGCGTCGACAGCTGCTGCGCGACAGCTTCGTCATCACGCCCGACAATCAGTTACAGGAAAGCTGAGAATCACTCATCCCTTCGCTGATCCCGAATCGCCCATCCTCGAATCGCTCATCGTCGAATCCCGGCTCCCGGATCCTCGAATCCCGGATCCTGGACCAGCGATGAGCGATGACGGATTCAGTACTTCAAGACAGCATGAATGTTTTCGCCGGGTAGCTTGGCCCGTCCATTCAGTGCGACCAGCTCGATCAGGAACGCGACGCCTTCAACGACGCCACCGATCTGCTTGACCAAATCGACCGTCGCCTTGGCGGTGCCGCCGGTGGCGAGCAGATCGTCGACGATGAGCACTCGTTGTCCGGGATCGATCGCGTCCCGGTGCATCTCGAGGCTGTCCGTGCCGTATTCGAGATCGTAGCTGGCGCGAATCCGTTCGGACGGCAGCTTTCCCACTTTCCGCACCGGGACGAAGCCGGCGCCGATTCGATCCGCCACCGCGGATCCGAGAATGAATCCCCGGCTTTCGATGCCAACGACCAGGCTGATTGACTTGTCGGTGAACGGCATCGCGACGCTGTCGATCGCCAGCCGGAAACCCGCGGGATCGCGAAGCAGCGTGGTGATGTCGTAGAAGAGGATTCCGGTTTTCGGAAAATCCGGGACGTGGCGAATCTTGGATTTGAGCGCGTCCATCAGCGATTCATCTCTCCGTTCAATCGAATTCGGCTGTCCACATTCAACATTGAACATTCAACATTGAACGTTGTGCATTGCATCGCGTGATTCGTCACCGGGTCGAGAACCCGGTGGCGCGGTGCGTCGGTTCGATGTCCTCGACCTCGAACGACTCGACCTGAGCGTGTGAAGGCCCTCGACGAAGTGCCAGTTCCACTCGGTCGACGGCTTCGTCGTCCCCCTCAATCACCGCTTCGACCCGGCCGTCAGGCAGATTGCGCGCGTAGCCATGCACTCCTTCGGCTGCCGCACGTGCTGCGGCGAACATCCGGAATCCGACTCCCTGCACGCGTCCGCCGATCAACACCCGCCGCGCGACGATCATGAAACGCTCATTATACCGGCTCATGGTACAGTTCGGCGCATGCACACCATCGGTTCGAGTAGCCACGGCGAATCCCGCCTGCGGATGCTGCGGGTGACGCGCCGCGGCGATCGGCACGACCCGAAGGAATTATCCGTGTCGTTCCGGTTCGAAGGACCATTTGCCGACGCGTTTCGTGAGGGGAAGGCGGACGGCCTCCCGCCCGGCGAGACGTTGAAGAACCTCGTGCACCGCGCTGCGCTCGAACACGGCTCCTGCGAGATCGAGGAGTTCGGCCTGGCGATCTGCGATCGCGTGCTCAAGCAGCATCCCGCGATCGCCCTCGCGAGGGTGGAAATCACCGAACAAGCGTGGACGCGGCTTGATGCCGGTGGCCGCCTGCAGGGCCAGGCATTCATCGCCGGCTCCCCCGAGGTTAAGACCGCCGCGGTCACCGGCAACGGGCGGCAGTTCGCCGTCGTGTCCGGCCTCGACCGGCTCAACGTGATGCGAACCGCCGGCTTCACGTCTGCCGCGTCCGCCGGCCCTGACGATGGGGTCAACGATGGGGTGCAACGGCTGCTGGTTGGCCAGTTGAGCGCGAAGTGGACGTATAGCAGCGCCGACGTCACCTTTCGTCCGTATCGCCAGGGTGTGCGCGCCGCGATCGTCGAAACGTTTGCGTGGCATCGCAGCCGATCCGTACATCACACGCTCTATGCGATTGCGGACGTCGTCCTCGCCACCTACCAGGAGATCGCCGACGTGACGCTCGCGTTTCACGAGCGCCCTTACCGTCCCGCCGACCTGTTTGGCGAGGGCCTGGAGAACCCCGACGATCTCTTCGTCGCGCTCGAAGAGCCGCTCGGAGTCGTCGAGATCAAGATCGAGCGCGAATCGCGATGAGTGAGGTCAGCGCCCGTCGGCCGGCCGCGGCGGCAGCGTATCCTTTACCGGCGGCAATTTTCTTCGCGCCAGCAGCTTGTTGAACGTCGCGAGGTCGATGCTCAAGACCGAGTCGAGCTGTCCGAACTGTTTGTCCAGGCGATCCGACAGTTCCTTGAAGACGGCGTACGACTGATCCGTCGGTTTGTACTCGCCAATCTCGATCAGTCCCTGCAGTGCGGCCAGTTTGTTGTTCAGACGAATCGGGTAATTGAGCGGATCCTGGCTGCTGCGGTTGCGATACTGATAGATCTCCCCCTCGATCGCGGTCAGCTTGCCGACGAGAGGAGGCGCGGCGGACTTGATGGCCGTGTCGGTCGTTTTCGCTGCGCGATCGTTGACTTGATCCTTCACGCCGCGGATGCGGAGGACGGCGTCGTTCGCCGCATCGACCTTGTCGTTGATTTGCTTCGCCAGCTTGAACTGCTCCATCAGGTCGGCATCGGTAATCGTCTTCACCGCTTCGTTGCGGACGATGGCGAAACCGGCGTTTCGTGTGGCGCCATTGGCGGTCAATCGCACGGAATACTTTCCCGGCGGCGCGAGCGGGCCGCGAGTGCTGCCCGCCCACATGATCAGTCCCGCGAAATCACGGGCACCGGAATATCGCATGTCCCAGGTGAAACGATTCATACCCTGCTTGACCGGTGCGCGAGGCGCCGGAGGGCGGCCGCTGTCGTCGCCGGAATCGACAGGTGCGGCAGGTTCCGACTTTTCCGCCGACGCATCGCCGCTGATCGTGCGAATCACCGTGCCCTGAGCATCGAGGATCTCAATCGTGACCTTATCGGCGGCCGTCTTCAGGAAGTAATCGATCGCGACGCCCCGCGACACCGATCGCACACCATCGGCCGGACGGAACAGCGTGACCGCGTCGCTGGTGGTTGCAGGTGTGATCTGCCGCAGCACCAAGATGTCGTCCATGATGTAGAACGATCGTCCGTGGGTGGCGATGACGACGTCGTTGCCCTTGACCTCGATGCCGTGAACGGGCGTCACCGGCAATTCCAGCCGCAGCGACTGCCACACGCCGCCATCGTCGAGCGAGACGTAGATCCCGTTTTCCGTGCCGAGGAACAGCAGGCCCTTGCGCTGCTTGTCTTCGCGGATCGTGTGAGCGAAATCGTTCGATGGCAGTCCATTGACGATCCGCGTCCAGGTTTTGCCGTAATCAGCTGTCTTGTAGACGTACGGTGTCCGGTCCGCACGCTGATAACGGTTGCCGGCGACGTACGCCGAGCCGGGGTCGTGCGGCGAGGCTTCAATGAAGCTGATGCGAGTGAACTCTGGAAGATCGGGCGGTGTGACTTTGTCCCACTTCTGGCCGCCATCGCGCGTCACGTGCACATAGCCGTCGTCGGAACCTGCCCATATCACTCGTCCATCCACGGGGCTCGGAGCGAGCGCGAACACGACCGCGTAGGTTTCGACCCCGGTCTGGTCGAGAGTGATCGGTCCGCCTGATGGGCCGAGGGTCGACGGATCGTGACGTGTGAGGTCGGGACTGATGCGCTCCCATGTCTGGCCTTCATTCGTCGTCTTCCAGACGTGCTGCGACGTCGCGTAGAGCACTCGTGGATCGGTTGGCGCAATCACAATCGGATAGGTCCACTGGAACCGCTCGGTCATATCGCCGGAGGAAAAACCCATCGGATTGTCCGGCCACACGTTGATGGCGCGCTGCTCGCCGGTCCGACGATTGATTCGGGTCAGCAGGCCGCCATAGCTGCCGGCGTAGAACACGTCGGTATCTTTTGGATCGGGTGCGATATATCCGCTCTCTCCGCCGCCGACGTCATACAAATCGCCGGTTCCAGTGCTCGACACGCACGCCGTGGTGTTGTCTTGCTGCGCACCGCAGACGTGATACGGCACATGAGCGGTCGTGATCACGTTGTAAAACTGGGCGGTTGGAAAATCCTGATCGGTCCACGTTTCTCCGGCATTGACCGAGACGTTGGCGCCACCATCATTGCTGTTGATCATCCGTTTGGCGTCGTTCGGCGCGATCCAGAGATCGTGGTTGTCGCCGTGCGGAACGCGTATCGCCCGAATCGTCTTGCCGCCGTCAGTTGAACGATAGACGCCAGTATTGAGAATGTAGACGGTGTCCCTGGCCTGGGGATCTGCGTAGATTCGCGTGTAATAAAACGCGCGTTGTCGAAGGCGGCGATCGTCGTTGATTCGTTTCCAGCTTCGTCCGGCGTCGTCAGAAAGGAACACACCGCCTTCTGCAGCCTCGATGATCGCGTAGACGCGGTTGCCGTCAACCGGCGACACTGAAACTCCGAGCTTGCCCCAGAGAGGTTTTGGCAGCCCCTCGTTCCGGCTCAGTTCGGTCCACGTCACTCCTCCATCCGTCGTCTTGAACAGCCCGCTTCCGGGACCGCCGCTCGACAACGAATGAGGGGTTCGAAAAACTTCCCACAGGCCCGCATACAGGACATCGGGATGGCTGGTGTCGATCGCGAGATCGACGGCGCCAGTCTTCTCGTCGCGGAAGAGCGATCGTGTCCACGTCTTGCCCCCATCGGAGGTCTTGAAAACACCACGGTCCGGTGTCGATCCGTACGGATCCCCGAGTGCGGCGACGTAGACGATGTCGGGATTCGAAGGATGGACCCTGATTCGGGCAATCGCCAGCGTTTTCTCGAGACCGATGTGAGTGAACGTCTTTCCGCCGTCAATCGACTTGTAGACGCCGTCTCCCTGGATGATGTTGCCGCGGAGCTCTGTTTCCCCCATGCCGACATACACGATGTCGGGATTCGAGTCCGAAACGGCGACGGCGCCGACCGATGATGACGTGAAGAACTTGTCCGATACGGGGCGCCACGTTACGCCGCCATCGGTGGTTTTCCACAGACCACCGCCGGTCGCGCCGAAGTAGTACTCGAGTGGGCGGCTGCTGCTCCCTGCCACGGCCTGCGAGCGTCCGCCTCGAGCCGGTCCAATCGACCGCCAGGACAATCCTTTCAACAGCGCCGGATCGATGCCTCCGATGGCTGGCGGCGACAGTGATGCCGGTGATTGTGCCTGTCCAGAGATCGGAGGAGTCGCCGTCAACACAATGGCTACGAGAACCGCCGCGCTCGATGTCCACGTTCGCATGCGAATGAACCTCCGGCGATCATCCGAACTCAGCTCTATGGGTTGTCGAGGTTGCATGCTAGCAGAGCTACGGCTCAATGGTGGAAGCACTCGACACACAGAGGGCCATCCAGCCTCCGTTTTGCCGACCGGAAGAGCCATTCCGGCGCGGCACGTCTTGTGCTGAATCAACATGCAGGAGGGAACGATGCTTTTCACGATCGCGGTGATTCTGCTTGTGCTGTGGCTGCTCGGCTTGGTCAGCGGCTACACGCTCGGCAACTTCATCTACGTGCTGCTGGTGATCGCGCTGGTTCTGTTCGTGGTCGGCTTGGTCAGTGGCCGGCGCACCGTCTGACGATATTCAGACCGCTTTCGAGAAGGGGTGACGCCCCTCCGGGCGGCCAAGAGGTTGGCCTGTGGTCAATCGATTGGCCGTCCGGATGCCACACTGAAACCGTGAATCGCGCAAATTCCTAAGGAATTTGCGCGATCTGCTTGACTTGCTGCCGGGCATATCTGTTGCTCCATTATGGACGGACTGCTCTATGCGGCGATCGTCTCTTTCCACCACAACCCCAAAGGCCGTCGATGTCTCTGCGCTGAGTCTGGCGTCCAGCTTCACGTCTGGACCACGGCACTTCGCCTGTAGCCACTGCGAGTACCCGCTGGAATGCGTGGAACAGAGCCGCCGATCAGGTTCGTGGCTGGGCTCGTTGATTTGTCCAAACTGCCGAAGCGAGTACCTCTATGCGTATCGGTGGGGCCGTTTGATGCGCAGGAGCTGATCGCAGTCGTCGCGACAGGCAGTAGACAGCAGGCGCCAGGGTGAGATTCCTGGTCTCCTCCGGACCGGGTTGCCGTTTCAGCTTGCAGCGCTGATTTGGTTCCAGCCGCCGTCTGCTGTCTACTGGCTGGCGCGACTCTCTTCTAATCCCTACTTTTCCAGCTTGTCGTCGAAGCGATCGTCGAGATCCTCGTCGTCCCATGGGCTCGGCTGAGGCCCGGGAATAATCCCGGCAATATCGGGATCTTCACCCCCCGCCTGCCGAGGTTCATTCGCCTTCCTCACCTTGGCCTCTTCGCGGCGCCGAGTCTTCTCCTGCTGGCGTTCCTGTTTGGCGCGCTCCCGTGCGCGCTTTTGTTGAGTGACTTTCGTACGGTTCGCCATGAAGATCTCCCTGTATAAAGACCGCGAGCGGGGTACAGAACAAAGGCCGGTCAGCGACCGGCCCGGGGGGAATCGTGGGGATTGCTGGTTCCCGATTCGGTCATCAGATATAGATTCTAGCTGATCGGGAGGAGACGTGGCGAAAAACACGAAGGCAGAGCCGGTTGATGATGCGATCGCGGAGCTGAAACAACTCCTGGGGCCAAGAGCCAGCGACGCCACCCTGGTTCGAGACCACCACAGTCATGGCGAGTCGTACCACGCGCCGGCGCCGCCCGATGTGGTCTGTTTTCCCGAATCGTTGGACGAAGTCGTTGAGGTCGTCCGGATCGCAGCGCGATACAAGCTCCCCGTCGTACCGTTCGGTGCGGGAACGTCGCTGGAGGGGCACGTGCAGGCGCTTCGTGGCGGCGTCACGATCGACGTTCGCGATCTGAATCGGATCACCCGCATCAGCGTCGAAGATCTGGACGCGACGGTGGAAGCGGGCGTCACGCGGCTGCAATTGAACAAAGCACTTCGCAATACCGGACTCATGTTCCCGGTGGATCCTGGTGCGGACGCGACCATTGGCGGCATGACGGCCACACGCGCATCGGGCACCACGGCAGTCCGGTACGGGACGATGCGGGAGAACGTCCTCGCGGTGACCGCGGTACTGGCGGACGGACGCGTCGTTCATACGGGCACGCGGGCGAGGAAATCGGCTGCCGGATACGACCTGACCCGGTTGTTTGTCGGATCAGAAGGCACGCTTGGCGTCATCACCGACGTGACCGTGCGGCTCCATCCCGTTCCGGAAGCGGTGGCCGCTGCGGTCTGCGCGTTCGACACGATCAAAGGCGCGGTCGACACGGTGATTGCCACCATCCAGCTCGGCGTCCCGGTCGCTCGAATCGAACTCCTGGACGAGGCGCAGGTCGATGCGGTGAATCGATACTCGAAGACCAATTACGCGATTGCGCCGACCCTCTTCTTCGAGTTCCATGGCGATTCCGATCGGTATGTCTCGGAGCAGGCGGAAGCTGTCGACGCGCTCGCCACAGAGCGAGGCGGTCACGGTTTCGAGTGGGCGACGCGGCTCGAGGATCGCGAACGGCTGTGGCAAGCGCGCCACAACGTACATTTCGCGTCGCTCGCGCTTCGGCCCGGTTGCCGCTCGTGGGCCACCGACGTGTGCGTTCCGATCTCCCGCCTGTCGGAGTGCGTCATCGAAACCAAGGCCGATCACGCGAACGTGCCGTTCCCGGTCTGCCTGGTCGGCCACGCCGGCGACGGAAACTTTCACGTGATCTATTTGCTCGATCCTGCGAGCGAGGCAGAACTCGCAGAAGCGCGGCGGTTGAACGAGCGGATGGTGGCGCGGGCGCTGGCGATGGGTGGAACCTGCACCGGCGAGCACGGCGTCGGCTACGGCAAGATGAAGTTCCTCGAAGCCGAGCACGGCGAAGGGCTCGAGGTGATGCGCGCAATCAAACGCGCACTCGACCCGGAGAATCGGATGAATCCGGGAAAGATTGTAGACATCTGAAAACGCTGAAGGTCGAATGCTGAATGCTGAAGGATCCAATTGCTGATTTTCGATTGCGGACGCTGATTGAAGAACTCGGAACAAATCAGCAATCAGCAATCCGTACTCAGCAATCCGTACTCAGCAATCCGTAATCAGCAATCCGTAATCAGCAATCAACAATCAGCAATTCATTCAACCTTCAGCATTCAACCTTCAGCCTTTCGAGAGCGCGTCCTTCCCCGCGGCGATCACCCGCAGTATTTCGTCCACGTCGTAGACCGATCCCGCCCAGGGGCCTCCGCTAACGTCCTGCAGAGCGGCCCAGAGACGGGTCTCGTCGGGCAGTTGAGGATCGGCCGCCAGATCTGGCCGCGCGCTTCGGTTGGCGAGGATTTGCGTGCCGTCTTCCACACCGCGGTCGATGCCATCCGCTCCGACCAGGTTTAACGATCCCTCGAGCGACCGCGTGTCGATGACGATCTCGATCAGGTCGCCATCCCGCACGCGCCCGATCGGTCCGCCGGCCAAGGCTTCGGGTGAAACATGGCCGATGCATGCGCCGGTGGATACGCCGCTGAAGCGCGCGTCGGTGACGACTGCGACGTGCTTTCCAAACGGCAGGTAGCGGAGCGCGCCGGTGAGCTGATAGGTCTCCTCCATACCCGCACCCAGCGGTCCGCGGCAAATCAGGACGAGGATATCGCCGGCTTGAATGCGATTCGATTTGATGGCGGCGATCGCCGCCGGCTCGGTCAAGAACACCTTCGCGGGTCCTTTGTGGCGATACACGCCATCGGCGCCGACCACGGAAGCGTCGATCGCGGTGCTCTTGATGACGGCGCCTTCAGGCGCGAGATTGCCGTGCGGAAAGCACACTGTCGGCGTCAGGCCGCGTGCGCGGGCGCTCGCCGGAGCCATGATCACATCATCGGGGTCGATGCCGTCCCGCTCGCGCAGCATCCGCTTCAGTGCGGCGCGCCGTTCCGAGGCTTCCCACGCGTCCAACTGTTCGTCCAGCGTGACGCCCTGCACCGTCCGGACGCGGGTGTCGAGCGCGCCGAGCTGCCGCAAGTGGAGCATGACTTCCGGGACGCCTCCGGCGAGAAACACCTGCACCGTCGCGAAGTGGCGTGGACCGTTCGGCAACGCATCGACGAGGCGCGGAATGCGGCGATTCACGTGCGCCCAATCTTCGGCGGTCGGTCTGCGCAATCCGGCGGCGTGCGCGATCGCTGGGAGATGGAGGATCAGGTTCATCGATCCCCCGAAGGCGGCGTGCACGGCCAGCGCATTGTGTACCGATCCATCGCTGAGGACGACGCCGACGGTAGTGCCGCTTGCCTCCAGCGCCATCAGGGCGCGTGCCGACCGCCGCGCCATGTCGAGCCAGATCGGATGGCCGGACGGCGCAAGCGCCGAGTGGCCGAGGGACAGGCCGAGCGCTTCCCCAATCACCTGAGCGGTGGCGGCGGTGCCAAGGAATTGGCAGCCGCCACCAGGTGACGCGCAGGTGTGACAACCGACATCGGCCGCATGTTGTAACGTGATCTCGCCGTGCGCGAAGCGGGCGCCGATCGTTTGCACGCGGGCGGTGTCTTCGCCTTCGACCGGAAGGAGTGTGACTCCCCCGGGTACGAGAATGCACGGCAGATTGCGGCTGGCCGCCAGCGCCATCATCATCGCCGGCAGGCCCTTGTCGCAGGTCGCGACCCCCATCACTCCTCGGCGGGTCGGCAGCGACCGGATCAACCGGCGAAAGATTGTCGCCGCGTCGTTGCGGTACGGCAGGCTGTCGAACATCGCCGTCGTGCCCTGCGATCGGCCGTCACAGGGGTCGGTGCACGAGGCCGCAAATGGCACCGCGCCGCCCGATTTCATCTCCCGCGCCGCCGCTTCCATCAGCAGGCCGACTTCCCAATGCCCGGTGTGGTACCCGAGCGCGATCGGCGTTCCGTCGTTTGCACGGATGCCGCCATGGGTGGACAGAATCAGAAATTCTTTGCCACCGATGGCGGAAGGCTCCCAGCCCATCCCCGCGTTCTGCGACCAGCCGAACAGATCGCCCGACGGCCGCTCGCGAAGCATCTCGGCTGTGAACGGCAGCGACCCGGCAGGCCCCGGGACGCGGCTGCGAATATCGGTCAGGGTTGGGTCGTCAGAATCGAAGGGATTGGTCGCCACGAGGCAATGTTAGCGCGTTCGCGATTCGCAATTCGCCATTCGCGCTTCGCCATTCGCAATTCGCAATTCGCAATTCGCCGCCGATGACGAAGCGCCCGCGAATTTGCGAAAGCGACCGCGAATCGCGAATTGCGAACCACGAATTGCGAACCGCGAACCACGAATTGCGAACCACGAACCGCGAATTGCGAATTGCGAACCGCGAATCGCGAGAGATTACCGATTCAGATCTCGCGACAGAATCAGCTTCAACGTCAGCTTGTCGGAGGCGCTGGTCAGGCCGAATCCGACGCCGGCTTCGATGTCCATGAACTTCGTGCTCTTGTCCACGACCCAGTAAAGCTGGTGCGCCTGTTCATCGACGGGGTGAAAACCCTTGAGCGGCCCGAACTCTGAGTATTCTTCGAGCGCCAGCGCCCAGCCCGAATTCAAGTTGTAGGCGATTCGGGTCGAAGGGGCGAAGATCAGATTCTCGAATCCGTCGTACGAAGTATCGAGGATGGGATTGACGAAAATGTCGACCGGCTTGAGATGCCAGCCGACGATCGGCCTGATCTCGGATGTGAACCGCTTCTCGTCCCAACGCTCCGCGTTGATGCTGAACTCGAAATTGGCGCCGTAAACGAAACGCCGGTTGTCGGCGTCGGGCACGGCAAACAGCGACCGCAACTTGAAGCCATCGAGCCCCCAGCCGCTGTCCTGGTCGTAGCTGTAGAGCGGCATGTAGAGCCCGGCTTCGAACCATCGCGTCACCCCGAGCGCCCATTCCGGAACGCCGTTCAGCGAATGGTCAGGTACAACACCGCCGGGAAACGCCGGCGTCTTGCCGCCGCTTGGGGTGTAGTTGTTGTGCCAGGTCAGATTGAAGGTTCCGACCGTCGCCAGTCCGCCGTCGTAGACCTGAATTTCGTCTGCCTGTGCGAACGCTCGTTCGGCGGTCCCGATGGTCAGCAACACGAGCCAGGCGCTCACCCATGTGATGGTTGTCGCGTGCCGCATTACTGGTGTGGCTCCGCGCGGCCTTTCAGGGTTGCAGCCAGGGCGTGCAGACGTTTGGCGTCCGTTCCGGTGGAGGTCGCCGCATCGCTCTCGATCTGACCAGCGAGCGTGGTGAGTGCCTCGAACGAAGGCGCGGCTCCCTTGGCGGATCGATCGCGAATCCGATCCACCTTATCCAGAGCCGTTTTCACCGCCGATGCGCGGGCAGCGTCGATCCCCTTGGTCCGTGCGAGCTGATCGAGATACGCGCGTGCCACGGCTGACGTCGGCGGCCAGGTGATCCGCTGCTGGAACTGGGCGTTGAATTCGGTGGAATGCACTTCGCTCGCCGCGTTGATCTCGTTCTGGGAAAGGAATTCGCTCGGAATCAGCTTGAAGATGTCGAGGCCACGAGCAATTTCGGTCCCGTAAATGTTGCCGTTGAACCAGTAGGCGGACCAGAAGCCGCCGGTGATCAGCGTCTTGGCATCGATCGGCCCTCGGTCGAAGAACGCGATTTCCACCGGATGTGCCGAGTCGGTGAAATCGAACACCGACACACCGCCTTGATACCAGGCCTGCGCCATAATGTCGCGCCCCGGCACCGGAACGATCGAGCCGTTGTGCGCGACACAGTTTTCCTGGTCGGTCTGCGGCGCCGGCATCTTGTAGTACCCCGCGAACCGGAGCTTGCGATCGACGATGTCGAAGATCGCGTCGGCCCCCCAATTCAACTGATCCGTTGGCCGGCAGCGTGGGCGCGTGCCGCCGCCCCACTCGTCGGTGAAGATCACCTTCGTCCCGTCGTTGTTGAACGTCGCCGAATGCCAGAAGGCAAAATTCGGATCCGCGACCTCGTCGAGGCGGACCGGGTGTACGGGATCGGAGATGTCGAGCAGGATTCCGTTGCCCGAGCAGGCGCCCGCTGCCAGTCCGATTTCCGGAAAGACAGTGATGTCGTGGCATCGATCGGTCAATGAGGTCTTCTGCGTCCCCGGGCCGTGATCGCCGCCTGGCCACAGTCCCGATAGTGCGCCGGTTCTCGGATCGGAGAAGATTCGCGGCCGATTCACGATCCGCGCCTTCTCCGGTGTTGCCAGCGGCACCTGGATCACATCGATGCTGAAGAGCGATGTATTCGGATCGTCCTTGGGATCAGCGCTCGAGCAGCCGGAAAGTTCCTCACCCGATCGTACGGTGCTCGTGCCTGAGCCGTAGACGTAGATGTTGTCGTGATCCTTCGGATCGATCACCAGCGTATGCGTGTGCGAGCCGCGGCAGGTCTGCACCGCGGCAATCTGCTTCGGCTTTTTGCCGTCGCTGATGTCGAAAATCCGCACCCCGCGAAATCGCTCGGCGCTGACCGCGTCGGCGACCCCCTGGGTTCCGCAATCGATGCGCCCGCGAGTCTGTTCGACCGACATGAACAGCAGGTGGCCGTACACCGAAACGTCCCCTTGTCCACCGGGGCAAACCACCGACGCGAACAGCTGCGGCTTCTTCGGCGTCTCGATGTCGTAGGTGTTGAAGCCGTTGAAGTTGCCGACGAAGACCAGGGTGCCGCTGAAGGCGAGGTCCGAGTTGGAGAAATTCAGCGCGGACGAATTCCGGGTCGGCGATGCATTGCCGGTGACGGTCGTATCGCGGGGCGGCGAAGCGGGTTCGTTCGTCTCCGGCGGCGTCGCCTCTCCCCCAGGCGCTTTGGGGTCGTAGAAACCCTCCGGTTTTGGAAGACTCGCGACCAGCTCCATGTTTCGCGCTGCCTGCCCGGCGTCGTGCAGCCCGGCCTTGAGCCCGATCCGAGGGTCGTGTTGTTGTGCGCCGCCCGCGATCGTCAGCCACAGGACGGTCCCCGCCCCGCAGACGAACGTGATCACACCCGACTTCATTGCTGAAACTCCTTGAGCATGCCGCGCATGCGATCGATTTCCATGCGCTGATCCGCGTCGACATCGGACGCGAACGCGAAGATATCCGAATCCTGTGCCGCGCCCGAGGTTGCAAAGAGCTCCTTCACCATCACGAGCGCGCCCTGATGGTGTTTGATCATTCCTTCGAGGAAGAGGCGATCGAACTCGGGGCCACGGCTCGCGGCGAGTCGATCCATCTCTTCCTCCGTCAACATGCCGGGCATCAGTGTTCCGCCCGCCATGTGGTGGGCGTGCGCGGACGGCACTTCCTCGCCGCGCGTCGAGAGCCAGTGTTCCATCATCTTGATCTCGTCGGTCTGCGACACCTGGATGCGCTGGCCCAGCTTCCGCATCGCCTCGCTGGACGTTCGTGTCGACAGCAATTCCGTCATCTCCACGGCCTGGGCGTGATGTGCAATCATCCCCTGCATGAAGCGGGCATCAGCGGCGGTGTAGCCGACGCGGGACACATCTGCGGCTTTGTCGGCCCCGATCACGCGAGTGGCTTCGCCGGGAGCGCCCGGCTGCACGATGGGAGGATGCGTCTGACGGCTGCCCCCGCAGGCGGACGTCACCAGGCAGAGAACCGCGACCACGATTGGTGACGAACTGATAGGCAACCGATAAAGAATACACATACTCGGCCGCTCCCGTCATACTGTGCCCGTGCAAATCATTCTCATCGCGCTCGGCGGTGCTATCGGATCGGTCTGCCGCTACGGCCTGTCGACGGTCGTTCAGCGCTCGACCTCGCCGTTTTTTCCTTACGGAACATTTACCGTGAACGTCACGGGGTGTCTGGTGTTTGGCATCATCATGGGTGCCGCGCGCGAGCGCTTCGTACTCGGGCCGACGGAGCGTGCCTTCCTGCTGATTGGCGTGCTCGGCGGCTACACGACCTTCTCGACCTTCACTTACGAAACGTTCGCGCTGCTGCAGGACGGAGAGCTCGTTCGCGCCGTCGTCAACGCGTTCGGCCAGCTTGTTTGCGGCCTGGTCGCACTATGGGCCGGCTACGCATTCGTTCTTGCTCTGTGAGGTGAGCCATGAAGATTCCGGCAGAAGGCATGCTGCTCAGGGTTTTCATCGGTGAAAGCGACCGGCACCACGGCCGGCCGCTGTACGAAGTCCTCGTCAACGAAGCGCGGCAGCGCGGGCTGGCCGGCGCGACGGTGTGGAAGGGGTTCATGGGCTTTGGTGCCCACAGTCGAATGCACACGGCGAAGATTCTCGAGCTCTCACAGGATCTCCCGATTGTGATTGAAATCGTCGACGCAAAGGAAAAGATCGAGGCCTTCCTGCCGCTGCTCGACGGCCTGGTCAGCGAAGGGCTCGTGACCGTCGAACCAGCCCGGATCATTCTGTATCGGGCACCGCAGCACGCGCGCGGCTGAGGCTGAGTTGTACCGCGCCGCTCTGGGACTGGATCGCAATGTCGCCGTGCTTGCCGCAAGCCTCTTCGGCCTCGCGCTCGGAGAGGAGCTCTGGCAGGCGTACGTTCCGGTTTACCTGACCGCACTCGGTGCTGGAGCGTTAAGCGTCGGTCTGTTCGGTTCGCTCAAAGATCTGCTCGACAGCGTCTACCAGTATCCCGGCGGCTGGCTCGCCGATCGACTCGGACGTCGTCGAGCGCTCCTCATCTTTACCGGACTGGCTCTGTGCGGCTATGCGGTCTACGCCATCGCCCCGCGCTGGCCGGTGGTCTTCATCGGACTGTTCGGCGTGATGGCGTGGAAGTCGGGGGCATTTCCGACGACGTTTGCGGTGATTGGTGATTCGCTGCCGCGTGAACGGCGTGCCATCGCGTTCGGCGTGCAGTCCGTTCTCGTCCGCGTGCCGCGCGTCGTCGGCGCACCGATTGGCGGCTTGCTGATCGCCAGGGTGGGGACCGTCGCCGGCATTCGAGTCGCGCTCGTCGTCACGATGGCGTTGGCAGTTGTGGTGCTGGCGGTGCAGCACTATGGCTTTCGAGATGACGCACGGAGCGTTGGCGACGGCGACGTGGCGAGTATGCGCTCCGTATTCGCGTCGTTGCCGGCCTCCTTGAGGCAGCTGCTGACAGCGGACTGCATCGTCCGCATCGGTGAAGGCATCGCGGCCTCGTTCATCGTGCTCTTCGTCACTTCGGCGGAGCGCTTCTCGGCGACGGACTTCGGAGTGCTCTACGCGGTCCAACAGGCGGTCTCGATCCTGTTCTACCTGCCGGCCGGCCGCCTCGCCGAAGTGACGGGACGACGACCGCTGGTGCTGCTCACGTTCGTGTTCTTTGCCGCCTTTCCGCTTGCGGTTCGACTGGCGACGACGTTTTCTGCGCTGGTGGTTGCGTTCGTGATTGGCGGGCTGAAAGAGTTTGGTGAGCCCGCTCGCAAGTCGCTGATCGTCGATCTTGCGCCTCATCAGCAACGCGGGCGGGCGGTCGGCATCTATTACGGGATTCGGAATCTGCTCGTCGTGCCGGCGGGAATGGTCGGCGGTCTGCTCTATCAGCGCTCGCCCGCCCTGCCGCTCGAGGCCGCGTCGGCGGTCGGCGCGATCGGAACGCTCGCGTTCGCGTGGGCGTCGAGACGGCCACCGTCGCCTGCGGAGCCGAGATGATGCTTGCGCTGCTGGGGCTGGTCACGGTGATCGTGTTACTGGCCGTGATTGCCAGCCGTCTGGTGTCGCCGCTCGTGGCGCTGATCATCATTCCAGTGATCGCCGCGGTTGCCGGCGGTTTCGGGTTCAAGACCGCGCAGTTCATGATCACCGGTCTGCAGCAGACGGCATCGGTCGCGGCGATGTTCGTGTTCGCCATTCTGTATTTCGGCGTGATGACCGACGCCGGCATGCTGGATCCCGTCGTCGATCGCATCCTTCGCGCGGTTGGAACCAATCCCACACATATCGTCGTCGGAACGGCGCTGCTTGCGCTGCTGGTTCACCTGGACGGCTCCGGAGCGGTGACATTTCTCGTCACGGTGCCGGCGATGCTGCCACTCTACGAGCGGTTGGGCATGGATCGCCGAATCCTCGCGTGCGTGGCGTCGATGGCGGCGGGAGTCAATTTCCTGCCGTGGACCGGCCCGACTCTCCGAGCGGCGACCGCACTTCACGTGTCGACGACCGATCTGTTCAGGCCGCTGGTTGGGGTCCAGGCGGTTGGACTTGCATTCGTGTTCCTGGTCGCGTTTCTGTTAGGACGTCGCGAGAGCAGACGCCTGGGAGACGTGAACGTCGAGACGACGAGCCCGGCCGGGTCGGCCCGTGACGATCGAAACGATCTGCGTCGCCCGGGTCGATTCTGGGCGAACGTGGTGCTGACCATGGTGATTCTCGTCGCGATGATCAGCAGTGCGGTCGATCCCGCGGTGATGTTCATGATCGGCACCGCCGCCGCGCTGATTCTCAACTATCCTGGCGCCGACATGCAGCGTGCACGAGTCGACGCGCACGCACGCGCGGCGCTGATGATGGGCGCGATCCTTCTGGCAGCTGGCTCCTTCACCGGAATCATGAAGGGGTCGGGCATGCTGGCGGCGATGGCGGCAGCAACCGTTCGCGCAGTACCGCCATCAATGGCATCACACATTCCATTTGCGCTCGGTCTCGTGTCGATGCCGCTCAGCCTCGTGTTCGATCCGGATTCGTTCTATCTCGGCGCTCTTCCAGTCATTGCCGAAGTGGCCAACACTCTTGGTATCCCGCCGATTCAAGTCGGTCAGGCGGCGCTGCTTGGCCAGATGACGACCGGTTTTCCGGTGAGCCCGTTGACGCCGGCAACGTTCCTCGTTGTTGGCCTGACCCGAATCGAGCTCGCGGAGCACCAGCTCTTCACCGCACCGTACCTGTTCGCTGCATCCGTTTTGATGGCGTTCACATGCGTGGCGCTCGGAGTCTTCCCATTGTGAAGGTGATCCGAATCGGATGCGGGGCGGGTTTCGCCGGAGACCGGATCGAGCCGGCGGTCGACCTGGCAAGGCGCGGCGAGCTGGACTATCTCGTGTTCGAGTGCCTCGCCGAACGCACCATCGCGCTCGCGCAACAGGCCAGAGTGCGCGATCCGCATGCCGGCTACGATCCGCTGCTGGTGGCGAGAATGGAGGCCGTCCTCCCATCCTGCCGCAAACGCGGGACCACGATCATCACCAACATGGGGGCGGCCAATCCGAGTGGCGGCGCAAAGGCGGTGCGAGACGTCGCACGTCGACTCGGACTTGGGCCGGTCACGATCGCCGCGATCGTTGGCGACGACGTCCGGGGCGTGGTTGAGACAGGCAGCTTCACTGTTGCCGAGACTGGTCAGCCGGTGCGCGAGTTGGGCGATCGGCTGGTGTCTGCGAACGCATACATTGGCGCGGAGCCGATCGTCGAGGCGTTGGGCCAGAACGTTGATGTGGTGATCACCGGGCGCGCAGCCGACCCGTCGCTGTTTGTGGCCCCGATCGCGCACGCGCATGGATGGGCGCTCGATATGTGGCCAGAACTCGGACGTGCGACGCTCGTGGGCCATCTTCTCGAGTGTGGCGGTCAGTTGACCGGCGGATACTTTGCCGATCCGGGCTACAAGGAGGTCGAGGGGCTCGACGATCTCGGCTTTCCAATCGCCGAGGTGGCGCCGAGCGGACCCGTGATCGTCACGAAACTCGAGGGCACCGGCGGCGCGGTGACGCCGGCGACCTGCAAGGAGCAACTGCTCTACGAAATCCACGAGCCGACGGCGTACTTCACCCCCGATACCATTGCCGACTTCAGCCAGGTCAGGATCGAAGCCGTCGGTCGCGATCGCGTGCAAGTGGACGGCGCTCGAGGAAGACCGCGGCCCGATACGTTGAAGGTGTCGCTTGCGGTCCGAGATGGGTTCGTCGGAGAGGGCCAGATCTCATACGCGGGGGCCGGCGCCGAGAATCGAGCCCGGCTCGCGGCAGAAGTCGTCGTCCGCAGGCTCGCCCGCTCTCGCATTGCCACCAGCGAGGTGCGCTGCGACTTGATCGGCCTCGATGCGCTTCACGGCGCGCAGATCGCTGCGGCAGCGTCTCCGCGACCGTACGAGGTTCGACTCCGCGTCGCTGCGCGCACGCACAGCCTGGCCGATGCGCAGGCGGTCGGGAACGAAGTCGAGTCGCTTTACACCAACGGCCCCGCCGGCGGAGGCGGTACGACGAAATCCACCCGCGAGGTCCTGTCGCTGGTCTCGACGTTCATCCCGCGGGAGCTCGTCCGCTGCACGGTACAGATGGAGAGCACATGAAGCTGCGGCACATCTGCCACTCGCGAAGCGGCGACAAAGGTCCGATCGTCAACGTGTCGCTCATCGTCTTCGATCTCAACCAGTATCCCCGGATCGTCGAGCAGGTGACCGCCGCTCGCGTCAAGGCCCACTTTGCCGAGCTGGCAACCGGCGAGGTGGTGCGTTACGAGCTGCCGCTGATTGGCGCGTTGAACTTCGTCGTCCACGGCGTCGCCGGCGGCGGTGTCACACGTACGCTTGCGCTCGACGCGCACGGTAAGTCACTCAGCTCCGCGCTCCTGGAGATGGAGATAGAAGGGGGAAACGGCGCGGTTGAGAGTGGATCGTGAATCACCAATCGCGAACCACGAACCGCGAACCACGAACCGCGAACCGCGAACGGCGAGTCGTGAACAACGAGGTCAGCCGGTCGTGTCGATTCGAGCAGCCGCCGTTCGACTGTGAAATGAGGAGGACCTGTATGAAATACATGTTGCTCATTCACGACAACGAGAAGGAGTGGGGCGGGCTCAGCCACGAGGAGCAGCAGCAGATCATGGCGGAGTACCGCCGGTTTACCGAGGAAATCCGCACCAGCGGCCATTACCGCGCCGGCTCACAGCTGCAGCCGACGTCGAGCGCCACGACCGTTCGGATCCGTAACGGGAAGAGACTGGTAACGGATGGTCCATTCGCGGAGACGCGCGAGCAGCTCGGCGGCTACTACCTCGTTGAAGCGACGAATCTCGACGAGGCGATCGCACTCGCGGAGCGCCTTCCGTCAGCCAGGATGGGGACGATTGAAATCCGCCCGCTCGCGGAAACGACCGTGCCGGCTGCGGTGTAGATCACAAAGGGGACAGACCGGGGGGTTGCCCCCCGACTGTCCCCAACAATCAACAATCAGCAATCAACAATCAGCAATTACCTAATTCTTCTTATACGTCATCTTGGTCGTGATTGGCGCGCCGCCGCCCTGGAAATCAGGACGCGTCGTTTCGACCAGGAGGTTGCCTGTCGGGTCGAGCGACATCACCATGCTGATTTCGGCAACATTACCGCCGAAGTCCATCTTGGTGTTCACGCGCAGCTTGCTTGCGTCCCACTTGGCGGTGGAAACCTGGTCGATGCTGTTGCCCTGAAAGCTCAGCGTGTTCCTGCTCTCCGACCCATCGAGCTTGTAGTTGCTGGTGAAGGTCCCCATCTGTGTCGTGCGCGTGATGCTGAGCGTGGAGGCATCCTGCGTGATGGAGGCTTCCTGCCCGAGTCCGCCCATTCCGCCTCCCTGGGCATTTGGATCAGGAACAAGCGTCCACTTCCCTGCGAAGTTTGGCGGCGCCTGCGCCAGGGTGAGCGCGGTCGCGAGTACAACCGCCACAGCCGTGAGTGCACGTTTCATCAATCGCTCCTAACGTGTGATGACTATTTGCCCGAACGTCTCGACCAGGCAGGGCCCGCCCGCTGCGGCACATCAAGCGCCGTGAACACACCGACGGTTTCCATCCGTTCGACCAGGCGTTCGCGTTCCCGTTCGAGTGCCTCCAACTCGTCGCTGAAATCGGCCACGTGCTTCTCGTAGACGACCATTTCTCCCCAGTACTCAACGAGCAGATACCGCGACTCGGTTCCGATGTCCCGCAGGAACGAGCTGCCCAGAAACGAACGGCTACGCCGCGACAGTTTCGTCCACTCCCCGTCGGCGCCATACAGGCGCTCGAACTCCTCAGCCGACCCTGGCCGGATATCGAACTGCCAGACCACTGCAACCACGAACCCCTCCCAGCGTGGCACTAGTATACGGGGTTCGTGTGTCGCGGACGCGGTGACCGCGAATCTCACCCGAGATCTACGGCCATCATCGACTTGCGATCGCGAATATACAGGTGAGTGCCGACGAGAACCGGCGGCGTCCACGACAGGTGCGTCAGGAGCGGGGCCTTGGCGACGATCTTGAATCCCTGCGGCGAGGGATGCGCGATCATCAGATTGCCGTCCTGGTCCAGCGTGATCAGCTTCTGATCCGCCCACACGAATGTCGCCTTTTCGATACTGCGCTCCTGCCAATAGATCTTTCCCGAACGGGCATCGACGGCGCTGAGGATGGCCTGACTGCCTTTCCCACCGCTCGAAAAGTAGATGCCGTCCCCAATGCGCATGGCATTGCCGTGATGCAGGCGCAGCCGATTGGAACTCCACAACTCGGTCGCAATCGTCTGCAGACCGTTCCGCTTCAACTCGATCACCTTGCTGCCGGCGTTGTACTCCGACGAGACGAACAGCAGGTTGTCTGGACCCCAGACCGGCGTGGCGACGGCAATCGAGTAGTCCGCTTTGAACGGCACCTGCCACTGCAGATCGCCGTTATGCGGATTGACGCCGATCACGTATCCGTCCATTACGAGGGCAAGCTGTTCGAGGCCGCCGACATCGATCAGGATCGGAGATGAATACACATTGCCGAAGTTGTTCTGGCTCCAGGCCACCGATCCATCCGATTGCCGAAAGGCCATCACCGCTTTGCCTGGGCCGCCGACCGGCACGATCACCGTGTCGCGAAACGCGATCGGGCTTGAGGCGTATCCATACATCATTCGCGACCCGTGGTGATCGGTCCAGAGCTGCTGCGTCCACACCAGCTTCCCCGTCTTCTTGTCGAAACACTGCATGCGGCCCGCGACGCCGGTCGTGAACAATCGATCGCCGACGATGAGCGGCGTGGAGTACGGACCGTTCCCCATCTCCGGGGCGTCACTCTGGAACGTCATTGCCGTCTCGTATTCCCACAGCGTCTTGCCATCGGCGGCACTCGCGGCCATGACGATCTCCTGGCGCGGCCGTCCATACATCGTATAGAGCACGCCGTTCTCGACTGCGGGCGATGAATAGCCGTCGCCAAGTGGCCGCCGCCAAATCACGGAGGGGCCGGAGGCGGGCCAGGTCTCTTTCAGCCCGGTGGCTTCCGTCTGGAAATTCCGGTGCGGTCCGCCCCACTGCGTCCACGCCGGTGAAGCAGGCGAAGTCGTTTGCGGTGGCGGAGCCTGAGGCTTGGCTTGCGGACGCCCCTTCGTAGCTTGCCGCAGCGCCGGGGACGCGAGTGCGATAGTCAGGAACGTTCGTCGATCCATCTCCGGCACCTCGTAGCAATTGACCAATTCTGCCAGCTGCTTAGACGATCGAATCGGCTTTTGTGGCGAGTCTTGTGACCAACGCGCGTTCATCCGGGCCGAACCATGGCGGATCGGCGGCTTCTGCATTCTCCCCCATGTGCGCCTCGCTCGACGTGGCCGGGATCGCGACGTGACACCGAGGGTCGCTAAGGATCCACTTGAGCAGCGCCTGCGCCCAGGTCCTGACCCCGAATGGCCGCAGCGGTGCCAGAGCCTCGTGTGGGGGCGGATGGCGCAGGAGAGAGCCCTCGCCAAACGGGCGCATCACCACGACGCCCAAGCGAAGGTCGGCGGCGAGCGGCAGGATCTTCGCCTCGACGGCTCGCTCGATCGGGTTGTACGGAATCTGGATCGCGGTGATCCGACCTGTCTTCATCACCGTCTCCAGCTCACCGAACGCCGACCGGCTGTAGTGTGTAGCGCCGATCGCTTTGACCGCGCCTTCGCGTTGGAGCCGTTCGAGTGTGTCCAGGTGCTCCCGCCAGTTCAGCAGGTTGTGGATCTGATACAGGTCGATCCACCCGCCGAAGAGCTCGAGTGCGTGTTTTGCCTGCTGATATCCTTCCTGCGTGCCGTGCGTCCAAATCTTCGTCGCGATCAGCACATCAGCGCGAATGGCGCGCACGCTGTCGCCGAGAACGCGCTCGGCTCGTCCGTACATCGGCGACGAATCGAACAATGTCGCGCCGAGCTGGCGCGCACGCTCGACAATCCTCCGCGATCGCGCCTCGTCGGCCGCGCCTCGAACGTCGAACGTCCGCCACGTGCCCATTCCAACCGCCGGCACCACGAGACCTGATTGGCCGAACATGCGCCTATCCATGCCTGCTTCGCTTTCGAGGACTTAGACACCGTGGTGAGCGATGTCGATTTTGCCCCGGGTCGATCGACAAACGTGTAGAGCGCGAATCGGGCACAGACCACGCCGGGCAACCAGGCGCGATGTAAACAAATGGAGAGAAACCAATGCGATTCATGATTCTGGTAAAGGCCACCAAGGAATCCGAAGCGGGCATCATGCCAGACCAGGCTCTGCTCGCCGACATGACCAGATTCAATGAAGAACTGGTCAAGGCGGGCATTATGCTCGAAGGTGAAGGCCTCCACCCGAGCTCGAAGGGGGCTCGCGTGAAGTTCT
This sequence comes from Vicinamibacterales bacterium, assembly GCA_051986585.1. Classification (GTDB taxonomy): domain Bacteria; phylum Acidobacteriota; class Vicinamibacteria; order Vicinamibacterales; family 2-12-FULL-66-21; genus JALZOC01. Next base: position 7,684 of record JBPYFA010000106.1, on the reverse strand, counting down.
CAGGCGCCCAGCGGACGGTCATCGATGGACCATTTCCCGAAACGAAAGAGCTCATCGCCGGCTACTGGCTGTGGCGCGTCAGGTCGAAAGAAGAGGCGATCGAATGGGTGAAGCGCTGCCCGAATCCAATGCCGAACGTCGACTCGGAAATTGAAATCCGGCAGGTGTTCGATGCGGAAGATTTCGGCGCGGAGTTCACACCCGAGCTGCGTGAGAAGGAAGCGAAGCTCCGGGCCCAGACTGAGAAGCTGAAGAATGCCAGATAGCCGGGGTCTCCCGACCCCGGCTCCGCCGGTTCAATCATTCCGATCGCAACGCGTGAATCACGATCAATGCGCAGACAAGTGAGGATACCCAGCACATTGCCCCTGCGCCCGACCGCTCGCGCAATTTGATCGAAACCCTGTTGGTCCGATAGGGTTGTGCTGGAGCCTCATCTGGAAGTCTATCTAATCGACGGTACCTACGAGCTGTTTCGCCACTACTACGCGCTTCCTTCGGCGCGTGACGACGACGGACGCGAAATCGCCGCCGTGCGCGGCGTTGTCGGCTCGATCCTCGCGATGATCAGCGCCGGCGCGACGCATGTTGCGGTCGCGACTGATCACGTCATCGAATCGTTTCGCAACGACCTCTGGCCGGGCTACAAGACCGGAGCCGGAATCGATCCGGATCTCCTTTCGCAATTTCCGTTGCTCGAGTCGTCGCTCACGTCAGCCGGGATCGTGGTCTGGCCGATGGTCGAATTCGAAGCAGACGATGCGCTGGCGGCTGCCGCTCTAGCGGCGGCACGCGACGAGCGGGTCACTCGAGTCGTCGTTTGTACACCGGACAAGGACCTGGCGCAGTCGGTGCGCGGCGACCGGATCGTCCAGATGAATCGGCGCACGCGCGCCATCCGTGACGAGGCCGGCGTGATCGCGAAGTTCGGTGTACGCCCGGAATCGATTCCCGATTACCTGGCGCTGGTCGGCGATGCCGCAGATGGGTACCCCGGGCTCAAGGGCTGGGGGGCGAAATCGTCCGCCGCCGTCCTCGCGAAGTTTCTCCATCTCGAATCCATTCCTCCCGATTCGCGCGAGTGGCACGTCAATGCGGCGAGCGCGGCGTCGCTCGCGCGCACCCTGCAGGAGGAGCGCGAACGGGCCTTGCTCTTTCGCACACTGGCCACGTTGCGGACCGATATCGCCTTGTTCGACGATGTGGAAGCGCTGCGATGGAGCGGGCCAACGGCGAGCTTTCCCGAACTGGCGGCCCGATTCGATCGCGCCGTGACGGATCAGCGTCGAAATCCCTCGCGAGGCTCTGTCACACCGCTGACGCCCTGATCGTTCGTGGCCCATTTTCTTCTCGCACCGGTCGGGTCGAGCGGCGACGTGCATCCGTTCATCGGCATCGGCCGTGCGCTGCGCTCGCGCGGCCACGACGTCACCATCCTGACCGCTGAACCATTTCAAACGATCAGCGAAGGCGCTGGTTTGCGATTCATTCAGATTCACTCGCAGGAGGAATTCGAGGAGACGACGAAGCACCCGGATCTGTGGCACGAGCGCAAGGGCCTGACGTTGGTGCTGCGCACGATTGCCTCGGCGCTGCGGGCACACTACGACCTGATTGCTTCAGCATACGAACCGGGACGCACGGTCCTCGTGGGGCACGCACTCGCGTTTGCCGCGCGGGTGTTCGAAGACGCGCATTGCGCGCCCGCGGCCACGGTACATCTCGCACCGTCGATCTTCCGATCGGAAATCGAACCACCAGCATCGATTCCCGGTGTCGACCTTTCCGCCCTGCCGCGGTGGCTGAAACGATCGCTCTACCTGCTGCTGGATCGTCTCCTCCTCGACCCGCCAATCGTCCCGCCCTTGAATCAGTTGCGACGTGAGCTCGGCCTTCCGCCGGTCTCGCGTGTCTTCAAGAGCTGGCTGCATTCGCCGCAACGCGTCATCGGTTTGTTTCCCGAGTGGTTCGCAACCGTTCCAGCCGACTGGCCGGCGCAGCTGCGCCTGACCGGGTTTCCGCTCTATGACGAAGCGGACGTGCACGCGATCGATCCGGGGCTGCAATCATTTCTGGATGCCGGCTCTCCCCCGATTCTCTTCACCCCGGGATCGGCGAATCGGGCCGCGGCATCGTTCTTTGCGGCCGCGCTGAAGGCCACGCGCCAGCTGAGACGTCGCGCGCTCTTCCTGACGAAGTACCCGGAACAACTGCCCCCGCACCTGGGTGACGATGTGCGCTATGAACCGTACCTGCCCTTCTCGCGCGTGTTTCCACGATGTGCGGCGGTCGTCCATCACGGCGGTATTGGTACCTGCGCGCAGGCGCTTGCCGCCGGTGTTCCGCAGCTCACGATGCCGCTGGCATTCGATCAGCCGGACAACACCACGCGCATGTGGCGCCTCGGCGTCGCGCGCTGGGTGCGTCCGCGAGGCTTTCGAAGCGAGCGCGTGGCCGCGGAACTGCACGCGCTCATTGATGATCCGCGGATCGCAGACCGATGCCGGCACTGGGCCGACCGGATGCGCCAGCAGGACGCGCTGTCCGAAACGTGTGCCCAGCTGGAAGCACTTATTCCAGTTTCTTGACCTCTCGCGGCCTTATCGGCGACATCTCTGACGCTGGCCTGCCTCTGGGCTGACCCGATTACCTGGTCTGACCGGCCCGCCCCCCTCTTACGATCCTGTTTCCCGATACGACGTTCTCGTGCATCGTGCGGGATACTCGGCCGGCTGCGTTGTCTCAAGTCATTGAGGGGGTGCTGGTTAGGCAGACGTGGCTCGAGGCAGGATCCTTGCGCATCATTTCTCGGAAGGGGTGCCGGACATCATGAAAAAGGTGATCTATCTCGGAATCGCCGGAGTGCTCGCCGCGAGCGTCGTGTCAGCGAACGATTCGAAGAACGATCATGCGAAAGGAAAGAAAGAGGTGAGCGCCGAGCGTGTCGACGCATCGGCGACGACCGTGACGGTGCACGTCGAGTTTCTGCCGCGCGAAGTGCGCATCATCCGCGAGTACTACGCGCCCCGTTATCGCAATCTGCCACCGGGTCTGGAAAAGAAATATCGACGTACCGGTCAACTGCCTCCGGGATGGCAGAAGAAGATGGAGCCGTTTCCTCTAACGCTCGAACGTCAGCTTCAGGTACTGCCTGCAGGCTACAGCCGCGGCGTGATCGATGGCCATGCGGTCATTTATAACCAGCATACGCAGGTGATTGCCGACATCGCCGTTCTGTTTTAGCGTCGGGCAACCTCGAGCGCCACACCGATCCGACTCTGCCGCTCAAGAGCACACACCTTGCAAGGCACGCGAACGGAGGTGTGAGAATGCCGAAGTACGGAAAATATGCTTCGAAAAAGGTCGAATCTGCGATGCGCCGCCGAAAGAAGGGCACGCTGAAGAGTGGACGATCCGGCCGAAGCGTCAAGAGCCGCAAGCAAGCGATTGCCATTGGTTTGAGCGAGGCACGGGAGAAGGGAGCCAAGGTGCCGCCGCGAAAGAGCTCTCGCAAGTCGTCGCGCAAAGGATCGTCACGAAAGTCCTCGCGCACGACATCCCGGAAGTCCTCGCGAAAGGGATCGAGCAAGAAGCGCTGAGCCGGACATCTCGTCGCACGGTTCGGCCAATCGCCGGAAACCATCACCACGACTGTCCCTTCGCTCTCGTGTGGTAGAGTTCGCGCGCAGTCGGCCCTGACACACGCGAGAGCACGATGCCAAACTCTGTACGCTTCACGGTTGCGGTTGCGATTGTTTGTCTGTATGCGGCGTTATCCCACGCCGCTGGCGAGCGAGAGCCGGATGTGAACGCCGTGGCGGCGGCGACCTGCGAGTCGCTGGCCGCGAAGAGCCTCGCCAACGCCCACATCGACTCGGCCGCGGTCGTGGCTGGGGGCTCGTTCAGGCCGCCCGATGGCCGCGGATCGGCTAACCCGATGCCGGCCTATGCGGCGTCACTGCCGGCGTTCTGTCGCGTGGCCGCGACGCTGACACCGACGAACGACTCGGACATCAAGATCGAAGTCTGGATGCCCGTATCCAACTGGAACCAGAAGCTGCAGTCGGTCGGTAACGGTGGCTGGGCGGGCACCATTTCATATGCCGCGATGGCGGCGGCGTTAACCCAGGGTTACGCGACGGCGAGCACCGACACCGGGCATTCCACTGCGGGTGCGTCCTTTGCGATGAACCACCCTGAGAAGCTCGTCGATTATGCGTATCGTGCGGTGCACGAGATGACGGTGCAGGCCAAGGTCCTGGTCGCGGCGTTCTACGGCGGTGGTCCCGCCTTGTCGATGTGGAACGGTTGCTCGACCGGCGGGCGGCAGGGTGTCGTCGAAGCCTCGAAATATCCTGCCGACTACGAGGCGATCATCGCCGGTGCCACACCGGTATTGACTCCCAAGCTTCACGGTGTACGGCTGCAGTTCAATCGCATGGTGCATCGCACGGCCGACAGCTATATCCCCCCGGAAAAGTATCCGACCATCCACGAAGCGGCCTTGAAGGCTTGCGATGCACTGGATGGCGTCAAGGACGGCATCATCGATGCGCCGGATCGATGCACGTTCGATCCGAACGTCATTCGCTGTCAGGGGGACGACGGTCCGGCCTGCCTCACGGCGGCCCAAGTCGAAACGGCACGCGCGATGTATGGGCCGGTCAAGGATCCAACAAGCGGCGCCACACTGTCATTCCCCATGCTCCATCCCGGATCGGAGCTTGGGTGGGCGACCCTTGCTGGTCCGCAGCCGTACGCCATTGCCGCCGAGGCCTTCAAGTACATCGTCTTCAACAATCCGGAATGGGATCCGGCCTCCTTCAATCCAGCGACTGACATCGCACGCCTCGAGCATCAGGCCGTTGGCCTCGAACCGCCCTCGCCGGATTTGAAGGCGTACTTTTCGCGAGGTGGAAAGCTGCTGATGTACCACGGATGGGCCGATCAGCAAGTCGCACCACTCAACAGCATCAATTACTTCAATGCGGTGCTCGATGCGTCTGGAAAGAGCGCGGCGGGCAAATCAGTGGCGCTGTATCTCGTGCCGGGGATGGGGCATTGCCAGGGGGGCGTCGGGACTGATTCCTTCGATAAAGTCGCGGCGATGGAGGACTGGATCCGCACCGGCGGCGCGCCATCGCAGATTGTGGCGGCCCATCGAACCGCAGGCAAACCCGATCGGACTCGCCCGCTTTGCCAGTATCCTCTGGTTGCAAAGTACAAAGGATCGGGCAGCACCGACGACGCTTCGAATTTCGTGTGCGCCGCGGCCGACCGCTGACGGTATCGAACTCTGGCGTTCGTCACCGTCAACTGCTGCCGCGCATAATTCATCGATTCCGATGGAGCATCACATGGAAACGGCCCGCGTTTGCGGGCCGTTTCTCATTCTCTCACTCTGATCCGCTATCTCCGCCTGCGCGTGGCAACGGCGGCAGCTGAAGAGTTCTTCCGTCCCCGTGCTGGTGTTTCCTCTTCTTCTCCTTCTTCTTCCTCCGGATGTGCGGCATCCGCCGCCTCCTGGTTGATCCCACCTTCAGCAAGAGTGGAGAGCTTCTTATCCGCGGCTTTTTCCTCGTCGAGGATTTCCTGCAGCAGATCGGCCGCTTCTGAATGGCCCATGCTCTGCGCCCAGGCGACGAGGGTGCCATAAGCCGCCATCTCGTAGTGTTCGGCGCGCTGCCCGGCAGCGATCAAGCAGGCGTCCATGGTTGCGTCGTCGAATTCCTCCTCCATCATCGATTTGCCTTCCTCGATGATGCCGGCGATTCCATCGCAATGCTTGCCGCGAGCTTTCTCGTCGAGGCTCTCAAATACCTGTTCGAGCCGATCGACGTGCCCGCGGGTTTCCTCGAGATGTGTCTCAAACGCCGCCCGCAGGTCGGGTGACGCCGCGGCTTTGGCGAGCTTCGGCAGTGCCTTGGTCAACTGCTTTTCGGCATCGTAACAGTCGCGTAGTTCGTCCAGAAATGCATCGTGCAGGGTTCCCGCATCAGCCATGCTTTGCCTCCTGTGTAGTCCATATCCTTTGTCTACGCCCGGCCATCGGGTCTCATGACGACCTTGATGCAGTCGTCCTGTTTGTCGCGGAACGTGCGATACATCGTCGGTGCATCGTCGAGTGTGACGCGATGCGTGATGATGAATGACGGATCGATTTCACCGCGTTCGATTCGATCGAGCAGCCCGGGCATATATTTGTGCATGTGGGTCTGGCCCATCTTCAGGGTGAGCCCTTTTGCAAATGCAGCGCCCAGCGGGAATTTGTCGAGCAACCCACCATAGACGCCCGGAATCGACACGGTGCCTCCTTTTCGGCAGCACGAGATCGCCTGCCTGAGCGCGTGCGGTCGATCGGTGGCCATGTACAGCGAGGTTTTCGCCCGGTCGTACCACGCGTCGAGTGTGGTGCCGTGCGCTTCGAGGCCCACGGCGTCGATACAGGCATCCGGCCCTTCTCCACCCGTCATGGCGCGCAGTGTTTCGGGAATATCCACTTCTGTGTAGTTGAGCACCTCCGCCTTGCTGTGGGTTGCGGCAAGCGTCAGGCGCTCCGGGAATCGATCGATGGCGATGACGCGTTCGGCGCCGAGCAAGAACGCACTCTGAATCGCGAACTGGCCCACCGGACCGCATCCCCACACCGCGACCGTATCCCCGAGCCTGATTTGGCAGTTCTCTGCCGCCATGTATCCAGTCGGCAGAATGTCGGACAAGAACAGGACTTGTTCATCGCTGAGCGATGACGGCACTTTCAGTGGTCCCACGTCGGCAAACGGTACACGCGCGTACTCAGCCTGACCGCCCGGGTAGCCGCCGTACATGTGCGAGTAGCCGAAGAGGGCCGAGCCCGAGAAGCCGGTAATCTTCTCGAGCATCCACGCGTTCGGATTCGAGTTGTCGCAGAGCGACCACAGCTGTTCTTTGCAGAAGTAGCAGTTGCCGCACGCAATAGTGAACGGCACAACGACGCGATCGCCGACTCGAAGCCGGTGGTTGCCGCTACCGACTTCGACGACCTCGCCCATGAACTCGTGGCCGAGAATGTCGCCACGCTCCATCGTCGGGATGTAACCGTCGTAAATGTGCAAATCGGATCCACAAATCGCGGTCGCGGTGATCTTGACGATGGCGTCACGTGGATTGAGGATCTGCGGGTCGGGAACGGTTTCGACACGAACATCTTCTTTTCCGTGATAGCAAACGGCCTTCATTAGCAGTTCCCCTTATGCGCGTGACGTCGCGTGTGGAAATTCACCGGCCTCGAGCAATTGCTTGAGCCGGCGTAGATCTTCCCGGATGGTTTGTGAAGGTTCGCGGCCGAAGGTCGATGCGACGAGCGATCCCGCACGGCCGGCCGGCGGCGCATATTGCAGATGCACGGTGAGCTGTGTACTACGACCGTTTCGAGCCGTATCGAAATTGACCGACCCGGCATTGACGACGTCGGCACCGGGAAGCGACTGCCAGCCGATGACCTTGTTTTCGATTTCGTTGATGATTTCGGCGTCCCACGTCACCCGCGTTCCAGCCGGTCCACGAGCGACCCATCGCGTCCGTCGATTGCCGAGGTCGGTGACCTGTTCGAGGTAATTCATGAAGCGCGGCAGGTTCTCGAACTGCCGCCAGAAGCGATACACCTCGGCAATTGGCCGTTCGAGCCGGATCGATTCCCGAACGT
>JBPYFA010000105.1:0-4665 GCA_051986585.1 Vicinamibacterales bacterium | reverse complement strand
AGTCGGGATGGTGGAGATGGCGCTCGACATGCTGGCGCAGCACGAAGTCGTTGCCCTCGACGACGAGCGCAAGGCGGCGATGGTCAGCAATCTGCTGGTCGTGCTCTGCGGCGACAGGTCGACCCAGCCGATCGTCAACGCCGGTACGATTTACCAGTGAACCCGCCGTGGCCGAGCGTAAACCATTCCTGCTCCGAATCGACCGCGAGGTGCTCGAAGCCATTCAGCGCTGGGCAGACGACGACCTGCGCAGCCTGAATGGCCACATCGAGTTCCTGCTGCGCCGGGCGCTGAAGGAAGGGGGACGCGAACCGAAGAAGGAAAAGAAAGAAAAGAGTTAGGACTCTTCGTACTCGGTCTCTTCGGGTGGCAGCAGGCGCGTCGACGGACGAAGCGCCTCGCGATGATCGAAGAGCGGCAAATCGCGGACGTGTTGGGTGAGCGGGCAGCCCGGCCCTTTTTCGTCGAGCACGACGGTCACTGGGCTACCTTCGACGCCTTCACGAAAACCGATGCGGCAACCGCACGCCAGGCGCGCGTGCGTGAACCCTTTCAACATCTTGAAACGATCATACTACAGGAGCTGCTTGATCTCCTGTTCGATCCCTTCTTTTGTCACCGGACCGAAATGGCGCTTGCTGATCGTGCCGTCGCGGCCGATGAAGAACGTGATTGGCACGCCCACAATCGGACCGTATGCATCGTCGAACGCATCCTGCCAGAGCAGGATCGGGTAATTCATTTGTTTCTTCGGCGCATAGGCGCGCAGCGTTTCCGGCGGATCGTCGAGCGAGACGCCGAGCACCACCAGGCCCTGGTCCTTGTACTTCGAGTAGGTCTCGACCAGTTCGGGAATTTCCAACTCACACGGGCCGCACCAGGTCGCCCACACGTTCAGCAAAATCACCTTGCCCTTGTAGTCAGCCAGCTTGACCTCCGAACCGTTCATATCCTTGAACGTCAGATCGAGGTTCGCTGTCCCTTCGGATTTGTGCGGTGCAGCCGGCTTGCCGGCTGGTGCTGCGGCCTCCGTCGCTGATGAGGCTTTAGATTCGAGACGTTCCGAATGCAGAATCAAGGGCACAATCAGCAGCGCGAGTGCGCTGGCAGCGGCGAGAGCGGCAATCCATCGACTCTTCATTTCTGATCCTTGTTGGAGAGCATGAGCCGTGTCGGTTTTTGGTTTTTGGTTCTCGGTTTTGGGTTCTCAGTTTTTGGTTTTTCGTCTGTCGGTTTTTGGTTTTTCGTCTGTCGGTTTTTCGTTTTCAGTGATCGGTTTGCCGTTTTTCCGTCAATCGCGAACGAAACTCACAACCACAAACCGAAGCCAGAGAACGTAAAACTCACAACCGAAAACAGACGCGGCGCAGCCTCCTCCGCCCTCAATGCACCGTCTGCCGGACGTATCCAATCACCGGTGCGAGCTCCGATGGTTGCGCGCGCGCGAGCAGCACGTAGGTGCGATCGCGACCGGTCCAGATCACCGCTTCGTGACCGAACTTCTCGACGAACTCCTGCTGTTGCGGGATGTCGTGAATCGTTCGTGGCACGACGAACATCGACAGCGGCTTCCCCTGCCACTTGTACATGACGTGGGCGACCCGGCCGCTGCTCATCGCGCACCGGCGGACGCCGAGCAGTTCGAGGCCGGCGCTCGACGAGCTGCCCGGAACCTCAATCGTCCAGCCCTGCTTCTCGGCCCATTCGCGCGATGCGGCGATCGCATCAGCATGTTGCAGCCGTTCCGGCGAGAATTGAAAACACTTCACGTGATCGATCGTCAACTGCGCGGCGAGCGCCTCGACGTTGTCGTTCAGGCCAATGATGAACGCGCCGGCAATGGCCAGGAGCAGCGACGCAGCCAGAGAGAGCGGAACCCAGCGGCTGACTCGTGTTCGCACGGCGAGCCGCCGCTCAGGTGTCACCAGATCGGGACCGGCAAGCCTCGCCTGTGCCGCGCATCGGGCACGAAGCCGATCGGAGGCGCAGGCGCGCAGCGAACTGCCTCGGGCCGCCAGCACACTGTGGACGGTCTCCTGCTCAGTCACGCGCTCGCGGCACGGCGGGCATTTTTCGAGGTGCGTCTCGACCGATACGCGATCACCAGCCTGGACGTCACCGTCGGCGTACGGCGCGAACAGCGGATCCAGATCACGACACTTGCTCATCGCCCCTCATATCACGTCAGCTTTCTGTTTACCGTCGGCCGAACGCTGCAATTCGTTGCCGGTCGCGTCGCCTATCCGCGTCGACTGCAACCGATCGTAAAGCGCCCGCCGTCCCCGGGAGATTCTCGACATCACGGTCCCGATCGGGACGCCGAGGACGTCGGCGATCTCCGCGTAGGTCAACTCCTCAACGTCACGCAACCAAACCGCCTGCCGGAACGCCTCCGGCAGCGCATCCAGCGCCGCCTGGAGGTCGGCGTCGAGGGTCGCCCGGGTCAGCAACTCCTCAGGTGAGTGGCCGCCGGCGCCGTCAGCCCGCGCCTGCTCCACGTATTCGCTGTCCACGTCCACAGGGTTCCGGCCATCGTGCCGGACCATATTCCGGAACGTGTTGTGAAGGATCGTGAACAGCCACGCCTTCAGATTGGTCCCGCGCTGGAACTGGGCCGACGACCGGAACGCCTTCAGATACGTGTCCTGGACCAGATCCTCCGCATCGGCCGGCCGTCGGGTCAGACGGAGAGCCGTGCCGTAAAGGCTGTCCACATATGACAACGCCTCACGGACGAATTCCTCATCTATAGCCGGCTCTTTCGTCACGCCGTCGTCAGCGGGGCCTCGCGCACCGGCAGGCGGATCGGACGAGGTCGCTCGGCGGCGAAAAACCATGACGTCCCAATAAGGCCGCCCATTCGGGAACAACACCGGCGGGCCGTGCCTTTATTCCTTGTATTGTAAGTTTTTTCCGACTTCGTCAGCCGCCGCCTTTCCGCCGTGGAGCCAGACGGAAAAACGGCAGCGAAAAGAGCCGAAAGGAAAAACTCCCGAGCGGGCGTCTGTGTCGCTTTTGTCCCTGAGTGGGGACGGCGCGTTGCCGGCTGATGACAGCGCACGAGGGACAGCCCCGTATCGATATGCGGTTTTGCGCACGTTCCAGTGCGAGCCCGACAGGCACATGGCTTGCTTTTCGGGCGTCGGCGATATTTCGCATCGCTGCCGGCGGCCCGTTTTTCCGGGACGCGAACGTTGCGACAACCGTCTCAGCTACAGTAACATCGGCGACGAGCAGCGGACGATCTGACATCGTCGCCTTCGCAGGAGGGGGCGGGAGTCCACCTCGCTGCGCTTCGAGGTGAAATATGCGTACGCGCACGCCGCGCGGCACTGTCGCGCCGATGGCCCTGGCTCTCCTCGCCCTGTTTTTGGTTGGTCCGGTCGGGGAGGCGTTCGGTCAGACGCCGTACGTTCCGTATTTCGGCAAGAACCGGATTCGCTACAACGATTTCAAGTGGAACATCTACAAGACCGACCACTTCGAAATCTATTACTACCCCGAGATCGAAAAGCAGCTCGAACGCGTCACGTCGTACGCCGAAAGCGCCTATCAGCAAGTCAGCTCGGACCTGAAACACGACCTCGCCTTCAAAGTTCCGCTCGTCCTCTACAAGACTGAAAGCGAATTCCAACAGCAGAACATCGAACCTGGTGAATTGCCGGAAGGCGTGCTCGCGTTCGCGGAGCCGTACCGCGATCGCATGGTGCTTCCGATCGACGAGCCGTCGGATGCACTCTATCGGCTGATCACGCACGAGCTCACCCACATCTTCGAGTTCGACATCATTCCTCGCTCGCTGCTGCATCGACAGCTGCCGCTGTGGGTGGACGAAGGGCTCTCGGATTACATGACCGGCTACTGGCAGCCGTTCGATCTGATGACGGTTCGGGACGCCGCCATCGCCGACATCATCCCGTCGATGAGCGACTTCGAAGGCGTGCAGTTCGCCGATGGACGCCTGCCTTACAACCTCGGTCACGCGGCGTTCGAATTCATCGAGTCGCGCTGGGGCAAAGAAGGCTTGCGCCAGTTCCTGTTCGCGCTCCGCAAGGCTGTGATTGGCGGCGGCGAGAGCGCCTACGAAGAGGCGTTCCGGCTCAAGCCCGAAGAGTTCGACGAGCAGTTCGACAAGTACCTCAAGGATCGGTTCAAGCCATTCCGCGATAAGGAACGGCCGCAGGACTACGGCAAGGACCTCGCACCCAAACGCGGCAAGACGCCGTACAGCGTCGTGGTGTCGATCGAGCCATCCCCCTCGGGCGACTTGATGGCGGTCGCCGCCGGCAACCGCAAGGATCAGGAACTCGACATCGTCCTGATGTCGACCAAGGACGGCAAAGTCATCCGCAATCTGACGAGCGGCTTCAACCAGAATCACGGCTACGAGTACATCGCGACGCCGGGTGGTTTCCGGAACAACGCCGTCTCATGGATGTCGTGGTCGCCGGCCGGAGACAAGATCGCCTATTTCGCCCGCACCGAAAAGAACAAGACGCTGATCCTTCAGAACGTCGTCTCGAAAAAGATCGAACAGCGGATCGAGCTGAAGACGGTCGATGGTCCGGAGTCGCCCGACATCAGCCCCGACGGCAAGGAAGTGGCGTTCGCCGGGCTGCGCGGCGCGATTGCCGACATCTTCATCATCAATCTCGAGACCAAGGA
>JBPYFA010000104.1:0-7974 GCA_051986585.1 Vicinamibacterales bacterium | reverse complement strand
CGTCGGGCACGACTCGGAGCGGCAGTACTGGGAAATATTCGAGCGGCTGCGGGAGACGGTCGGATACGCCGACTATCTCGGCGCGCTGCAGTCGTATCGGGTGCAGCACCCGCGCGATCCGAATATCCTCAAGGCGTCGTCGTTCCTGATCAACTATCCGTTTGCCAACCGGCTGTTTCCCAATTCACTCGACGTGATCGATCGATTCAAGGCGTGGGGGCCTGTCGTCATTCTCTCCGACGGTGATGTGGTCTTTCAGCCGCGAAAGATCGAACGATCCGGCTTGCAGGAAGCGGTCGAGGGTCAGGTGCTGATTTACGTGCACAAAGAGCTCGAGCTCGAAGACGTGGAGCGCAGGTTTCCAGCGGAGCACTACGTGTTTGTCGACGACAAGCTGCGGCTGCTCGATGCCTTCAAATCGCAATGGCAGCATCGCGTGACCACGGTCTTCCCGAAGCAGGGGCACTATGCCCAGGATCCCGACATCCTGCAGCGATATCCGCCAGCCGACGTCACGGTCGATCGGATCGGCGATCTGCTCGGCGTGGATCTGAGCCCGGCGGCGATACGAGCCGGAAGCTGGAAGCCGGAAGCTGGGAGCTAGTATGATGTCGCCGACCGGAGACCTTATTGTGATGCGAAAACGACCGACGTCTCGAGGCTGGATCGCAACTGCCGTGCTCGCACTTGCCGCGGCGGTCACGATCGTCAGCGCTCAGGCCCCGACACCTCCTGCCGGAGGACGGGGTGGACAACAAACGCCACCTCCTGCAGGCGGCGGCGGCGGCCGTGCCCGGGGCGGCGTCATGGGCGCGGGACCTGCGGATGCGCCGTACGTGGACTCGGCGCTCGCCGACAAGGGCAAAACGGTGTGGGCCGCGGAATGCATCAACTGTCACGGCACGCAGGCGCGCGGTACCGAGAACGGGCCGAACCTGACGCGATCGCTGGTCGTGCTGCGCGACCGTTACGGCAGCGAGCTCGGACCCTTTCTCAAGCGCGGCCATAAGATGCAGAGTGGCGCGTCGGGCGCCACGCTCAGCGACGATCAGGTCGTCAACCTCGCGCACTTCCTGCGACAGCGGGTCAACGATTCGTTCCGGGGATCGCCGATCTTCCAGGCGCAGAACGTTCTTACCGGCGACGCAGCGGCGGGAGCCGCGTTCTTCAACGGCGAAGGCAAGTGCGCGAGCTGCCATACGACGACGAGCCTGAGCCTTGCCGGGATCGGCGGCCGCTACGAACCAATCGAAATCCAGCAGCGGTTCCTGTTTCCTGGCGGCGGTGGGCGCGGCGCGCGAGGGCGAGGAGCCGCCGCGCCGGCGTCGCCAAGCGCCGTCAAGGTCACGGTGACGCCGGCCAATGGTGAGGCGGTCACCGGCGTCCTCTTGCAGATGGACGACTTCAACGTCTCTCTGCGCGACGCGTCGGGGAACTATCGGACATTCAGGCGCGCTCCGGACGTGAAGGTGGTCAAGGACGATCCGCTCGCCGCGCATCACGCGCTTCTCGACACGATTACCGACAAGAACATCCACGACGTGGTTGCCTATCTGGAGACGTTGAAATGAGACGGGTCATATTTGCGGCGTCCGGTCTGGTGCTGATAACGGTTCTGAGCGTGGCAGCACAGACGGGACTCGACCCGGCGAGGCTGCTCAATCCGGGTACGGATATGTGGCCAAGCTACAACGGCGACTACACCGGCCGGCGCTTCAGCACGTTGACGAAGATCAACGACGGCAATATTGGTGCACTGAGCCTCGCCTGGGTGTACCGGCTCAATCCAGGCGCCGGCGGCAATCCCGGAAGCATCAAGGGTACGCCGTTGCAGGTCAACGGGGTGATGTATCTCACCGCGCCGGACCATGTGTGGGCGCTGGACGCGCGTACCGGCCGTGAGATCTGGCACTTCACCTGGCAGTCCAAAGGCGGGATTCACATTGGCAATCGCGGTGCAGCGATCTATCGGGACTGGCTGTACTTCGAGACCCCGGACTGCAATCTGGTGTCACTGAACATCAAGGATGGAACCGAGCGCTGGCACAAGCAGATCTGCGATCTGGACCAGTTCTATTACGGTTCGGTCGCTCCACTGATCGTGAAGAACATGGTGATGGTCGGCGTCAGCGGCGACGATCTGGATGTTCCTGGTTATGCCCAGGCGCACGACGTGGAGACCGGCGAGATGAAATGGCGGTGGTATGTCGTGCCGCAGAAGAAAGGGGAGCCCGGATCGGAGACGTGGCCGAATGAGGATGCGATGAAGCACGGTGGCGGCATGACGTGGCAGCCGTTCACCTACGATCCTGAGTTGAATCAGATGTATGTGACCACCGGCAATCCACAACCGGTGATCGCGCATGTCAATCGCGCCGGGGCGAACCTCTTCACCGCTTCGATCGTGTCGCTCAACCCTGATACCGGCAAGATGAACTGGTACTTCCAGTCGTCGCCGCACGATACCCACGACTGGGATTCGACGCAGACGGCCGTGCTCTTCGACGGTCAGATCAACGGCCAGAACCGGAAACTCGTGGCGCAGGCGGCACGCAACGGCCACTTCTTCGTGCTCGATCGGACCAACGGCGCGGCGCTCGTCTCGTCCGAGTACGTCAAGACCAACTGGGCGTCCGGCTACGACGAGAAAGGACAGCCGGTGCCGAACCCGAAAAAGATGCCGCAGATTGACGGGGCGCTGGTGACACCAAATCAGGGAGGCGCGGCGAACTGGCCGCCGCCGACATTCAGCCCGCAGACCGGACTGTTCTATGTCAACGCGACGCGTGCCTTCAGCGTGTATTACATCTACGACCCGGGCGACAACCCGCAGGGCTGGGGTGGCACCGATCGCGGCGGATACGGTGAATCAATGCTGCAGGCGATCGACTACAAGACCGGGAAAGTGAAATGGAGCCATAAGTGGGAGGGTGGCGCGCGCGCGGGCCTTCTCAGCACAGGCGGAAATCTCATCTTCAGCGGCGGCGCCTCGAATGACCTTGTCGCGCTCAACGCAACCACTGGAGACGCTCTGTGGCATGCGGGCCTGAACGCGTCGGTCAGCAACGGCGCGATCACCTACGAGCTCGATGGCAACCAGTACGTGATCGTTGGTGCTGGTGATACGTTGTGGGCGTTTGTGATGAACGAGCGGCAGCCGGCGCGGCGATGACCGAACGCTCTCGTGTTCAGTGCTCTGATTTCAGCGCATCGAAATCGACGAATAGATGCACCTGCACTTCAGATACGGTTGAGCCAAGGATGGGTTGTCCAATTTTGAGACGTCGGAAACGCCTTTGCTCGCTCGGGCTCCAAGAGGGAAGCGTACTGCCCAGCACGCGTTCAACGACATCAATATAGGTACGTCGTCGGTCAAGGGTACGGTGTCCGTCACCCTTCCGGCGCTCGACAAATGTCACAAGAGTGAAAGCTGCACACCAACTGACGTCAGCCGTATTGCATGCGCTGTTCGCTATTCGCTATTCGCTATTCGCAGTTCGCAGTTCGCGGTTCCGTGGTTCGCGGTTCGTGGTTCGTGGCTCGCGGGTCGTGGTTCGCGATTCAGGGATTGGCGATTCGGGGATTAAGATTCGGGGATTCGCGATTCGAGGATGAAGGATTCGGGGATTAGGGATTCTGGATCAGTGATTAGCGATTAGGGATTGAGGATTCCAACGATGACACAACCGTATGAACACCAACGCGGACCTGAACGGAGGCGATTCCCGAGAGGTGGGCGTCGCGCGGGCGACGTGGCCGGCTTCGCTCCGTTGGTGATGGTCGTCGGTCGGGGAGAGGCAGTGATCGCGCAGTCGGAGGCTGTGCTCGCGCGTCTCAAGTTTGCCGTGACGACCAGCGGCTCTGTGGACGAGGCGCTCCGCATCATGGCCGGAATACGCCCTGACGTCGTGGTTGCTGAACCGGACGCGGCAATGCGGATTCGTCTCGAATCCGCCGACCCTGTCCCCGTCGTCGAGCTGAATGGAGATATGCGAGCCAATCCCGATGCGCTGGTCGAGGGTATCCGGGATGCGATCCGAGCGACGCAGAGCCAGGTGCGATGAGCGGTCGTTCGCTCGGGCACACCCGTTGTTAACGGTCGCCGATCTATCCCGTCTCTAATCTGTAACCGGAGTGATCGAAAGGCAAGTGTCACCCCGGCATCGGAGGACGCGTGAACGTGGCACGTTGGAGATGGGTCGAAGAAGCGGCACAGGACCTGCGATTCGGGGCTCGTACCCTGCGCAAGAGCCCCGGCTTCACTGTTGCCACCGTGCTGACCTTGTCGCTCGCGACCGGGGCGACGACTGCGATCTTCAGCGTCGTTCAGGGCGTTGTCCTCCGCCCTTTGCCGTTCGATCAACCGAAGCAGCTCGTTCAGGTGTTCGGCCGCCTGTGGGCAGAGGACCACAATGGCGTGCCCGATCCGGTCACGGGGCCTGTCGGCTCGCCGGAACTCGAGGCATTCGAAACGCAATCACCCTCGCTCACCGGCGTGGCCGGCTACGAGATCACGACCCGGCACTTGAGCGGTCCGGCAGGCCCGGAGCGACTGACGGCCGTTATCGCTGATCGGACGCTGTTCTCACTGCTGGGAACGCCTGCAATCGAAGGGCGTACGTTTGACTCGCACGATCCCTTGGAGGTCGCGGTCATCAGCACCAGCCTCTGGGAGCGGCGATTCGGAAAGCAGCCGATCGCCGCGATCGCCAACATCACGCTCGACGGTCGGCCATTTACGCTGCTCGGGGTGATGCCGGATCGATTCCAGTTCCCCTATCGCGCCGCCTCGCTGATGTCCGGCGCCCTTCCGGAAGCACGAACCGACATCTGGGTTCCCGCGCCGCCGCTGCGCTCGACCGTCGACGGCGCGCTCCGTCGGGGCCGGCTCAGCGTGATTGCGAGGCTTGCTCCCCACGCCACTATTCGTTCGGCGACCTCCGAGCTGAGCGTGATCGCCAAGCGCATCGAGCAGGAGACGCCCGATTCCCGACGGCGCATCGGCGTGCGGCTGGTGCCGCTGACGGAAACGGTCATCAGTCCGGTGCGTCGATCGCTGTGGATGCTGTTCGCCGCAGTCGGACTGGTGCTCGCCGCCGCGTGCGCGAATGTCGCCAACCTGCTGCTGGCCCGGATGACCGTTCGCGCGCGCGAGGTGGCGACCCGAGCCGCGCTAGGTGCCGGATCGCTTCGCCTCATTCGCCAGTTCCTCGCGGAAAGCCTGCTCCTTGGGCTCGGCGGCGGCCTGATCGGCGTCGTCGTTGCACGGTGGGGAGCGTCGCTTCTCGGAACCGTGCTCGCCGGCCGTCTTCCGCGCGCAGACGAGATCGGGCTCGACTGGACGGCGTTTGCCTTTCTCCTCTTCATGTGCGTCGTAACCGCCCTGCTCTTCGGGCTCGCGCCGGCGCTGGCAGCGTCGCGGGTCGACGTGCAGACCGTTACCAAAGAAGGCGGAGGGCACGTGACGCGCGCCGGAACATTCGGACGCGTAAGGGATGGCCTGGCGATACTCGAAATGGCGCTCGCGTTCGTCCTCGCTACGGGGGCGGCGCTGGTGATGAAAGAAATCGCGCGGCTGGAGCACGTGCCCCCAGGGATGGAGACACGCAACGTGCTCAGCGTCCATATCACTCCGCGTTCGACGGCACAAAACTACTACGCGATCGAACAGCGCGTTGCCGCGATCCCCGGCGTACGCGCCGCTGGATTCACTCAGCTCACGCCGTTGCAGAACTGGGGATGGGAAGCCACCTTCTCGATTCGGAACCGTCCCGACGAAACCGGGATGACGGCCGGCCTCCGCTACGTGACGCCAGGCTATTTCCAGGCGCTTGGCATTCCGATCATTCGGGGGCGTGGCTTCACCGATCAGGATTCGGAAACGTCGCCGCACGTGATTCTTGTGAATGCGGCGTTCGCGCGTCGATTCTTTCCGAACGGCGACGCGGTCGGCCAGGAGCTCGATCGCGGCACGATCGTCGGTGTCGCAGGGGACGTTCGGCAAGTCTCGCTCGATCGCGAGGCGGCTCCGGAGATCTACTATCCGGCGGCTCAGAATGTGACCATGGCGTCGGATCTCGGGATGTCGCTCATCGTGAAGACCGATCGCCTGCCAGAGGGCTCAATTGCGGCGATCCGGTCGGCGGTGCGAGACGTCGATCCGAAGCTCGCGATATTCAACGTGAAGACAATGGAGCAGGTCGTCACCGACTCGATGTGGCAGTTGAATCTCTACCGATGGTTGATCGGGCTGTTCGCCGGTCTCGCGCTGATCCTGGCGACGGTCGGCCTGTATGGCGTCATTTCATTTGGCACTGCGGCCAGGCTCCGCGAGTTTGCCGTACGGCTGGCACTCGGATCGGAGCCGGGTCAGTTGGTTCAGCTGGTTCTGTCCCGCGGCTTGATTCTCAGCGGTTGTGGAATTGCCCTGGGTTTCCTTGCTGCCGTGATGATTTCGCCCTCTGTGCGCGCGGTGTCGCCCGCCCTCGATCTTGAACCCTGGACATCACTCGCTGTCGCGATCGTTCTCATCGCGATCGCTCTTTCGGCATCGACCCTTCCGGCCCTTCGCGCCTCGCGGATCGACCCCGCCACGGCGTTGCGGCATGACTGAACCTCGAGATCAGGGTTCTGCGGGGTTCTTGGGTTCCGCTGGGTTCTTTTGTTCTGCGGGGTTCAGGTTTCGCTGCGTTCGATTCGGTTCTATTCGGTTCAAGCCCCAGCAACAGGCAGAACCCAGAACCCCCGAACCTTGTAGAACCCAAGAACCGGAACCTCGTAGAACCCAAGAACCGAACCCCGCAGAACCCCGTAGAACCCCGTAGAACCCCGCAGAACCCCGTAGAACCCGATCTCGTGAGAGCATCCCCCACCTCCGGTGTCTTTAGAAGATAGAGTCACCTCGTGGCAGACGCAGACGTTCTGTTCACTGCGCATCGAGACGGCGTGTTCCGCTACTTGTGCCGCATCGTCGGTCACGAGGATGCGCGAGAGCTGACGCAGGAGGTCTTCCTGCGAGTACATCGCGCCGAGGCTCCTGAGACGAACGAGGGAGGGCGTCGCGCATGGCTGTTTCGCATTGCACGGAACCTCGCGCTCAACCATGTGCGAGACGATCGACGACGCGGCGAGACGGTCGAGTTGACCACCGATCCAGCGTTGCCGCCCACACAACCGTTGGCTCTGGCGCTTCGTCAGGCTCTCGAGCGATTGACCCCGACCGATCGCGATGTCTTCTTGATGCGCGAAGTGGCCGGTCTGAGCTACGACGAGATTTCCTTCGCCTGTCAATTGACTCCCGACGCGGTCCGATCGCGTCTCCATCGCGCGAGGCAACAGCTCCGCTCGGCGCTCAGCACCGTCGACGAATATCGAAATCGTTCCTGGAGATGACTGATGGCTGCTAATGACACCCACGACGATCAGCCGAATGAGGCGTCGTGTCTGATCGTCGCGGCGCTCGCCGATGGCGAGCCCGTTGACGCCGCCGCGCTTCGGCTGGCGCTTGCCGATCCGGCGGTTCGCGAGTATCTCATCGAGATTGTCGGTCTCCGGCAATCGGTCAAAACCCACACCGATCTGCTCCCAGTGCACTGGCGCGAACGACGTCCTGTTCGCAGTCGCGTGGCGTGGATTACCGCAGCTGCGGCTGTCGTGATTAGCCTCACTGCTGGATACCTGGCCGGTCAGCGGACGGTGCAGGCGGCGCCGGCGCCAAACGTCGAGACCGTCGTCGACTTTACTGGAAGGGCAGCGGCTCCGAAGCCGACGCGTGTCGTGACGCTTCGCCCCGGGGTGAACTGGACAGAGAAAGTGGAAGGACGCTGAGATGATGATTCCTATTGTGGTGTTTCTGGGTGCCGCTCAAGCGGCGAGCAGCCTTCAAACGAAGCCGCCGGCTGCGCCGATTCTTCAGGTTGGTGTGTTTTCCTATGGACCTGACGGAAAGCCACAAGCCGCCGCCTACGAAACGAG
>JBPYFA010000103.1:0-28711 GCA_051986585.1 Vicinamibacterales bacterium | reverse complement strand
CGTCATCTACTGTCAGCCGCACTGTGCGACCGACATCATCCTTGCGGCCGAACAGGGACTCCATTGGGATCGCCGATGGCTTCTGCACCCGCAACAGAATGGTGTCGGTGCGCGCAGTGCCAAGCTCCGACACCAATGCCGGCGACAGCAGGACACCTGAGCGGCTTGGCTGCCGCTGAAACGACCAGAATCGCTCATCCACTCCGTAGACCAGCACATCGGCCGCTCGGCGGCCCGACTTCTCGCTCGTGACCATTCCAGTGGCCACGATGAGAGGCGCCGTCGCCGCCTGAGGCAAGGCTCGGGCGACATCTGCCGCAAGCGCACCGCGGAAAAATCCGACAGACGAGATCGTGTGCTCGGTCCGACCAAGGCGTGAGACGGCGAGGTCGCGCAGGCTTTCACGCACGGAGTGGCCGACGAGAAGGGCACCCGACAAGACCGACACGGCGACGGCGACGCCGACGACGACCGCAAGGTTCGTTCGCCAATAGTAGGTCGCACTGCGCCACGCCAGTTGCATCCGGGTCAACGTGGGAAATCCTCAGAAAATGTGAATCCTCAATCACTCCACAGGCTTAGGCCTTCTTTAGCAACACCCCCTCGTCCATCTCGTATCGAGTCGAAAAGCGCTCCGCCAGCGCGGCGCTGTGAGTCACGATCACGAGGATCATGTTGCGCGCGCCTTGCAGATCGAGGAGCAGCTCTGCGACGGCGTTCGCGGACGAGCGATCGAGGTTCCCGGTCGGCTCGTCGCAAAGAAGCAGCGATGGATTGAGGATGAGCGCACGGGCCACGGCGGCGCGCTGTTTCTCGCCGCCCGACAATTCTCCGGGACGATGATCGAGCCGATCGGCCAGCCCCACCTGTGCCAACAGCTCGCGCGCCCGCCGGTCGTCGTGTTCTGCACCAACACTCCGGTCCGACGCCGCCAGCGTCGGTGCGAGCACGTTTTCGAGCACCGAGCATTGCGGCAGGAGTGAATGGTCCTGGAAAATGAAGCCGATGTGAGCGTTGCGAAACTCCGCCTGCCCACGTTCGCTGAGGCCATACGGATTCGCACCGTCGAGTGTGATCGATCCTGACGTCGGCGGCTCGAGTGCGCCGAGAATGTACAGCAACGTGCTCTTGCCGCTTCCGGACGGGCCGGTGATGGCAATCCGATCGCCGCGGTTGAGCGCCAGCGAAATGCCGTTCAGTATCCGCAGCTCGCCACGCGGCGTCCGATACGACTTGGTGATGTCCTTGGCGATCAGCATTCCGCGTTGCAGTGACAGTGGAGTGGGTTACGCCGTAGAAGTCTGGTGGCGGCCGACCATCTGGCGATAGATCTGTTCGACCGTCTCTGCCATATGGCCTACCGCGTAGTGCGCACGCACGCCGTTCGCGCCGGCCTCGCCGAGACGAGTCGCCAGTGCTCGATCGTTCCGCAATCGTTCCAGCGCCGCCGCCAGCGCATCCGGATCGTCCCGCTCGACCAGAATTCCGCCACCGGTCGTCTCGAGAATCTCGGGAAACGCTCCACGTCGTGGTTGCACGACCGGCACGCCAACCGCCATCGCCTCGAGCAGAAAGATGCCCTTCGGTTCATCGTAGGTCGCGGGCACAGACATCACATCCAGGCTTTGTAAAAATTCGATCTTGGCCGCTCGATCGAGCTCGCCGCGGTACTCGAATTCGGGCCGCACGCCAGCCGCGTCGAGTTGGTTCATGACGCCGTCGAGGTACTCGGAGTGTTCCGGCGGCAGATAACCGGCCGCGATCAGCCGGGTCTTGCTCGTCGGCGAAAGGGCGCGAAAGCGTCGATAGGCATCCGCGAGCAGGTGAAGACCCTTCTCGGGTGCGATCCGCGCGAAAAAGCCGATGGTGAAAGCATCCCCTCGATTCTGCCGGCGAGTAGCATACCCCTCCATATTGATCCCGAGCGGCGCGATGCGCATCTGTGATTGCGGGACGCCCAGATATCTCGGCATGTAATCGAAGTAGTAGCGGCTGACCGGCAGAAACGTGTCGACGTGGACCGCAGCGCGACGAATGAGATCGAGTGCCTGCGATCGATATGGTTCACCAAGCCCGTCGAGGAACAGATCCTCGCCCTGCAGGGTGCAGCAGATCGGAACCTTCAACGTCCGCTTCAACGGTTCCGCCAGGCCAATCAGCAATGCATACGGCAGGTTGACGACATCGAAGCGCGGTTCGCGTCGGAGCCAGTCGAGCAGCTTCGCGATTTCCTTCTTCTGAAACCCTCGTTCGCCGCGCAACATCGAAACCGTCAGTTCACCAAGGCTCTTTGGATCGACCTTGATTTGCCGCTTGGTGGCGAGCCGCAGGGCCCATTTCGAGTCCCAGAGCCTGTCGAGCACGCGCGGTGTGTACCGAAACAGCGGTGCATGCTGTTCCAGATACACGCTGATGCCGCCGAAGAACACGTGCGCGCCGCTGACATTTCGTTCGTCGGTGCGCGTCGGCGTGTAGACCGGCGTGAGGACGACGCTGTGGCCGCGAGCCAGAAGTTCGGCCGCCAGCGCATTGTCGCGCAGACAGCTGCCGCAATACATCGTTCCGGCGCCGCCCGTGAATGAAAGAATCCGCATGCCGTCAACGGATGCGCGTTACGCCGTCTGGAACGCCCGCGCGCGAAAGAGAAAGTCGACGATGTTGCCTTCGTGCGGCTGCAGCCAGTTGAGCTGAATCGTGGGCACCGGTCCCAGGTTGAGCCGATCGATGTTCACCGCATCGACGAGCCGACGCCGGAACGACTCATCATTCGTGATGGCGCTGCAGACGAGCGTCGGACCGATTGCGTCAATCATCCGCTCCTGTGCACATTCGACGACTGCCGCGAATGGGAACATGTATTCTTTGTGCGAGATCGCCGCCTCAGGCGACGCGCAATGGACGATCGTGGGCAGCAGAAAGTCGGCGCGGCCATCCTTCACGACCCGGGGCGTATCCCGGTACTTCGCCGTGACGTCGGTCACCCCCGGGGCTTGAAGATCCGCATCGATCGATTGCGAGATTGCCGACGCAACACCGGGAACGGTAAAAGCCGCGAGGGTGGCGTCGGGGTGATCGGCAGGCAGGGGTCGTACTGCGGCGAGTCGGCCCGCAATTGCGTCGGCGATCTCGCGCGTATGCCGGCTGGCCCAGATGCTCGAGCAATTGATGCAGCCGCGACCGCTGTTGGCGAACACACTCTCGACCATCACGTCGAGGTACGACTCCCAGTGATCGACCACATCGTCGCCCAGCAAAATCTTGGAAAACCCCGGCCCGTGCGCCTGAACCTTCGGGTTGCCGCGGTAACGGTCGACTGTAGGCTGACCGCCAAACACGAGACTGCGGTCGCAGGTGGCAAGCACTGCGGCTCCGATGTCTGCTTCCCCCGGGTAAATCGAGATCGCCTCGCGCGGCACCCCGGCATCGAAAAACGCTGCGGCCATCCGGAATGGGGTCCAGGGTTCCTGCGGACCGGGCTTCAGCACGAGACCGATCTGCATCGGGATGATCGGGAGCCAGAGCGTGTGCACACCCGGCGAGTTGGATGGCAGCACCAGGCCAAGCACTGGGCTCTGGGCCTGGTAGCTGATCGGAACGCCTCGCTCTTCTCCGAATCCTGACGTCAGCACCGTCAAATCCAGGCCGCGAGTCAGCGACGTGAGGATGCGGCGCATTTCCGCGAGCACGAACATGTTCTTCTTCATGTTCGCGCGACACAGCCGCTCGGGCAGTCCTGTGGTTGCCGACTGCGCGCGGACAAAGGCGTCCGGGGTCTGCATGCCGTCGCCCATGGGCAGCTCCGCCGTCGCGTATAGCTCTCCCGCTGTTTTCACGCGGTCGATCAAGTCGTCGATTGGCATTTCGCGCAGCGCCTCGCGTGCGCGCTGGGCACGGCGCATGTCTCGCTGAATCAGGCCGCCATTGGCGCGGCTGACTTGCGCGATCGGCTCGCCGGTCTGAAAGTGGACGACCTCGTCGACGTCCATAGAGGTGTACGGCTGACCCCATCGAAGCACAGGCAGGTGGAGCATGGCAGTTTCATGAAGGATAACGCATCTTCTCTTGTCGCTTCCGCCTTCAAGTAGCTTCCGCCTTCAGGTAGCTTCCTCCTTCAGGCGGAAGTGGAAGTCGCAATTCGCAATTCGCAGTTCGCGGTTCGCAGTTCGCGGTTCGAGGTTCGCGGTTCGGAGTTCGCGGGTTGACACTCTCGCCTGTGGCTTCCGCCTTCAGGCCACTATTCCCTTGTGGCTTCCGCCTTTAGGCGGAAGGGGAAGTCGCGCTTCTCGATTCGCAGTCGCCATCTGCGCTTGTGGCTTCCGCCTTTAGGCGGCAGGGCGGCTGCCCGCTGTTCAGGTTCCGCGATGGCATGGCGGCGGTGCCCCGCACACCGACCCCGGGTTACACTGGCGCCACATGCCAGTTGCCTCGCTCGGGGAAGCCGCATTGCGTCCGCCACTGAAGTGGGCCGGCGGCAAGCGCTGGCAGGTCCCCCATCTGCGTCCGCTCTGGAAAGCGCACTCGCGCTCGCGGCTCGTCGAGCCGTTTTGTGGGGGACTGGCCGTCGCCTTCGGATTGAAGCCGTCGACGGCGTTGCTGAATGACGCGAACCCGCACCTGGTGAATTTCTACGGCTGGCTGCAGCGCGGGCTCTCGATCAAGATTCCGATGGAGAACGACGAAGCGCTGTTCTATCGCCATCGGGATCGATTCAACAGTCTTCTTGCGGCCGGTGATGGGCAGTCGGAGGAAGCGGCGGCGCTTTTTTATTACCTCAATCGGACCGGATTCAACGGGTTGTGCCGATTCAATCGCCGCGGTCTGTTCAATGTGCCGTTCGGGCGTTACGCGCGAATCCGCTACACGCGCGATTTCCTGCTCTATCGCGAGGCATTAGCCGACTGGACGTTCACCAGCGGCGACGTCGAGGCGCTTCCGCTTCGTCCGGGAGACTTCGTTTACGCGGATCCACCCTACGACGTGCAGTTCACGCAGTACGCAACGAGCGGGTTCACGTGGCGCGATCAGGAGCGGACCGCCCGCTGGTTGGCGCGGCACGACGGTCCCGTCATCCTGGTCAATCAGGCGACCGACCGGATGGAGCGCCTGTACCGATCGCTCGGATTCGACGTGCGCTTCCTTAAGGCACCCCGGCGGATCAGCTGCACCGGCGATCGCACGCCGGCCCGGGAGATTATCGGAACGAGGAATCTGTGAAAGAGATTACCGAGTCCCTGAACTGAGTCGAATGGTCAGGCGGCGCCTCCGGCAATACAGTATGCGATGTATCGTTGCAGGCCAATCGCTCGTGGAGGGGTCATGAAGTTGACTGCACATGTAGTCGTCGCGGCCACCGTCGTTCCGTTGCTCTTCGCGCTCTCCCTCCAGGCACAAGCCGATCGAACGGCTGACTGCGCGAAGCTAAGAGACGCACACCTTCCCAACACCACAATCACGACGGCGCAGGCGATCACGACAGGCTCGTTCACGCCGCCCGGAGCGCCGAACGCGTTCAACACCCTGCCGCCGTTCTGCCGCGTCGCCGGCACCATCGCACCAACCACCGAGTCGGATATCCGTTTTGAAGTCTGGCTGCCGCTCGAAAACTGGAACGGCAAATTCGCCGGCGTCGGCAATGGCGGGTGGGCGGGCGTGATTTCGTACGGGCCGCTGCAGGATCAGCTCCGGCGCGGCTATGCAGTCGCGTCCACGAATACCGGTCATGAGGCCGGGCGCGGACTCGACCTGGCCAGGTTTGCGTTCGACCATCCGGAGCAGCTGATTGATTTCGCCTATCGCGCGCAGCACGAGACGACAACCACAGCGAAGGCGATTGTGAACGCCTTCTACGGCAAGCCGCCGGAAAGAGCGTATTGGTTCGGCTGTTCGTCCGGCGGTTACGAGGGACTGCAGGAAGCGCAGCGCTTCCCCGCCGACTACGACGGCATCGTCGCCGGTGCACCGGCGAACAACTGGACCCGCCTGATGGCCGCGGATTTCGAGGCGACGCTGGCGCTGCTCAGGGATCCGGCCAGCACGCTTTCGGCCCCGGCGCTTGGTGTGCTCTACCGTGGAATGCTCGCCGCATGTGACGCAAGAGACGGTGTCAGCGACGGTGTCCTCGAAGATCCTCGTCAATGCGGCTTCGATCCCGCCGTGCTGCAATGCAGGGCAGGGCAAGAGCCGGATACGTGTCTCTCTGCTGCTCAAGTCGCGGCGACAAAGCGCGTCTACCAGGGGGTCATCGATCCAACGACCGGCGCGAAGCTGTATCCGGGACTGTCGTTCGGAAGCGAACCGTTTTGGCCCAACCGCGACCCGTCGAGCCCGTTCCCGATTCCGGTGTCTCACTATAAGTGGCTGGTCTTCGCCGATCCGAACTGGGACTGGAAGATGTTCGATCTCTCTCGGCCCGCGGACTATCAGAGGTTCAAGCAAGCAGAATCGAAGCTCGCGCCGATCTTGAACGCGACCAACCCTGATCTTCGTGAGTTCCGGAAGCGCGGCGGCAAGCTGATTCAGTGGCACGGCTGGAGCGACCAGCTCATCGCTGCCGAAAACAGTATCGACTACTACGAGAGCGTCGCGTCGCTCGTTGGCGCCAACGTGGCTGACATCCAGAACTTCTACAGGCTGTTCATGGCCCCTGGCACCACGCATTGCGGCGGCGGCCCAGGCCCAAACACGTTCGACATGCAGGCGGTACTGGAACAGTGGGTCGAGAAGAATATCGCGCCGGATCGCATCCTCGCGACGCATTCGATCAATGGCGTCGTCGACCGCTCGCGTCCGCTGTGTCCCTACCCGCAGGTGGCGGTCTACAAAGGCAAAGGCGACACGAACGACGCATCGACGTTCGTGTGTGAGAGGTCGAAGGCACGCGGCGCTGGATCGAACGGACGATGAGATTTCAAAAGCGTATCGACTTGAGACTCGCGACTGTTCAATCAGCAATCAGCAATCAGCAATTACAGCTTTCAGTACACCCCCACCGTCGTGGTCGCCGCGAACCCGTGGAAGGGACGCACGCCGCTGACGCCGTCCCATGCGAACCGATCGGTTGCGGGTTCGCGTTCGCCTTCGTCACGCTCGAGAAAACCCGGCATGAAGAATTCCTTGGTCAGGGTCGTCAGCTTGACGCGGCCGGTCTGGCCATACTTGACGACTTTCCAAGGGTCATCGAAGTCGACCACTTCGACGACGGCGCGCGGCTGCGGCGCGTAATAGGTGATCTTGTAGTCGTTCTGCGGACCGGACGGCGCGCTCGCGGCCAGGCCCATAAGCGTGTTGCCGTAGGTGGGCGTCATGTACGCGCCGTCGAGCAGCTCTTCCTGCGCGAACCGGTTCCACTGAGGCGTGAATTCGGTGCCGCCTGAAAAAATGCCGCTGATTCCCGCGTGGCGAATCGTCGTACCGCGCGCTTCAAGGGCGAGCGCCAGCGCTTCGAGCAGCTTCGGGGTCGTAAACATGCAGCGAATGTCGTGCCCTGCACCGAGGATGGTGATGGCCTGGTCGATCACGTGTTTCTTGTACGCTTCGAGCTGATCCATTGAGCCTTTCTGAATCAGCTTGATCACCCAGCGTGGATCCAGATCGACCGAGAAACAAATACCGCCGCGAAACTGCGCCAGATGTTCGACCGCAAGCCGGAGCCGGCGCGGTCCACTGGGCCCGAGCATGAGCCAGTTCGAGCCCTTGGGAAACTTCTCGTCGGGAAGCGTCTCGCTGAACAGCTCGTAATCGATTCGAAAGTCGTCGATGTTGATCCGCGATTTGGGGATGCCGGTCGTGCCGCCGGTTTCGAACACGAAAATTGGCTTGTCGGAGTACGCCTTCGGCACCCATCTCCGAACCGGTCCACCGCGCAACCATTCATCCTCGAAGAGACCAAACTTCTGAAGGTCGGCGAACCCGTGTATGTCATGCAGCGGATCAAAGGTGAACTGGCTGGCTCGCTGGAGCCAGAACGGGCAGCCGGTGTCAGGGTGAAAGTGCCACCGGACGGTTTCGCGCACATGACGATCCAGCCGCTCGCGCGCGGAACGAAGATCCGTATCCGACATGGCGGGGAATGTTATCGCAGGTATCGCCCCGATTCGGTCGAGAGTTTGCGAACGAAGGCGGCCCGCTCGCGCGAAACCGGCTGCTCGTTCAGTTCGTCAACCAGCCAGGGCATCCGCCATCGCCAGTTCACGTCGTCGACCACCGCTGGCGTGTTGATGCGATCCCGCCATCCGAATACATCCTGGATCGGGACGACGACCAGGTTCGAACCGGCGTCGAAGAGCGTGCGTAAGAGCGCGTCGCGAAGGCGGTCGTCAAACGGCGTGTCGGGATTACAGCCCGCGGCCCGAAGCGCCGGCCATGCCATCGCCTGGATTCGCTCTTCCGACTCCGCTTCGTCCCACCACTGGGCGAGGGTTTCAGTGTCATGCGTTGCGGTCGTCGCGAGCGACAGTGCAGGATACGTCGACGGATCGCGAAATGGTTTGCCGTCGTCCTCCCAGTGGCGCTCCCAGCGCAGGACCTTGTAGCCGGGCACGTGCAGCCTGGCGAGCGATTCCCGGACAAAGTCGGGAACGCTTCCGAGATCCTCGGCGACGATCTGGGTCCCGAACCCCGATAATGCGCGGAGGATGCGCTCCCCCTGCGCGATCTGCGACGGTTCATCGGGTGGCACGAAGGTGCCGCGCTTTTCGCCCCGTTCGCGATAGTAGGTGCGATAGAAACCGATCAGGTGATCGACGCGGAACCCATCGTACAGTTCGGCGGAACGTTGCGCTCGTTCCCGCAGCCACTGATAGTGGCCCGGCTCGATCACATCCCAACGGTAGAGCGGTAACCCCCAATCCTGGCCAGTTGCCGAGAACGCGTCGGGCGGCGTTCCCACGGACGCGTCGAGGCGAAACTCATGCTGCCGCGCCCAAACGTCGGCGCTGTGGGCGCTCACGACGAAGGGAAAGTCTCCGAACATTGCCAGAGGAGCGGCATTCCGGCGCGCGCCTCGCCATTGCTCATCCGCGATCCATTGCAGCCACGCGCGATATCGAATCTCCCGCTCGAGACGGCGACGGGCCTCTGCCAGCGCATCCGGACGACGGCCGCGAATGCCTTCTTCCCACTCAAGCCAATAGCGCCCGCCGTTGGCCTCACAGAGCGCACGGAACAAGGCGTAGTCTTCCAGCCACCAGGCTTCACGTTCGATGAATTCCTGAAACTGCCGTGCACGTGGTGACCCGGTTCGCCACTCGCGATCGTCGAAGCGCTGGTATGCGGCGCGCAGCGCGCGAGACTTGAGGTCTCGGATCGCGTCGTACTCGATGCGCGCGGCCGGCCGGACCTGATCGAGCTTTGCGCGATCGGATTTCGACAGCGAAGATTCGCCGCCGGCGTCGACGAATTCCTCCTGATCAGCAAGTGCGATGTAGATCGGATCGATCGCCATCGCGCTCATCGCCGAGTAGGGCGAGTGCTGGCCGTCGGCCATCTCATTGACAGGAAGCAGCAGCACGAAATCGAGGCCGGCGCCGTCCAACCATCTGGCAAACCGTGGCAGATCCGCAATTTCGCCGATGCCCCAGCTCGCTCGCGACGGGATGGAAAACAGTGGAACCAGCGCGCCCGCATGCCGTCGATCCGCGAAACTCAACTCAGGCATGCGCCACCTCCATCACCCGGCGAACACCGTCGGCGAATACGGCCGTGGGCGGCAGCAGACTGACGACGAGAAAACTTTCGTGGGGGAAATCGAAGAAGAATCCTGGATGCACCACGACGCCAGCCGTTTCCAGCAGCTCGATTGCAAGATCCTCTTCCGATCGCGTCGATGGCACCCGCAGCACGGCAGACCATCCCGCGTCGGATGGGAGCGCGTGAATCGACGGATAGTCCGTGGCCATTGACCTGAGGGCGCGCGCATTCCGCAGGATTCGATCCTGAATCCGGCCACGCACGATCCCGCCAGCGGCAATCAGTCCCCCGGCCGCGACTTGGACGGGAGTGGACACCGATAAGTACGTGTCGCAAATCAACTCGAGCCGTTCGAGCGCGTCGTGGACGAGCGCGTCGGGTCCGTCGACCAGGATCCATCCGAGTTTGACCTGCGGAAGCCCGGCAGACTTGGACAAGCCACCAAGGCGGAACGACAGGCACTCTGGTACCGCGATCGGTGGTCTGATGCCATCGCGCAACGGGTAATCGATGAACACTTCATCGATGATGAGCGCGGCGTGCCGCGAGGAGCACCGTTTCGCCAACCCTGCCACCTCCTCATCGGCAAGGACCGAGCCGGTCGGATTGTTCGGACTGACGGCCAGGACCGCTCGCACGCTGTCGTTCCACGCCGCATCAAGCGTATCGAAATCGATGGCCCAGCGGCCATGAAACTCCAACCGGTACGGAACCGAGGTGACGCCGTCGAGATCGGTCAGATGTTCGAACAGCGGATAACTGGGAATCGGCACCATCACCGCGTCGTCGGCCGGCTCACAGAGCAACTTGAACAGCACCGAGTACGCTTCGCTGGTACTTGAGGTGAGCACGACCCGATCGGGAGCAACGTTGATGCCGTTTCGCTCGCAGTCACGCGCGATCGCCTCACGTGCCGCGGCCAACCCAAGCGCGGCAGGCTCGTATCGCAATGAACGCGGATTCGCGAGATCGTCAAAGATCGATTCAGGGTATGGGATCCCAGCGGTGGTCGGGTTGGTCAGCGTCAGATCGATCAGTGACATCCCTGACGCACGCACCCGTTGGAGCGCCCGAGTCAGGCGGTTGAGTTCGAGCGCGCCAGGCACACGGGAAGAGAACACCAATTGATAGAGTATAGGAATCGACTCCGAATTGGCGATTGTAGATGGCGGATGGCGGATTGCGCGATTGACGATCGACGATTGAGATTGGCGATTGATGATTGCGATTGACGATTGATGATTGCGATTGACGATTGACATTGACGATTGACATTGACGATTGACGATTGACCATTAACGATTGACCATTGAGATTGGTCATTGGTGATTGCGGATTGACGGGTACCATCATGATCCTGCCTCGCCTTTTCTTTGCCGGCCTCCTTCTCTCGTTATCGCTGGCACCTCCTGAATCCCGTTCGGCAACTCTGCCGAGCCAATCCGCGCAGCCGGCGACGCCGCGGGTTACGCAGCGCCCCTCGACGCCGAACATCCATAGCTCGGTGCTGTCGGTGCCGTTCACGCAGTTCACCCTCCCCAACGGGTTGCACGTGATCCTGCACGAGGATCACACCGTCCCGCTCGTCACCGTCAACGTGTGGTACCACGTTGGCTCGGCGCGTGAGAAACCCGGACGCACCGGATTCGCGCACCTCTTCGAGCATCTGATGTTCGAAGGATCGGGCCACGTGAAGGAAGGTGAATTCGACACGTTGCTCGAGGCGGCGGGCGCCACCAACAACGGCTCGACAGAAAAGGATAGAACCAACTACTACATCGACGCGCCGTCGAACGCGCTCGAGCTGGCGTTGTTTCTGGAGTCCGACCGCATGGGTTTCCTGCTCGATGCGATGACGCCCGAGCGGCTCAACGGCCAAAGGGACGTGGTCAAGAACGAACGGCGCCAGAACTACGAGAACACGCCCTACGGCATGGCGTCGATTGAGATCGACAAGATGCTGTTTCCGGAAGGGCACCCGTACCGTTGGCCGACGATTGGATACATGGAAGATCTCACCGCGGCGAGTTTCGAGGACGTGGTGGATTTCTTCCGCAGGTATTACCAGCCCGCCAACGCCAGTCTCGTCGTCGCCGGCGATATCGATCCGGTGAAGACGCGGAGCCTGGTCGAGAAGTGGTTCGTCGACGTGAAGCCGGGCTCCGGGCCAGTGCCGCCGATCGACTACACACCCGCGATGCTCACTGCCGTCAGCCGCAAGACGATTGAGGATCGCGTCCAACTTCCGCGCCTGTACATCTCGTGGCTCACACCGTCATTTTTCAGCCCTGGGGATGCCGAGCTCGACGTCGTGTCGCAGATCCTGGCCGGCGGCAAGAACTCACGACTCTACAAGCGACTCGTCTACGACCTGCAAATCGCGCAGGATGTCGCCGCCTACCAGGCCTCGGCCGCGCTCGACTCGCAATTCCAGGTGGTCGTGACCGCGCGTCCCGGCGATCCCAAGACGGCGCCGGCCGCGCTCATCGATCGAATCCGAGCCATCATCGATGAAGAAATCACGAAGCTGCAGCAGGCGCCACCGACGGCTCGCGAATTTCAACGTGCGATCAATCAGATCGAGGCCTCGTTCTACAACCGGATGGAAAACGTCGGCGGTTTCAACGGCAAGGGGAACCAGTTGAATGCTTATTACACCGCGACCGGCAACCCCGACTACTTCAATGAGGATCTCTCACGTTACCGCGCGCTCGCGCCGGGCGATATCCAGGCCGCCGCGGCTCACTGGCTTCCAGCGAATCGACGAGTCGAGCTTACCGTCGAACCGATGAAGAATGCCCAGCCGGGCAAGGACGAATAGTCATGAAGCCGCGCCGTTTACAGCTCGCTGTCGCATGTTTCCTGGCGGCGACGTTCCTGGTTCCATCCGCTGCAGCGGTTGCTGCCCGCGCGCGGCAGCAGGTACCGGACCGCACGGCCGCTCCAAAACCAGGTCCACCGCCGTCGCTCAAGCTGCCGGCCATCCAGAAACGAACGCTATCGAATGGGCTGCCGGTCTGGATCGTGGAACTTCACAAAGTTCCCGTCGTTCACGTCTCCCTCGTGGTCAAGGCGGGAGCGGGCGCCGACCCGCGCGACAAATACGGTCTGTCGAGCCTGACCGCCGACATGCTGGACGAAGGCGCCGGCGCGCGAAACGCTCTTCAACTTGCCGATGACGTCGACTACCTCGGCGCAACGCTCACGTCGTCGAGCAGTTGGGACGCGTCTTCGATCGATCTGCACGTGCCGGTCGCACGGCTGAACCAGGCGCTGCCGCTGATGGCCGACGTCGCACTCCGACCGACGTTCCCGGACGACGAGCTCAAACGGGTTCGCGAGGACCTGCTGACGTCGTTCATCGAGGCACAGGACGATCCCGAGTCGCTCATCGAGTTCGCATTTCCGCGCCTCGTGTTCGGTTCCGACCACCGCTACGGCACCTTGGCGATCGGCACACCGGCCACGGTCAAAGCATTGACCCTTGGTGATCTCCGTCAGTTTCACGCCGAGCATTACGCGCCATCGAATTCTCTGCTGATCGTGACCGGCGACGTCGCAGCCGCTGATGCGGTCAGCCGGCTGGAAACGGCGTTCGGCAGCTGGAAAGGGAATGCAACGCCGATCCAAACCGTTTCGACGGTGGCGCCCCCCGCGACTCGGCAGATCTATCTCGTCGACAAACCGGGCGCCGCACAGACGCAGATTCGAATTGGATCGGTCGGGCTGCCTCGATCGACACCCGACTACTTCACCGTGCGAGTGCTGAACACGATTCTGGGCGGCTCGTTTACCTCCCGCCTGAACCAGAACTTGCGCGAAGCGCACGGCTATGCGTACGGTGCCGGATCGACGTTCGACATGCGCTCAGCGGCGGGGCCGTTCTTCGCCTATGCTGGCGTGCAAACCGACAAGACATCGGAGTCGCTGACGGAGTTTTTCAAGGAGCTCAACGCGATTCGCAAGCCGATTCCAGCCGACGAGGTCGACAGGGCCAAGAATTATGCGGCCCTGTTGCTGCCACGAAATTTCGAAACGACCAGCAGCCTTGCCGCCTCACTCGCACAGATGTTCGTCTACAACTTGCCGCAGGACTATTTCGCGACCTACATGCAGCGCATTCGCGCGGTCACGCCTGCCGATGTCCAGCGCGTAGCCGAACGCTACATTCAACCGGACAAATTCGCCGTCGTTGTCGTCGGCGACGGCAAGATCATCGAGCCGGGGATCAAAGCCCTCAATCTCGGGCCGATCAAGAACGTCCCGATCGCCGAGGTGATGAAATAGTGTTGCCGCCGGCAATCACGTTTGACGAGCTCGTGCGCTACACGAACATCGAACGCGAGAAGTGGCGTCACTGGTTTGGCAGCCATGCGGCGGCCGTCGAAGCGCCAGTTCAACCAGGCGGCCGCCTGCCAACGGTCGGCAAGCTGATCGACCACATCTTCCTCGTGGAGCGACGGCATCTGCAGCGGCTGACTTCGCAACCGCTCTCGACCACAACAGGGCTGACCGGAAACAACGCGCCCCCACTGTTCGATTACGGTGCCTCGGTGCGGCGCGAGCTCGAACAATATGTGGCCGATTTGAGCGACGACGAGATCGACACGGTGCGAGAGTTTGAGGTCCGCGATCAGAAATGGCCGATGACGCCGCGGAAGCTGCTCTTCCACATCCTCCTCCACGAGACGCGGCATTGGGCACAGGTCGCGCTCGCGGTCAGACTCGCGGGCTTCGACCCGCCCGGTGACCATGACCTGTTTTTCAGCAAGGCGCTCAACTGAGATCCTGTAAATGCTGAATTGTGAATGCTGAATGCTGAATGCTGAATGCCGATTGTTGAGTGCTGATTGTTGAATCGCTGATTGGTTATTCCGGATCACGATTCAAGCGCGAGAGATTGCGGTCATTGGATAGCTGATGCATTCCTCTCGTGCTCCAGGATGCGTTGCTTCCGCAATCGCTCGGCGTGCGCGTACGACCCATTCAGCTGCAGGAGCCTCGCGGCGACGACGACGAGATTGATGCCGAGAAGCGTTGGGAAGATCTGCACGCCACGACCGCCGTGAAAGTCGTACCAGAACGAGACCGCCGCGATCAGCAGCAACACGATCGCCGCCTGCGTGCGAAGACGCATGCCGCGTGGGTTCCCTTCGAGCCGGCCCATCTTTGACGGATGGACGATCACGTAAAGCGGCGCGTTTGCTCGTCCGCCGGAATCGAAGATCTCGAATCGAACGGTGGGTGCACGATTCACTTGATCCCGACAAAACGCTTCTGCCGGGGCGAGCCCCTCGAACAACAAGCAGGTCGCATCTTCGATCGTCGGAAACGGCTGTCCGTCAGCATCGCACGGCGCCTCAGTGTCGACCGTCTTCGCAAATGCGACGAATTGCCCAGGCCGAATGATCTCGGTCCAGCTCGTCGGTGTCCGGGCGGAATCGTGGAGACGGAGAAGGATCATGAATCGTGCAAATGCTGAATGTTGCATGCTGAATGAAATCTGCACTCACCTTCATTCGGCATTCAGCATTCAGGCTTCAGCATTTTCAGGGCGCTTCGATCGCCAATGGCACGACCACCGTGCCCCAGTGGAGAACGAGCTCGGCATGGTTGCCATCGACGACGGGGAAATAGAAAGCCAGCGTTTCCATGTGCGAACCCTGGCGCGGTGTCGTCTGCACGCGAAGCACGTCCTGATCGGGCGGATAGCGCGTGTGAAAGACCGGTTGGGCACGGTTGAAGATCATGGTCCACCGCTCGGCCTGCGGTTCAGCCCATAGCGAATACGTGCCCGCCGCAAGCTTCTGGCCGTTGACAGTGATATCGGTCGAGAGTTGGATCGTGGTGCAATAATCTGCGCCCGGGCACCACACCCGACCGTACGGAACCAGCGAGCCGAACAGCGTACGCCCACGCGCAACCGGCCGGTTGTACTCGATCGTGATCGTCGTACCGGCGACCTGCTGGCTCACAGACGCATGCTGACTCGGCCGCGGTGCCTGCGCCCAGCTGGGCGTCTTCCAGGCGAACGCCGCAAATGCCGCGACAATAACAACCACGGAAGCCGCTGTCTTCATCGCAACCTCAATGTTCTCGTTCGCAAGCACCCGTAGCACCCCGGGCACCCTTGGCACCCTTGGCACCCTTGGCACCCAAGAATCTACCGAAGCCTCTTCCCTCTCACCAACACCATGACATCCCGCGCTCCGAACGTGTGCACATAACTCGGACCGTCGGCGCCCTGCACGAAGTTGACGGCGGCGCCGGTCTCCATGTTCTGCCAGATCGCCTCGGGAATGTCCGGACCAAATCTGAACGTCACGCGCTCGGCGCTGTCGCCGTGATTGATGGCAATCAGCACGATCGCGTCCGACGACTCGAGGAATCGTGCCTCTACACGACCGGGGGCGCCGTCAATTCGAATCTCCGGCGATACGCCGGCCGCGGCAACCAACCGCTGGAGAAATTCTCCAGTACCTCGCATCTTCTCCGGATCCTGTTCGAATGCCGCGGATGGAAACGTTCCAATCAGAATGGCCCGTCCGCTTCCCTGGGTCGTCATCACGATCGCCGGATCGCCGGCGCCTCCGCCGTCGCCTGGAAAACGAGCGAGGACGCGTGCATTCCCGGCAACGTCGAGATGCTCGGCAAAGGCAGCGCCATTGAAAATGCGTCCGGCCAGCGGCGCCAGTGCGCCGTCGAGGGCAGGTTCCATCGTGAACGTGACGGAATCGCCTGATCGGAGCTCGCGTTCACGGGCAGCAAACGTCTGATCGAGACCGGCGCCAGGGATTCGGGTATTGGCGAGACCACGTTCATCGTTCCAGCCGGGACGCGCCTCGCTGATGAGCGTGCCGCCGTCGCGCACGTACGCCTTCAACGCGTCGGCCACTGGCTGCTGCAACATGACCGGATAACTGAGATAGATAACCGCGTACTTGGACGCGGCACCGGAGGCGACATCGTCGGCATGGATGAAATCGACCTGAATGTTCTGCTCGAACAGCGCGCGGTAGATGCCGAGCATGGAGTTTCGCACGATCGTTCCAGGCGCGACGGTGTTGCCGCCGACGAGGTACGAGAGCCGGTTGTACAGAATGGCCACTTTCGACGGATGCGGCCGAAGCGGCGCGAACAGCGCCGCGTTTCGACCGACAACGCCCGCAAACTCTCCGGCAATGCGAGCGCGGTCGGTCATCGTGCCATCCAGCTCGATCATTCCGTAGCCGTTCGATTCGTAGCCGGAGCTCATCGGATACCACGCGTAGTAACTGAGCGCTCGCGCGCCGCGCGAAATCGCCGCCCATCCCCATAAACGGAGATCCGCGCCGGTGACGGGCGAGGCAACTCGAACTCCAGTTGCGCCCTGTCCTGCCTGAAGTTCTCCGATCCACCAACCCCGGTCACCGGCGGCCGAGCGAATCCCGTCGAGCGCGGATGTGAGACGCACGGGCGACCACGGCGTTGCCGCGGCCGCATGTTTCGGATAAATCGACGTGCCGTAGTAGTCAACCGATCGCGCCATCCACCAGTCGTCGGGATTGCCAAATCCAGACAGCGGACTCAACATGATCGCGGGCGCATCTGAATGGCTCGAAACCGGCCGCGTTCCTCTCGGAGCGGACGCGTCAGCTTTCAGCTTCAGATCTTCTTCGAGCTTGGTCGCGATGAACGTCTTCCAGTCGACGAGGTCGGTATAGGAGAGGATGGTGCCGAACCTCGGCGCTTCGACCTGGTCCCACGATGAAAAGGTCCTGTACCAAGCCGCGTTGATCGCATCCACGGTCTGATACTTGCGCTTGAGCCATTCTCGGAAGCGCGCCTGCGTATACGGGCAATAACAGAATTCAGCAGGCGTATTGAACCAGACCCAGTTGACCAGATGCGGCTCGCTCCACACGTCGATGCCGTAGAACGATCGGTGTCGGGATGCGGTGGCTGCAGCGGCGCCGATGAACGCGACCATGTCGGCGCGTACGCCGGCGTGATCGAGACAGTAGCCCGGCGATGCCTGAGAGGCGATCCGCGCACCTTGATCGGTTACGAAGTTCGAGTCCGGATATCGCTTTCCAAGCCACTCAGGAGCCGCATCGGTGTAGATCTGGACGATGACGCGCAGGCCGGTCTCGTCGGCAAGCGTCAACAGCTGCTCGAGCGCGTCAAACCGATACTGCCCGCGCTCGCGCTCAGCGCTCGCCCAGTCGACCCACGTCTTGATGCTGTTGAATCCGACCGATTTGATCGACGTTAGATCGCGGCGCCAGGCCTGTCGTTCGACCGAAGGGTTCCGCGACACCATCGGCGCACGCGAGGTGCCGCCCCCGTACCAGACACCGATGGGAACGAACGGCTCGGATGGTTGTAGCGCGTTGCCGCTCGCAGCGATCACCGCCGCGATGACCGCTGCCGACAAACCCACTCGCATCGCCACATTGTGCAAGGGAAACGCGAAAACGCCAACTTTCAACGTCGAACAGAGAACCCCGAACGCGCGGCGACTTCAACGGCTAATCACCGCGTCGTAGCCGTATGCCCGCCAGCACAGCTCCTGCCGCGATGAACGGGAGCGCGCGCGTGACGTTCGACAGCTTCGCCCTGGTGTAGAGGCTCGATTGCATCACGTGCCCTTCGTAGGGCCCGGTCGCCTCGCCGTCACGGGCCGGCCGGTAAAGGCTATCGGCCGATTGCACCGGCCGTCGCTTGTCCTGCTGTCCCGAGAACATCGTGCGCTCCATCAGCGTATCGGTCGTCCTCGGCGCCATCCGTCCGAACGCGGTGATCATGCGGCCGCCGCCGCCAACGGTGATCTCTCGAACACGACGTTCCGCACAACGAAGAATCGCTCTGGCAACGACCTCCGGCGCATAAACGGGCGGCGGAACGGCCGGCGCACCTGGCATATAGGTTCGCGCGTGTTCCACGAATGGCGTGTTGATTGATGCCGGCTTGACGAGGGTGATGGTGATCGGAAGCTTGTCGTGCTCGAGCTCCATGCGCAGGGCATCGGTGTAGCCAAGCACGGCATGTTTCGACGCCGAGTACATCCCCTGCAGAGGAATCGCCCTATCCGAGACGACACTCCCGATGTTGATGATCGTGCCGCCTCGACGCGCAAGATGTTTCACCGCGGTGCGGCATCCATTGACGACGCCCCAGAAATTCGTATCGAACAGACGCTTCTTGTCCTCCATCGGGACATCGATCAGCTTTCCGTAGATCGACACGCCGGCGTTGTTCACCCAGGTATCGAACCCGCCAAACTCTCGAATCGCAATGTCGGCGACACGATCCATGTCCTCGGGAACCGCCACGTCTGCCACGACGTGCGTCGCGCGGCCGCCGCGTGCATCAATTTCCTGCACGGCGACCCTCAGATCCCGTTCGTTGCGCGACGTCAACACCACGCACGCGCCGCGCGCCGCCGCCATCCGCGCCGTGGCCAGACCGATGCCGCTCGAAGCGCCAGTAATGATGATGATCTGATCGCTCAATCTCTTCGGTTTCCAGCCGCGACTCAGCAATCCCATAGCCTCCTCCTGTGTGCGTCGGGATCGTGCAACGCGCGCGCCAACCGCGCAAGACTTCGTGTCAGGCAGAGGTTGTAAGATGTGTGCTCTACATGGACGTTCAGTCTTCTCGGTGCTTCACCCCACGCGCTCTGGTCCGGCAACCTCGTGCCGCGTTCGGACCACAGGCGCTATCCGTTTCGTATGAGTGAACTGATCACGCTCGAGGCGATTCGCGCCGCCGCAACTCGTGTATCGAAAATCGCCCGCGTCACGCCTCTTCTGGACGTTTCTTCAATGGCGAACCGCAGGCTCCTGCTGAAGTGCGAGAACCTGCAGCCCGGCGGCGCCTTCAAAATTCGTGGCGCGTACAACATGGTGTCGCAGCTGAGTGCCGACGAGCGGCGGCGCGGTGTCATCACCTATTCATCCGGCAATCATGGCCAGGCGATGGCGCTTGCCGCGCGGGAGCTGGGAGCGCCGGCCGTCGTCGTCATGCCAAAGACCGCCTCGCGAATAAAGGTCGAAGGGGCACGTGGGTTCGGCGCTGAAGTGATCTTCGAAGGGACGACCTCGGTGGAGCGGCGCGAACGGGCCGAACGCGAGGCGCTGGCGCGAGGATTGACGATGGTGCCGCCGTTCGATCATCCATGGATCATTGCCGGCCAGGGGACTGCCGGACTGGAGATCATGGATCAGTGTCCTGAGGTCGGGTCAGTGTTCGTGCCGATCGGCGGTGGCGGCCTGGCCGCCGGCGTCGCGGCAGCACTCAAGCTCTCGCGACCTCAGGTCAAGGTCATTGGCGTCGAACCGGAAGGGGCGACTGCCATGAAACAATCCGTCGATGCGGGCCATCCGGTCACGCTTCCGAAAACAGAAACCATCGCAGACGGCTTGATGCCGGTCCGGCCCGGCGATCTGACGTTTGCTCACGTGCAGCGGTTCGTCGACGACATCGTCACCGTCACCGATCTGCAGATTGCAGATGCGGTGCTGTGGCTGTTCGCGAACGCGAAAATCGTCGTCGAACCGTCGGGGGCGGCCACCGTCGCCGCCGCGATCATTGCTAAGCCGCGGCCACCAGAACCAGCCGTCGCCATCGTCAGCGGCGGCAACCTCGGCATGGACAAATTGGAGGAGCTGCGCAAGCTCGCGGGATAGCTCGATGCGAATGGGCAATGTTCAACCTTCATGTGCAACTGAACATTCAGCATTGAAACATTCGGCATTGAACATTGAGCATTGAACATTACCAGTCCTATGGCCATCGAACTGTTCGAAATGGAGCGAATGCAGTCGACGTGGGAGAACCTCGTCGAATACGACATGAGCGAGAGCGGCGTCCGGCCGCTGACGCTACGCGAGCTGGTCTCCATGGGCTTCGATCTCGACGAGTTCCTCGACCAACCTCTCGGATACAGCCAGTCGAACGGAACGATCCCACTGCGTGAACGAATTGCGGCGATCTACCCGGGGGCGACGATCGAGCAGATCGAGGTGACCAATGGCACCTCGGAGGCCAACTATCTCGTCGCGCTCAGCCTGCTCCGACCGGGTGATGGCTTTGCCATGGAATTGCCGAACTACATGCAAATGCCCGGCGTCGCGCGAAGTCTGGGAGCGGATGTCCGCCCCTTCCGTCTGCTGCAGGCGCGTGACTGGGAACCTGACTGGGCGGAGTTCGAGCGGGTGCTGTCGACTCACCCCAAGCTGATTTACATTTCCAATCCGAACAATCCAACCGGATCCGTTCTGTCGGACGCTGCGATGACGCGCATCGTATCGCAATGCGAGGCGGCCGGTGCGTGGCTGATGTCCGACGAGGTGTATCTCGGCGCGGAGATCGATCGACCGCGGACCCAAAGCTTCTGGGGCATGAGCGATCGCGTGATCGTGACCAGTGGCCTCTCCAAAGCGTACGGCATACCGGGCGTTCGAATCGGCTGGATCGTCGCCCCCACGCAATTGACCGAGGCCTGTTGGACCCAACACGACTATCTGACGATCGGCCCCAACAAGATGTCGGACCGGATTGCACGGGTGGCGGTGGACGCGATGAACCGTGAGCGCTGCTACGCGCGCACGCGGGAAATCCTGACCAAAAACCTCCCTATCGCCCGTTCATGGATCGGCAGCTTTGATGGCAAAGTCACCTGGCGGGAACCGCAAGCCGGCGCCATCGCGTTGATCAAATACGATGCCGCGATCCCGAGCGTCGAGCTCGCCGAACGCATCCGCACACGCCAGAACACCCTGGTCGTCCCGGGATCCCACGTCGGACTCGAGGGCTATCTGAGGATCTGGCTTGGCGGCCGCGAAGAATTCCTGCGGGAAGGGTTGCGAAGGATTGGAATCGAGCTGGCGGCAGTAACGCGAGGCTAAAGGCCGGGGGCGCGTGTTAACCAACGGTTCGTCTCTGCGTAATAGCGTGTGAGGAGTCGATTCCAATGTCCCACACGTTCCGTGACGGTTTTGTTCGTATCGTCGGCCCCGTAGTCCTCCTGCTGGCGCTGACCCACTCCGTCGCGGCCGCCCAGAAGCCCACCGGTTCTCCCACACGCCCGGTGCCTCAGGGACTGGGACCAGGATCGACTCCCGCTGAATCCCCGGATGCGACCGCGGAGCAGACCCGCGAGCAGTTCGAAGCGATTCTCGAGAAATATCCGCCGGCAGTTGGCCGCGTGCTGAAACTCGATCCATCGCTGATGAACAACCAGTCGTACATGACGCCGTATCCGTTGCTGTCGGCGTACATCAACCAACACCCCGAGATCACGCACAACCCAGGCTACTTCCTGGAAAACGTCAACACCCCGAACCCGTCCTTCACCGACCCGAAGTGGCGCCAAAGACAGGAGTTCTACAATCTCCTGGGCGGAGTGGCAGCGTTCATCGCGTTCCTCGTCGTGGCCGGCATCCTCGTGTGGATCGTTCGAATGATTGTGATCTCGAGGCGCTGGAACAAACTGTCGAAGGTGCAGTATGACGTGCACACCAAACTGCTCGATCGGTTCACGTCGAACGAAGATCTGCTCGCCTACATGCAGACGCCCGCGGGACGCCGATTCCTCGAGGCGGCGCCGGTTCAGCTTCCCGAGGAACCCAGATCAATGGCAGCGCCGCTGTCACGGATTCTTTGGTCGGCACAGGCGGGCATCGTCCTTCTGCTCACAGGCATCGGGCTGCTGTATGTCAGCAGCACGTTTATCGACGAACCCGCAGAGCTGTTTCGCGTCGTCGGCGTCGTGTCGCTCGCGCTTGGCGGGGGGTTCATTGTCTCGGCCATCGCCGCGTATCTGTTATCTCGACGTCTGGGGCTGCTGACTCCGGCACCGGCTGACAATGCCTGATGTGACGATTTCCGACATCGAACAACTTCGCGCCGACGCCGCCGGCGCCGATGCCGTGTTTGAGATGGACGAGGCGGGCTTCCGGGCGCTGTACGATCGAACGGCGCGCTCGCTGTGGGCGTACCTCGCCCGGATGACTGGAAGCGCCGACCTCGCCGACGATCTACTTCAGGAAACCTACTATCGCTTTCTGCGCTCGCGCACCGAGTACGAGAGCGAGGCCCATCGCCGCCACACCTTGTTTCGAATCGCCACCAATCTCGCTCGCGATGGCCGACGGCGTAGTCTTCGAACCCAGTTCGTGTCGATCACCAACGATGAATTGGTGGCGGCAACGGATGTCGCCGCGGAGGCGGAACGGCGAACCGACCTGGCGCGAGCGATGTCGCACCTGAGGCCGCGGGAGCGCGAAATGCTGTGGCTGGCCTACGCCCAGGGATCGACACATCGCGACATCGCCGGCATCGTCGGGGTCAAGGCCGCGAGTGTTCGCCTGCTGCTATTCCGCGCAAGGCAGAAGCTGGCGACTTTGCTCCGGGTCGACCGCGATCGGTCTTGTCTGGGAAAGGCGGAACACAGATGACCTCCGAGTGCGTTCGCGAAGAGGATGTGCTCGATGCGCTGGCGTCCAATCGTTGGCCATCGCAATGCGACCCAGAGCTGAGAACACACGTTGCCGAGTGCCCGGTTTGCGCCGGCCTCGCCGAAGTTGCCGCGGCGTTCGTCAGCGACCGCGAGATCGCATGGCGAGAAGCACGCGTGCCGCCCGCCGGAATCGTCTGGTGGCGCGCGCAGCTGCGTG
Organism: Vicinamibacterales bacterium; assembly: GCA_051986585.1. Lineage (GTDB taxonomy): Bacteria > Acidobacteriota > Vicinamibacteria > Vicinamibacterales > 2-12-FULL-66-21 > JALZOC01. Next base: position 5,363 of record JBPYFA010000103.1, on the reverse strand, counting down.
CGCGCGAGGATGCCGCCCGCGCCGCTGTACGACCGGTCGCATTCATCCAGGGAGTCGCCGCCTCGGTCGCAGTCTGGCTGGCGGTTGCGCTATTCAGGGCAACACCACCCGGTTACTTTGCGGAGTGGCGAACGTGGCTGGCCAGCTTCCTTCCAGGCGCGACCACCACGCTCACCGATGTGACTCGCGTTGCCTCGACCGTACCCCTCGCGATCGTCATCATCATTGGCGCTTCCCTCCTGCTCGCGCCGCTCGCAATCTATCTCGTGCTGGCGGACGAATAGCTCTCGCAATTCGCGGTTCGCAATTCGCAATTCGTAATTCGCAATTCGCAATTCGCAGTTCGTGGTTCGCGGTTCGCAATTCGCAGTTCGTGGTTCGTGGTTCGCGGTTCGTGGTTCGTGGTTCGTGGTTCGTGGTTCGTGGTTCGCAGTTCCCGGTTCGCGGGGACGCGGGATGCGGGATCGGATCCGGGGTTCGGGGATTCGAGGGTTCGACGATTCGACGACTCGAGGATTCGACGATTCCAGGATTCGAGGATCCGAGGATTAGCGATTCGGATTCGGAGATTAGCGATTCGAGATTAGCGATTCGAAGATTAGCGATTCGAGGATTAGCGAGTCGGGATGAGCGATTAGGGATTAGCGATTCGAAGCGTCTGCCCCGGCGACGCTCCCGTGTGCTCGCCTTTCCTCACGACAACCACGCCGTTGACGATGACGTATGGGATGCCGGCGGCGAACGCATGCGGCTTTTCGAATGTCGCTGTATCGGCCACGGTTGCAGGATCGAAGATCGTGACATCGGCCGCGTAATCCGGTTTCAGCAGCCCTCGCTTCTCGAACCTGAAATGCTCCGCCGGAAGCGACGTCATCTTGCGAACCGCCTCTTCAATCGGAATCACGTGTCGTTTGCGCACGTACTCCCCCAGCACGCGCGCGTTGTTGCCATATCCGCGAGGATGTGGGATGCCGTCGCCCATGACCAGCACTGAGCTGTCGGACGCTACAGCAACCTCCGGGTGACGCATGATTCGGTCGACATCCTCATCCGACATAAGGTGGTAGACCATCGACGCGCCGCCCCCAAGCATCATCAGGCGCGCCGCTTCCATCTGCGCGTCGGCGGAATCCGATCCTTGCACCTTGAGCGCAACCTGTTTCATCGAGAGCCCGTTGAGAGACGGATCCGGCGAATACGAGGCGACGACGGCGAACGAGAGGTCGGAGAGGCCGCGTTCGGCGAGAAGGCCGCGCATCTCGTCTTTGATCCTTTTCCAGGTTGCGGGATCGTTCAGTCGGCGAGCGATTGCTTCTTGGCCTCCTTCGAGCGCCCAAGAGGGAAAACGGATACTCAAGGTCGAACTTGCCGCGATGTACGCATACTGATCCGCCTCGACATCGACGCCTCGCGCCCGCGCGGCGTCGACGAGCGACAACGCCTTTACGCTCAGTCCCCACCGGCTGGGACTGTCGACTTTCAGGTGCGAGATCTGGACGCGGCACATCGCCGTTTCGCCAACCCGGATCGTTTCCTCGATCGCGTCTTCGAGCGCAGTCCCCTCGTTTCTCATGTGGGACGCATACAAGCCGCCGGCATTTCCGGCGACGCGAGCGAGCTCCAGGATTTCTGCAGGCCTGGCGTAGGTTCCCGGAACATATTGCAGGCCGGTGGAGAATCCGACCGCACCGTCGGCCATCGCTTTCCAGACGAGCGACTTCATTCTCGCGAGCTCCGCGATTGTCGGATCTCGATTCGCCGTGCCCATGACCGCCCGCCGGACCGTGTTGTGGCCGATCAGCGTGGCGTAATTGATCGCGACGCCGGTCTGCCGGATCTTCGTCAGCGCCTCGGCAATGTCGAGGGCGGAGCCGCCGCAATTGCCCGCAACGACTGAGGTGACGCCCATTCGCACGAAGTTCTCGGCCCGCGGTGTGTCAGCGATATCGTCGGCATGAGTATGAACGTCGATGAAACCGGGGGCGACAACGAGACCGGTCGCGTCGATCACTTCCCGGGCTGTGGCGGTCGACAGCTGCCCGATCGAAACGACCCGACCGTTGCGGATCGCCACATCGTTGCGGAACGGCCGCGCGCCGGAACCATCCACAACCGTTCCGCGCCTGATGAGAATGTCGAATGTCTGGCGTTGCGGAGGTGGCGATGCGGTGATGGATAGAAGCGTCGCGACCGCAAGGACGGCCGGCCACAAACGACGGAGGCGACGCATGCGCCCGAGTATAGCGGCGACGGGCGCGTCAGGCTATGGCAGATCCAAGGCCGTCGTCTGATCGGGGCGGATGATTCCGGGGCCGGGATATTCGGGCAACACCGAGAACAAAGTCGGCGTGCGCATCTACATCGCTTCGGTTGACGTGAATCACATCGGGCTTCTTCACGAGTGTTTCGCCGTCCTGCAGCGACAGCTCAACGCGATAGTTGCCGGGTTTGACCTTGAACGTAAAGCCACCCGCGTTGTTCGTGCTCGTATGTTGGCGCTCACCAGTGTCGACGTTGATCACTTCAACGCTTCGCCCGTCAATCGCACTCGCCCCTTCCGGTCCGCGAACGATGCCGCTGATCGTGCCGTCGGCTTCGACTGGCTTCGTACCGAGATCGATGACGGGACCGCCGTGGCATGCCAGGATGCTGCAGAGGACGACGGCGACTGCCGCAAGCCCAATCGTTCTCACATGCCGTGCCGAGTGGAAACCAGATGTCCTCACATCACCCTCTGCCGCCGAAACTGCAAGCACGGGGCCACCTGGGGCGTCCGAACCTGAGTCGTTCGACCTCTTCAGAACTGGTAGTCAGCTAGACGTGAAAGGTACGTGGGCGCGGCTGCATTGGTGACCCGCGAGCGGAGGCGTGGGGGGCGGGCGAGGCCCCCCGAATCCTTCAAATAACCCCTTCCGCTGAAAGGGGTGTGGGCTCTGGTGTGTTGTGAAAGATGACCCGGCCGCGCTCGGATGTGTCCCCGCGGCGGACTGTCATCCGCTGCCGGTTCCACAACCACGCGCCAACGCCGATCATGGCCGCGACAAGTCCGTACGTCCGTTTCGTCACGATCCCTCCTTGGCCGGGCCTCGACGCAACCAAAGTGCCAACAGTGGTTAACGCACCGCAAACGCGACTGCACCGCCGAGCCCGTCGTCGAAATGGCCGAGCTCGCGGAACCGTGAATGCGCGCGCAAGGCGGAAATTACCTCGTCGGCCGCACCCGGGCGGTAGAGCCGGTCGTGGATGATCACGTAGCGAACGCCGGCACCGACCAGCTCCCGTAACGCGGTGTCGTCGGGCATATGCCGCAGCCGATCGAGGCGGGTCAGGTAGGAATCCGGGTAGTAGCCGCTATAACCGTTAATCAGTGGCATGAAATGGAACGTCGAGAGGTACTCGAAGCGCGGATCATGACCGGAAGACTCGTACGGCTGTGGCATCGGGAATTCCGCCACCACTCCGACAGGTTGCTTGGCGAGCCACGTATAGAGTGGCGCCGGCGCCGTTGGATACGGAACGAGCGGCAAGGGCGCCACCCAATATTCCAGCAGCAGCACCGCACCAATCGCTACGGTGAGCGGATATCGAACGCGGTTGCCGAATAGCTTTGCCAGCGCGGCGTGTCCATAAGCGGCCAGCACCGCGAGGAAGAAACTCACAAAAATCCCGAGACGTGCCGGCGCGCGCAGACCATCAAATCCCGGGACGTGCTCGTACAGAAAGCTGAAAACGTATCCCTTCAGCCCGAACGACATCTCGAACGCGATCGTCAGTCCGATTAGATACATGAGCGCTTGATTCGTTGGCGGGAACAGTAAGAGTCCAACGACGGCGAGCAGCATCGGCAGAATGCCGGGAAACAGTCGTCGCTCGCCGCGTCCGATGCGAGCCGATCGATCTCCGTAGAGGTAGTTGGTCTCCGTCGCGGCGCGATAGCTGGACGGACGTGCGCTGAACATGACGACCTGCTCCTCCGGGCGAGCCCCGAGGGTGCGACGCGTTTGGGCGTACGGAATCACGTACGGAATGATGAGCGCGGCAGCAGTGGCTCCGGCGATGACGAGCGCCACGAGCCGTGTTGAAACCTGGCCACGACGTGTACCCAGCAGGAGAAAGAGCCCGCACGCGACCAGCAGGGTGCCGAGAAAGAGGCCGTAGTAAACGCTCGACATGAACTGGAGCGTGACGAACAGGCCGAGGAGCACCGCATCACGAATCGCGCCTGTCTCGAACACTCTGTGGAGCGCCCAGAATGTCCATGGAATCCACACCGTCCATTGCAGCTCCAGATGCATGTAGTGGTCGAACCGGTAGGGCACAAACGCGAACACAATGCCGGCAGTGACGCCGGCCGCCCGGCTGCCGGTGAGCGTGGACGCGAGCATGAAGATCCCGGCGGCTGACAGCACGATCCCACCGAGCAGCATGACATTGTGAACGACGACCGGTGGAACACCCGCCCACAGCAGCGGAGCGGCGAGCAGCGATTCCACGACCATCGCGTCCGAGTAAGTCAGCGTCCGTGGTTCCGGATAGAAGATGTTGCCGTCGAGCAGATGGGTCGGCGATTTGGCCAGCGCATGGGCAAACCAGCCGAGCCGCCACATGTTGAAAAACACGTCTTCGTGTGGCCATGCGTCGGTGGTGAAACGCGCTGCCTGTGGCCATGTCATGACCACCGTCAACATCGTGAACAAAAGTACTGCTTGCGCGAACCGAATCATTAGTGGGTGCGATCGTAACCCGTCACTCGTGCAGACGCGATGTCAAACATCTTTCAAATCGATCCCTATCATCTGCATGAGGCGAAGCGCGTTGCGGGAGGTAGCGAGCCCGTCGCGAAGCCGATAATCGAAGCGCATCGATCCCCGCTCGTCGACGGTCTCGGTGAAGTGCACGAGGACGGCCGCCGATTTCAGCGGTTCCTCGCTCGCAATGTTCAGATCGTGTGTCGTCAGCACACCGATAGCTCCGGCATCGAGCAGATGCCGGGCCACGGCCCGGACCGCAATACCGCGTTCGGCGCTGTTCGTGCCTTGCAGAATCTCGTCGAGCAGATACAGCAGCACCCGCCCAGGCCGCGAATGCTCGGCGGCATCGACGACGCCTTTGAGCCGCGCGAGCGCGGCCATGAAATACGACAAACCAAGTTCCAGCGAGTCCTGCACGCGAATGCTGCTTTGCAGATCGCATGGCGGCAGCCGCATTCGTCGCGCGCAGACGCAGCCGCCCGCCTGTGCGAGCACGGTGTTGAGCCCGATCGCGCGCAGCAGCGTGCTCTTTCCTGACATGTTGGAACCGGTCACGAGCAGCACCGATCCGGGTGGGCCCACTTCGGCATCGTTGTCGACACGCCGATCGTC
>JBPYFA010000102.1:0-8334 GCA_051986585.1 Vicinamibacterales bacterium | reverse complement strand
CATGCCGCGGATTATCGCTCAACCGCGACCTACAAACGGCGAACCGCGAACCGGGGACCCTGGGCTGCGAACCACGAAGCGCGAATCGCGAACCGCGACTCACTGTCACTTCTTCTGATATCGATTCACGTGTGCCCGACAGACCCAACAAAATGGCGCACCTGGTCCACTAGATAATCTTTTGGTAAGCTTGAAGTCGATGGCCAGGAAATCGCGCGCTGATGCGCGCGGCGACATGCTGCAAGGCACGCTCGATATGCTGATCTTGCGGACACTACTCAGCGGGCCCGCGCACGGTCATACGATCGCGCACGTCATTGAGAAGGGTTCGGACGAGGTCCTCCAGGTCGAACACGGCTCGCTCTACCCGGCGCTGCACCGGCTCGAAGATCAGGGGCTGATCGCCTCCTTCTGGGGAACGTCAGAGAAGAATCGACGGGCAAAGTACTACCGAATTGCGCCTGCGGGACGCCGTCATCTGCTCGCCGAACGCAACCGCTGGCAACAGCTCGTGGCTGCTGTCTCGCGATTGCTGGAACCAGTCACAGACTGACAGATGGTTCAAGACCGAGTCCGACACCGGCGAATGAGCGGGCGAGTGAGCCCACGCGCGCGGAGCGGGGATCTCGGGGCCCCCGCGAGCGCGCGTGTCGAGGAGTCCGACGGGCGAAGCCCCTCGGAATGAAGATGTCGTGGACCCGTTACTTTCATCGGGCGCGGCGCGACGAGGAACTCGCCGCTGAAATCGATCAGTACGTGGCCGAGGAGACCGACGAGAACGTCGCTCGCGGCATGCCGGTCGACGCCGCGCGGGCCGCAGCCTTGCGGAAGTTCGGCAATCGCGCCTCGATCCGAGAGGCCGTCTACGACAGGAACACGATCAACTGGCTTGATGTCCTCACACAGGACTTGAGGTACGGGCTTCGCCAGTTGCGGCTGCGTCCGGGGTTCGCACTGGCAGCCATTCTTTCGCTTGCATTGGGCATTGGCGCCAACACCGCAATCTTCACCCTGGTCGATCAGCTACTGCTTCGGCTGTTGCCGGTGGAGGACCCGCACGCGCTCGTCCAGCTTCGCGTCGACGGCGCCCGGCCTGGCGGCAATTGGGGCGATGGCTTGCATACCTTTGCCTATCCCACATATCTCGCGCTTCGCGATCGAAACACCGTCTTCTCAGGCGTGAGTGGCGAGCGCGTCGAGGCTGTCAATCTGCTGGACGACGCTGGAGCCTCGTCGATTGCGGTGGCGCTGGTCTCCGGAAACTACTTCGAGGTTCTCGGCGTTCGACCACACCTCGGACGGATGCTCGGCCCAGACGATGACCGCACATTGAATGGGCACCCGGTCGCGGTTCTTCAGTACGATTTCTGGCGATCGCAATACCAGGGACGCCGGGAGATGATCGGCGGAACGATCCGTCTCAATGGCGCGCCGTTCACGGTGGTTGGCGTGGCCGCAGGGGCGTTCGAGGGGACGAGCATTGGCGTTCCGACGAAAGTCTTCGTCCCGATCGCGATGCAGCCGACGGTGGCGCCGACCATACCAGGACTCAAGGATGAGCGTTCGGCGTGGTTCTATCCGTTCGCGCGATTGAAGCAGGGTGTGACGTTGGCGCAAGCCGAAGCGTCAATGAAGGTGCTTTACCGCCAGCAAGTCGAGGAGGAACTCCACCAGAGCTACTTCAGCAAGTTTCCGGAAGCGCGCGCCGACCTTCTGAAACAGACGTTTTCTCTGGAACCTGGTGACCGCGGGTATTCCGGTCTGCGCGGACGATTCGAGCGTCCGCTCATCGTCCTCGAATGGCTCGCTGCCCTCGTCCTGCTGATCGCGTGCACGAACATTGCGGGATTGCTGCTCGCGCGCGGCGCCGCACGACGACGCGATCTCGCGATTCGCCGCGCGATTGGCGCGGGACGCGGCCGAATCATCCGCCAGCTGTTCGCGGAAAGCGCACTCGTCGCCGTCGCGGGTGCCGCGGCGGGACTGTTGCTTGGAACCTGGTTGACCGAGCTGCTCATTGCCCTTCTTCCTGCGGGTACCAACGACATCTCTCTCTCTTCGGCGCCTGACGTCAGGGTTCTGGCGTTCACGATCGTGGTGACGGTTGTGACGTCGCTCCTGTTTGGGCTCGTCCCGGCATGGCAGAACTCCCAGGTCGCACCGTCCTTGACCTTGCGGGAAGAATCGGGCTCGATTGCGAGCGGCCGCGCTCACGTGCGTTTCCGAAAGCTCTTTGTCGGGCTTCAGGTCGCATTGTCGGCCATGCTCCTGCTCGGTGCTGGCCTCTTCGTTCGCTCACTGATGAATCTTCAGCAGGTCCGGCTCGGGATGCGGCCGGAGAACGTCGTCACGTTTCTTGCCGGCCCCGCGGTGCCTTACGACGATGCCCGGAAGATTCAGGCATATCGAGCGCTGATCGAAGGATTGGCCAGGGTACCCGGCGTCGTCGCGGTCGGCGCGAACCGGGGCGCCATCTTCACAGGCGGACGCAGCGACGGCACGCTCACCATCGACGGACGGCCTGACACGAGCGAGCCGCCGTTCACTTTTTTCAATGCGGTGACGCCCGGATATTTCACCGCGCTCGGGATTCCGGTGAAGGCGGGCGCAGATTTCAGCTGGCATGACTGGGGAACAGGAAAGCGCCAGGCCCTGGTGAACGAAGCACTCACCGGTGCGTACTTTGGAGGCGCGCCTCCCATTGGCCGGATGGTCGGCCAGGGTCCCAGATCTCCGACCAATATTGAGATCATCGGTGTCTTCGGCAATGCCCGGTACCACGACGTCCGCGGCGATTTCCCGCGCCAGACGTTTTTCAATCTTGACTCGGTGATCGAGCGGATCACACGGGTCAGCGTGTACGTCCGGACCGCTGGCGATCCAGAACAGGTGATGCCGAGCCTCCGATCGGCGGTACGGCAGATCGATCCGAACTTCGTCGTTTCGGGCATGCGCACGCTCAACGATCAGATCAACTCGCGAATGTCGAACGAACGGATGCTGTCGTGTTTGGCGACGGGATTCGCGGTGCTCGCGACCCTGCTGGCGCTGGTCGGCCTGCACGGGGTGCTCGTGTTCCAGGTCGCCAACCGCACCCGCGAGATCGGCATCCGCATGGCGCTCGGCGCACGACGCGTCGGCATCATCGGATTGATTGCCAGTGAGATGTTCGTGGTCGTTCTTGGAGGGCTCGCCGCCGGCGTGGCGACAGCCTATTGGTGCGGCCATTTCATACAGAGCCAGCTGTTCGGCATCGACGCCGATGATCCGTTGGTCTTCATCGTTGCCGCGCTGGCGCTGCTCGCCGCCGCCGGCGTTGCCACAATCCTTCCGGCGCTGCGGGCGTCGCGCATCGATCCCTTGCACGCGCTCCGTCACGAGGCCTGATTAGCGATCGAGATCTTTCGGCGGGTCTTTTCGGAGAAGAGCGGGAATCGAGAAGTCGAAGAATTCAATCGCACGTCCCGGTTCGATGATGACTGGCACGGCAGCGTTGCGATCCAAAGTGCCGGGATAATACGTCCGCGGATATGCGGGTTCGTTGGGATACCCGCCGCTAGCGGGCCTCATGCCAAGGTAGTATCGCCCAGGTGGGCGGCCGGCAAATTCGAATTCTCCCTCCCCGTTCGTGCTCAGTGACGTCGATCCGGGAACCTGTCCGGTCGAGTCCAGCGCAACGTCCATCGGGATGAGGTCGACCGTCGTGTATGGCAGCGGACGGCCATCGGGTCCACGCAGCACGCCGCGTACGCGGCCGTTGAACACCGCCTGGATCGCGACGTTCGCGCATCCGCCCTCGCGCACGAGCGCGTGGATGCGGGAGGTCGGATCGAGCACCGAGAGCCCTTCGGGAAGCTGTGGCGTCAGCTCGTAGATACCCTCGGGAAGGCCTGATGCGGCGAACCGCCCCGCGGCATCGGTCGTCGTATCGATCGCGCGCGACTCGTTGGAAATCCGCACCATTACGTCTGCGAGCGGTCCGCGCGATTTGGGCGTCGCTCCGTAAACAAGTTCTTTCTGTTCCACCGTTCCGCCGATCGTTCCTCCCGTTGCGGCCAGCGTGAGCGACTCGAGGAACTCGAGATCCTTGGCTGCTTCATTCAGCTCCTTCATCCCGATGCCCGGACTCGCCATGACGGTATCCGGTGGGTTGTACGAGCGACCGTAGACCAGATACCTGCGCCCTGCGGTGGCGTAGGTTTCCACGCCCAGCGGCGTGACGTACATGACAGGCGTCGTCACGCCGAGAAAGGCCCGTTCCACTTCCACTGGCGTGAGCTTCATTTGCAGTGGCGGATGCTGAGGAAGCTGTACGGTGCGGGTGACCGGAGCGCCGGCCGTGCCGACGAAAACGGCGCCGGACTGGCTGTACTCCTCACAAGGAAGTGGAGGTTTTGACTGTGCCGCCGCCACCGACGGACGCATCGCGGCAGCGAGGCACACTACGGTCACGAGGCGAGAAGCGGTCATACGGCGAGGGTTGCTGCAAGCCGGATACCTTGCCGGCGTGCTTCGAGTCCGTTGCCCAAAGCCCTGTGATACTGCGTCGCGGCACGTCAATTGTAATTCGCGATCACGAAATCGGCTTTAGTGCCAGGGGTGCCACTCCTCGCTACGGCTTGCCGGGCGCGCCTGGAGTCGCCGATTCACGATTCCAGGATTCGCCGATTCGCCGATTAGCGATTCAAGGATTAGCGATTCAAGGATTAGCGATTCGGGATTAGCGATTAGTGATTAGGGATTCCCAGCGAGATATAATCCGCATCATGTCCGACCTGCTGGCCATCGTTCGCAACCTGAACCGGCTGGCCGCGGTGCAACGGAGCGGACTGCTGGATACTCCCGCCGAGGAGCCGTTCGACCGCTTCACCCGTCTCGCAACCCGTATCTTCAAGACCCCGGTCGCGCTCGTGTCGATCGTCGACTCCGATCGGCAGTTCTTCAAGAGCGCAACCGGCCTCGAGGAGCCGTGGCAGTCGCACCGCGAGACCCCGCTCAGCCATTCCTTCTGCAAGCATGCGGTGGCGATGCAGGAACCGCTCGTCATCGCTGACGCGCGGAAGGACCCTGCGTTCTGCAACAACCCCTCGGTGCGCGACCTGAAGATTGTCGCCTATGCCGGCGTGCCGCTGATGGTCTCGGGCCACGCGCTCGGCGCCTTCTGCGTCATCGATCACGAACCGCATCCGTGGTCGTACGACGAAGTTCGGATTCTCCGCGATCTTGCCGGCTGCGTCATGCACGAAATCGATCTGCGCACGCAGTTGCGCGACGCACAGCGGCTACTGAGAGATTCCGACAACGTGACGCATTGACCCGCAAGGTCACGGCCGGGTTCCTGCTCGGCGCTGGCTCAGCACTCATCATCCTGGTTCTCGGTTGGGCGAGGCTTGCCGGCCTCGATGACATCGATCTTCGCCTCTACGACTGGTCGCTCCGGCGGCTCGCCAATCCGGCCTCGGTCAACCGCGACATCGTCCTGGTCGAGATCAACGACGCAAGCATCCGCGATTACGCTCCGGCCGTGGGCCGGTGGCCATGGCCGCGCGTGCTGCAGTCCAATCTGATCGACTTCCTTCAGCGCGGGCCGGCGCGGGTGATCGCGTACGACATTCAACTCAGCGAGCACTCCGCGGGCACGTTCAAGTTCGGCGACGACAACTGGACCGCACAAGAATCCGACGCGGCGATCGTGTCCTCTGTGAAGACCGCCGGAACCGTCATCATGCTGGCCGATGCCACCAATCCGGGGATGACCGCCGGATCGCAACCAGTCACTTCCAGCTGGCGCAGTCCGTACCGACTCGGTCCGCTGGTTGAAGAGCGCCCCGTGATCCTGCCGCCCTTCCAGGAACTGACCGACGCTGCCGCCGGTCTCGGTCACAACTTCCTCGCGCTCGATGATGATGGGATCGTCCGCCGGGTCGTGCCGTTCGTACGAAGCGGCGATAAAGAGTTGCCCTCGCTCGGCGTCGCGGCCGCGCTTGCGGCGGGTGGGTTCAAGCCAGAGGAAATAGCCGTCGACGGCCACAGCATCACCGTGCGTGACCGTCGCATTCCGCTCGTGCCGATTCGCGTTGCGGACGGAGGAAAATCGCGCGACCAGTGGACGATGCTGGTGAATTATCGCGCGCCGGTGCTGACGGCTGACGGCCGGCCGTATCCGACCTACGAGGCCCGTCATCTTCTCGTCTCGCAGGATCAATTGCTCGCCGGCCAGAAGCCTCTGGTCGATCCGTCGGTGTTCAAAGACAAGATCGTGTTCGTCGGGTTGACTGGCGCGGGACTCGTGGATGTGTTTCAAACTCCCATGGGTGGCGGCCTGATGCCCGGCATTCAACTGCATGCGACGGTTGCCGACAGTCTCCTCGCAAGCCGGTTCATCACCGTCGCACCGGCAGCCTGGCGCGTGCTGGCGACATCGACGGCCGCAATTCTCGTCGGCCTCATGGCGGCCCTTCTGCCGTTTGCGGCCGCAGCAGCGGGGACAGCGATCGCCGTGGCGGGTTGGCTCGCGGTCGTCGTCGCCACCTTGCGAGCCGGCATCTGGTTGAACGCCATACAGCCGCTGACCGCGATCGGGCTCGCACTTTTTGCCGGCACCGCCTATCGATATTTCGTCGAGGACTACCAGAAGCGCGTGGTCAAGAAACTGTTCGGCCGCTATGTGTCGAAGGACGTCTTCGACCAGCTGATGGCGCACCCGGATCGCGCCGAACTGGGTGGAAAACGACGCGAAATGTCCGTCCTGTTTTCGGACATCCGTGGCTTTACGTCGGTGACGGAAAAGGGAGATGCCGAGGCGCTGGTGGCGCAGTTGAACGAGTACTTCTCGCGAATGGTGGACATCGTGTTCCGCAACAAGGGAACGGTCGATAAGTTTGTGGGAGATATGGTGATGGCCCTGTATGGCGCCCCGGTGGACGACCCGTATCATGCCGAGCACGCGGTGGCGACGGCGGTGGAAATGGTGCGCGAGCTCGGTCAACTCAACCGTATATGGGCGACGCGCGGGCTGCCGCAGCTCGATATTGGCATCGGTATCAATTCAGGCGACATGATTGCCGGCAACATCGGCTCGTCGGCGATCATGAGCTACACGGTCATCGGGGATAACGTGAATCTCGGGTCGCGGCTGGAGTCGTTGAACAAGCAATACGGCAGCCGCATAATCATCAGTGACGCTAGCCGCACACGATTGACGGGCCACTACGACATCCGGCCGCTCGGCGATGTCGTGGTCAAGGGAAAGACACGGGCCGTTGCGATTTTTCAAGTCGTCGTGCCCTCGCCACTTCAGGAACAGGACCACACGTGATGAAGCTACCTCTTGCGCTGACACTCGTCTGCCTGCTGGGCGCTGCCTCTTCCGCCCACGCACAGTTCGGCAGCCTTGGCGACAAATTGAAGAAGGCGCAGGACGCGAAGGGCAAGGTCGACAAACAGATCGCCGAAATCAAGATCTCGGATGCCGACGAACGGAAGCTGGGCGAAGAGGTCAGCGCAAAGCTGCGTCAGGACTTTGGCGTTTACCAGGACAAGGACGTCACCAAGTACGTGTCGCTGGTCGGAAAGGTTCTGACCCAGGGGAGTGCACGGCCGAATCTAGACTGGCAATTCATCGTCCTCGACACCGATGGCGTCAACGCGTTCGCCTCACCGGGAGGGATCGTTCACGTCACGCGTGGGCTCCTCGGGCTGGTCAAGAATGAATCGGAACTGGCCGGCGTGCTCGGTCATGAAATCACGCATGTCACGGCAAAGCACACCGTACGCGCGATTGAAAAAAACAAGATCGTGTCAATGAGTGCCCAGGAAGCCGGCGGCTCGTCCGGCTTGACCCAATCGGTCCTGTCGCAGCTTGCCGGAGCGGCATACAAAAGCATCATCAGCAACGCGTTCGATCGCGACGACGAAGTGGAAGCCGACAAAATCGGGGTTGGGCTCGCCAACAAGGCAGGCTACTCTCCGCACGGACTGTCCGAGGTGTTGAAGCGCCTCGAGGAGCGAAACAAGAACCAGGATCAGCCGAACGGGCTGTTCGCCTCGCATCCGCTGATCAAGGATCGGCTCGCAAACATCTCGAGTGCGATCAGCGAAGGGAAGCTTGCCGCGTCGGCAACGGTCGCGCCGCGTTATTCCAAGCAGATCACGTTCACGGCGAAGCCGCTTTCGGAAGTTCCCGTCATCGCCGGAACACGGGGCTTGACGGGTGGCGACTCGAAGGAGAGCAAGGACGCGAAAGATTCCAAAGACACCAAGGACAAGGATTCGCAGCAACAGGCATCAAGGGACGCAACTCCGGCCGAGCCGAAGAAGAAGGGCGGCTTGTTC
>JBPYFA010000101.1:0-11260 GCA_051986585.1 Vicinamibacterales bacterium | reverse complement strand
ACGGGCACGAGCTCGCCGATGCGGGGAAACGGGTTGTCGGCCAACAACAGACCGCCGCCCCAAGACACGCCGATCCAGTACAGTGCCGGAACATCCTCCGCGGTCATCGCGGACAGCGTCGACTTCGGGTCTTTCTGCAGCGCCTGCGCCGCGCCGGAATGCCGCAACTCGAGTGCGCGCAGGCAGTACCCTCGGGCCCGTTCGTACATCGCCGCGCCCCTCGCTCTCAAGTCTTTCGTCGTTGACGAGGAGGGATCGCCGACATCGGCATCCGACTGCAGAAACGCATAGGCGTATTGCGTGAAGCCGCTGCACGCCGTCATCAAGAGCCCGGCATGCGACGGCGATTGATCGAGCATCATCTCGACCATCTTCAGCGTCGATGGCGCAGCCTGCCGCACGAACTCCGGATCGTTGTCGCGGGTAAAGGTGGAGGCCGTCGACGACAACGCATCCGCCATGCGGCTGATCCCCATTTTCTTGGGCGAACATCCGCACGCCGCGATCACCATGAGTGCCACTACCCATCTACTCGGCATCCGGTCAAGTCTAACTTCAAGGTTCTACGGGGTTCTACGGGGTTCTGCGGGGTTCTGCAGGGTTCGGTTCTTGGGTTCTACAGGGTTCCGGGTTCTACAAGGTTCGGGGTTCGACAAGGTTCGGCTCCACAGAGAACGGGACAGAGCCTCCGCCTGCCAGAACAGAACCCCGTAGAACCCAGAACCGAACCCTGCAGAACCCAGAACCGAACCCTGTAGAACCCCGCAGAACCCCGTAGAACCCAGTAGAACCTGATCTTCCCCTGTTGACAATCTACAAGAGCGGAACTACTCTTCTTGTCGTTCGTCTACAGGAGGGTGGATGGCGCCGAAATCGGACCTGCTACAGGGGACGCTCGACTTGCTGATTCTCAAGACGCTGGCGGATGCGCCGATGCACGGGTGGGGCATCTCGCTCAAGATCCAGGAGGTCTCGCAGGACGTTCTCCAGGTCAACCAGGGCTCGCTCTATCCGGCCTTGCATCGGCTCGAGCAGCAGGGCCTCATCGCCGCGGAGTGGGGCAATTCGGAAAACAACCGTCAGGCAAAGTTCTACCAGCTGACCAAACGTGGCAGAAAGCAGTTGGCAGAAGAAACCGCGAACTGGGAGCGGCTGGCGTCAGCCGTCGCTCGTGTGCTCGCAAACTGAGTTCGCGGTTGTTTACGGGAACTCGTTTCAGACTGCAGGCACCCCATGGCCGACAGGATTACCACTCGACTGAATTCCCTCTTCCGTCGCGACCGCATGGAACGGGACCTCGACCGCGAACTGTCGTTTCACGTCGACATGCTGACCGAACAGCACGTCCGTGCGGGGATGTCACCCGACGAAGCGAGGCGCGTCGCTCTGAATACGTTCGGCGGCATCGAGCGTGTCAAAGACGACGTCCGGGAAACGTGGCTCTCTCGGGTGTTCGAGACGCTGACGCAGGACATCCGTTATGGCCTCAGGAATCTGCGGCGCAACCCAGGGTTTGCGCTGGTGGTCATTGCCACGACGGCGCTTGGCATTGGAGCCAACACGGCAATCTTCAGTGTCGTCAACGGCGTGCTCCTTCGACCGCTTCCCTACGCCAACGGCGATCGCGTCGTCGTGCTCCGACAGCAGCAGCCGCTCGCCAACGTCGACGACACCGGGTTCTCGGTGCACGAGATCGAAGACTACCGGGAACAGGCGAGAAGCCTCGACGCCGTGGTGGAGTTTCACAACATGTGGTTCATCCTGCTCGGCCGCCCCGAGCCGGAAAGAGTCGCCACGGGTGTGGTCTCGTGGAACTACTTCGACGTGTTCGGGGTGCAGCCATTGTTCGGCCGTACGTTCCAGGCCGCCGATGAAAAGCCCGGAGCGCCTGCCGTTCTGATCCTCAGCAACAAATACTGGCAACGCAGTTTCGGCGGCGACCCTTCGGTCGTCGGGCGAATCTTCCGGATGAACGATCGACCCCATCAGGTGGTCGGGATTCTGCCCCCGGTTCCACAATATCCGCTCGATCTCGACGTCTACATGCCGACGACTGCCTGCCCGTTCAGATCGAGACCGGCGTTCATCGAGAACCGCTCCGCCCGCATGATGCAGGCGTTCGGACGATTGAAGCCAGGGATCACGATCGAAAAGGCACGCGCCGATCTGGAGGTGGTAGCGGCCGGAGTGCAATCAGCGCATCCTGACGTCTATCGAGCCAGCGATGGCTATCAAATGGCGGCGGTTCCGCTTGGCGAAGAGGTGACGAGAGCCTTCAAGCCAACGCTGCTCGTTCTGCTGGGCACAGCCGGTTTCGTTCTGCTGATCGTGTGTGCCAGTGTCGCGAACCTCACGCTGGCCCGCATGGTCCGCCGTGAGCGCGAGATCGCGATCCGGTCCGCGCTCGGTGCCAGCCGCCTGCGAATAATTCGTCAATTGCTGACGGAAAGCACGCTGCTGGCGCTCATCGGCGGCGCACTGGGCATCGCGCTCGCCGCGTGGGGCGTCGATCTGCTGGTGGCCTATGCCGAACGGTTCACTGTGCGGACCACCGAAATCCACATCGATCGAATGGTCCTGCTCTACACATTCGCCCTCTCCCTGGTGACTGGCATCGTCTTCGGCTCCGTGCCCGCACTCGGTGGACCGCTCGGAATTGCTCCCGCAATTCGCGATGGCGGGCGAGCGACGCAGAATCGTCAGGGCATCCGAAGCACGCTCATCGTCATCCAGGTGGCCGCCTCGTTCATGCTGCTCATCGGCGCCGGGCTGACCCTTCGCACCCTGGTCAACCTGCAGCGCGTCAATCCCGGATTCAAAACCGACAGCCTCCTGACGATGCGAATCGATCTGAACTTTTCCAAGTACAAGGGAGATCAGATCACCGCGTTTTGGGAGCGCCTCGAAGATCGGCTGCGCGCCATTCCTGGCGTCACGGCAGTGGCCGGCGGCGGAACGTTCCCGCTGAACGATCAGGGCCCCTTTTCGGGGCCTCTCCAGATCGAGGGCCGGGATCTGCCGCCCAACACCCCGCGGCCGCAAGTGGATTTCCACCTGGCCACGCCTGATTACTTCGCCACAATCGGTCAGCCGCTGCTGTCGGGGCGCACCTTCACACGGTCGGATCGAGGACAGACCGAGCAAAGAGTCGTGATCATCAACAAGACAATGGCACGCCACTATTGGCCCAACGAGGATCCGGTCGGCAAGCGGATAAACGGCGGCGGCCCGACCTGGTTCACCATCGTGGGCGTTGTGTCTGACACATTGCAGCGCCTGAACGAACCGGCCCACGACGAGGTCTACCGGCCAATGCTGCAGGTCGGGCAGCTATCGACGACGTGGCTGGTTCGGACAACGATCGACCCAAAGACGATGGAACGACGGGTCCGGGAGGCCGTCCGGGGGGTGGATCCGGAGCAGCCGGTGGATCATTTCCGCACGATGGCGGAAGTGAGATCCGCCTGGATGGAGTCACCCAAATTGACGGCGTTGCTGCTCGGTCTCTTCGCCTTGCTCGCGCTCGTAATTACCGCTGCCGGCATCGCGGGGGTTGTCGCGTTCTCGGTCAATCAGCGGACGCAGGAATTCGGGATCCGGATGGCACTCGGCGCGCAACGCGCGAGCGTTCTCAGCATGGTCCTTCGGCAAGGCGTTACCCTCGTGCTCGTCGGCCTGGCGATTGGGATGGCCGGGGCACTCGTGCTCACCCGGGTGTTGACGACCCTCCTGTTTGGCGTCGAACCAACCGATGCATTGACGTTCCTCGCGGTATCGATGGTGCTCGTCGCCGTGGCGGCCGCCGCCTGCCTTATCCCGGCGCGCCGCGCCGCGTCGGTCGATCCTATGGTCGCACTGCGAGTTTCGTAAAAGCGACGCGGCAGCAGACCCGGTTGACCGTCCGCGCCAAGTCGCAGATCCTACCGGCGTGATGGTTCGTATCGCCGGGCTGGCGCTCACCCTCACCTATTCGGCCTTCATTCTGTGGCTGTATTCGGTACAGCCGCAAACGGTTGCTGAGGTCACGGGAGGCATTTCCTCAGGCGTCGGCATCTATCATGTCGATGCCCAGGCCACTTCTGACGCGCTGGCGTTTTTCCGCCGAGACGCGTTCGAGGAAGCACGGCTCGCGTTCGAGCGCGCGGATCCGGCACACCGGGACGCCCGCACCCAGTTCTACATCGCTTACAGCTTCTACCGGGAAGGATTTGGACGCGTCTACAACGACGATGCGCTGTTCCGAAAAGGTCTCGAAGCCGTCGATCGAGCGATCGAGCTTGCGCCAGATCATCGACTGATCGTCGACGACCCCGACCTCGGCATGCACAGCGCCGACGAATTGAAGGCGGAGTTGCAGCGCGGGATCACGCACAGCGCCTCCGATTTCAACCCGCTGAAAGTCTTCCGGACGCGGAAATGACCGTCATCCGCGAAGCCATCGTCTTGCCGGCGATATTTCTCACCGTTGCGTTGCTCGGTGGAGTTCGTATTGGGCCAGCTGTCGTGCTGGTCCCACCGCCGCTCGTCTCGCTCGTGCTCGCGGTGATGCTGCTTGCGGCGCTGGTGCGGGCCGGAGCGTTTGCGCCGGCTGCGATTCTGCGAAGCGAGCGCGCTCCGCTGGAGAACCTCTCGGGACTGCTTGTCCTGGCGCCACTCTTCGCTGCGTCAACGCAGGTGTTCACGCTGGTCACGCCGGAGCGCGGCCTGCTTCACGCGGTCTTCAGCGTCTGTTTTTTCGTGCAACTCACAACCACCCTGGCCGGAGTCAGCGGCCGGCGAAACATGCTCCGCAGTCTCGCCGTGCTCCTCGGCTCGGCGTTCGTCGTGCGCTTCATCGTCCTCGAAAGCCTCTACGCTCCCGACGGAGGATTTGCGAAGCGGCTGCTGACGGCCCTGCTCGAAGGCGCAAGTCTTGGGTCCATTCAGTACGAGCCGGTCGGCCCCGCAACCGGCTACGTGGCGTTCATCGCGCTCGCGCTTTTTCTCTTCGGCCTGATGCTGCTGCCGGCGGCCGGTCCGCGCGGACAGCTGACGCGGCACCCGGCCCCGGTTGTGACCGACATTGTGTAGTCGGGAAACTGGCCTGCTTCCTTCTTTGCGTGTCAGTCTGGGTCCCACCCCAGCGCGACCAGTTGAACGCTGACCTGGCCGCGCTTCGGGAGCAATGTCACTTGCTCCAGGACCGGGGCACGCTCGTATTCCGCGGCGATCGCCTGCGTCTCCTGGCGCAACTGATCGTCCAGATCCTTGATCTGCTGCTGGACCGCGTCGACACTTTCGGTCGCCCTGTCAACGTCGCCTGATTCTTTCATCGTGCGGCTCATCCCCCGCGCCGCGGTCGTGGCGCGGCCGATGGTTCCCGCGCTGAGCGCCTTGCGGCCAAACAGCGCGCCGACCAGCGTGGCACCAATCGACACCACCGTCTGGAGCTTCTGCTGCGACGACTGTTCCGACTCTCGTTCCTTGACGGCTTGCGCCCGGCGGAGCTTCTCGGCCAGCGCTGCCTGGCGCGGCGAATATTTCTGTCGAACCGCATCGACCGCTGCGTCCCTCGACGCGCGCGAGGCGTCCTGCACGCGAACCTTGAAGTCCCCTTCCGATTCATTCGGACGCGACGTCAATCCCGTTTCGCGGTGCCGCATCAGCTGAATCCGCTCGTTCTGCGTCAGCCACTGCTTGAATGACTTTTCCCAGACCGCATAGTTCTTCGGCTGCGAGGCGGGGGACGGGAGCGACTCGAATGAGGCGCCTGGTTCCGGAGATCGGGCCAACTTATCGACCACGAGATCGAGCCGTTCGGCGCGGGCCCAGTCGAGCGCGACCGCCCCGTCGCCGACCGGGGCGGCATAAATCAGATCGCGGACTTCGTCGACCCCGAGTTTGGCGTCGGAAAAGCCGATGCGGACGGCACCAAGCACGACCGGCGAGTACAGCAGTGGCTTCGTCGATCCGGACGCGGTGCGCGGAAGGAAGAACTGATCGATCCCTGGCGGCAGGACCGGCAGGCGATCGGAAACCGTGGCTGATGCCGCGGGGGGGGCGGCAGTCTGCGGCGCCGCCTCCGGCTTCGCCGGCGGAGTCGCGGCCGTCCTGACCTTATCCGCCATCAGGGTTCGAATCTGTTCTCTCGATAACGGCCCGCGCAAGTACGAGAGCGTCCAGCGCGTTTCGAAGGTGACGAGCTGATCCTCGTGCACGTTGTGGAGAACGAACACACGCTTCTGAAGAGCGGAGAGAATCCGGTCCACTGAGGCGCGATTAAATGAGCCGGCCGACGCCCCTTCGAGACCGTCGAGCATGCGGGCCTTGTCGCGCTCTGTCTGCAGCCGGCCGAGAAACCAGGTGCCGATGTTCGACAGGCCCTTGTAGTCGAGATCGACCGGATTCTGCGTCGCCAGCACGACTCCGAGACCAAACGCACGCCCCTGCTTCAGCAATGTCAGAAGCGGTGTCTTCGACGGCGGATTCGCGACCGGGGGGAAATACCCGGCAATCTCGTCCATATACACGACCGCTCGCAGGCTGGTCGTGCCGGTCTGACTGCGCATCCACCCGAGCACCTGATTCAGGAGCAGCGAGACGAAAAACATCCGTTCCGAATCGCCGAGATGTGCGATTGAGAACACGGCGATGCGCGGACGTCCATCGGATGTGTACAGCAGGCGTGCGGGATCGAGGGGATCTCCTTCAAACCACTGATCGAACCCTGGAGCGGCGAGCACGGCATTGAACCGCATGGCCAGGTCGAACCGATCCTTCTTCGGAAAGAACGCCTCCAGGTCCACGACGCCGACTTTCTGGAATGGAGGCGACTGAATCTGCTCGATCACGGATGGCAGATCGAGATCCTTGCCGGCGTTCCACGCGGTCGAGAGCACGTTGGACACCAGCGTGTGCTCGCGGCTGCGCGGCGGCGCATCGACACCGGCGAGCGACAGCAGGCTGATTGCGGTGCTGGAGGCACGCTCGCCGAGCAGTTCGGCGTCCGCTCGAATAGCCGCCGGTGGCGCGGTAAACGACTGGAGAAGCGATACCGGCAGGCCGGCTCGGCTGCCGGGTGTGTAGATCGAGAAATCAGCGGCTTTCCGAAGCCGGTCGATCCGCGCGCCGTCCTCTCCCCAGTCCGCCAGGCCGTTTTTCCAGAGCTCTGCCTGCTGCGCTGCGAACGCGTCGGGCGACAGCCCGGCGCGCCTCGCCTCGTCCTCATCGATCCAGGGACGAAAATCAGACGCGGCCAGCGAAGGAAACGTCAAAAGCAGATTCCCGAGGTCGCCCTTTGGATCGATCGCGATCACCGGCACGCCGTCAATCGCGGCTTCCTCGATGAGCGAGAGGCACAACCCGGTCTTGCCGCTGCCCGTCATCCCAACGCAAACCGCGTGCGTCACGAGATCGCGGGAATCGTAGAGAACCAGCCCATCACGGCGCTTCCCAGCGGCGACGTCATATTCCCGGCCGAGGTAAAACAGCCCGAGTTTTTCGAAGTCCTGCATGGTGTGATGGTAACCGGGATCGGGATCCGGCATCCGCCAGACCGGAATCCGGAATCGAGTCGACATCCTGTTCGGGTTGCGGAATCGGGGAGGCGAATCCGCGTCGTGCATGCCGTGGCTTAGTGCGCGCTCATCGCTCTTCAGGTTCTGGATCCGCGGCTTCCGATCCCGGTTGCGCGAGCCAGAGTGGCAGCGGCATTGACAGCAGCCAATACCGGCGCCGCAGGGCGACCACGCGTCCGGCGTAGTCATGTTTCGGGAACTCCCCCGCGATCAGCCGATCGCGGAGTGCCCGGATCTCGTAGCGATAAAGATCGCGCACCGCATCACGGAGTTGATCCGGAGAAGTGTCGGGACGAGGAACAAGACCGTGAGAGGCCAGGCCGTCCAGCACTTCGTCGCGATATGTGTACACGGCGATACATTTTCGCTTACATTCGCTGCTCCGTTTTCGTGCGCCTCTGCTAAGATGCGCAGCACCACACCCGCAAGCGCACTCATCACTCGACAAGGAGAAGCTATGGCTGATGATTCGTACCTGGACGGCGACGACGACGGTCTGCTGACGCAGGCCGGGGATGGGGTCAGCAGCGCGCCCGATATCGGGGCCCCGATGGTCGCCGATTCCGCTCCGGCGGCCGCGGGAGGGTCCGGCGCCGCATCGAGTGGTGCGGCAGCGTCCTCCTCGCCCCGAAAGCCTCGGCGTGCCGCCGCGAAGAAGGCTCGTCCGGCCCCAAGCGCTCGCCGCGGCGTGAAGAAGGCGGCCAAGGGAGCCGCGAAAGGTCGGAAGGGAGCCGCCAAGGGAGCCCGGAAATCCGCGGCCAAGGGCCGAGCCAAGGCAACCCGCGGTGCGTCACGCCGATCATCAGGCCGCAAAGCCGTCAAGAAACGGGGCGGCAGCAAGAAGCGATAAAGGCTGAGGGCCGGTCGCCTGGCCGGCCTTCCTCCATTCAGCGCCCGGGGTCGCTGGTAGCCGAAGCCGCGTTCGTTGACGCCGTGCTCAGATAGAGGCCGTTGAACAGGAACTTGAACGTTCCGTGCGGCTGGCCTCTGAATGTGATCTCGGGGCCAAACATGAACAGGCTGCCCTTGCCAATCGTCGCCTGCACGATCTCGACTCCGCCATTCAGGTAGCCCTGGCCGAAAGCCCACCCGCTCCGGAGCGGCGTGGACGTATCGAACCAGGCGACGGGGCGGACGCCTTTCATCACGGCTTGCGGGCCGAGGCTGAAAACAGGACTGTTATCGAAGAACACGTCGACATGATCGTCGACCCCGTGAGCGATGGGCGCGCTGCTGTCGACGGCAACTCGCAGGATCGATCCCGGCACGTAATACTTCTCGACCGGGATCTGGCGGGCCGTTCCGTCCGATGCGCGCTCGACTAAATGATTCTCGACCGGCAATCCGAGCACGCGAGCAAGATTCATCGACGCGCGACCGACCGCCAGGATCGTCCCGCCGTCTTCGAGGAACTTCTTCAGCGCCGGCCCGCTCTGTTCCGGCGTGTACGAGCCAACCGTCGGCTGAAACTCTGCCGGGATGTTCACGCCACCCGCCCCGCCGCGGCCGCCGCCGCGGCCGTTTGACAATGTCGGACCGACGTCGGACGGAAAGATCAGCACGTCAAATCGGCGCGACAAGTTGCCGGCATCAACGATCTTCGGGTAGACGAGCTCGTACGGAAATTCGAACTGTTCGAGGACATAGCGTGTCCAACCGGACGGGATCGATCCTCCGTACTGATCGGCGAGGCCAATTCGCGGTTTCCGAAGCTTGATGGCGCCGGTCACCGACAGCGAGGCGGGAGCCGCTTCGAAGCTGACGCCTAGCTCCGTTGCCAGTTTCTGCAATTCCGCAGGACTCGCACCCGCGATGCGGAACGAGTGATTCGCCCCCTGCAACCACTGCACGTCTCGCCCCGCCGCGAGCAATCGGTTCACCGCGACGAAGGCGTTGTTGCTGGCATGACTGAGAAGCACGACCGAACCGGCGCCCGTCTTTCCCGCCGGCGCTGACTGCATGCCGGATACCACTTCGAACGGTCCGTCGAAGCCGTCGAGCACGCGATCGAACTTCACGCCCATCTGGTAGGCGAGCGTCCAGCCAGCATTGTCGTAGGGGCGTGTCGGTGGCCCGCCCGGATACGGAATGTCGTCGGGATGATCCTGTGGCTCGAACATGTCGAGCACGTGCGGCCGAAAGGGTTGTGCCGTCTTGACGACGTAAGATCCGGCCGGATAGGACTTGCCACCCACCGTGAACCCAGCCGTCGCCCGGTGCACGACGATCCCGGTCCTGATCAGCGCGTTGATGAACTTCGTTGCGGTCGGAAAATCCGGCTGATCGGATGGCAGGATGAAGCCGCGCGGATCGCGAAGATTGGGATCGCGCAGCAGCGTCTTGAACTGTGCGACGGTCCCACCGCGCCCGCCTCGTCCGCCGCCTCCGCCGCCTCCGCCGCCAGCGGGCGGCTCGTCTCCTGATGGCTCGGCTCCTCGAGCGCCCCGTCCACCTCCACCGGTGGGTGCGAGCGCCGCTTCGGCCGCCGCAATCCGTCTCGGGCTCGTCGTCCAGTTATCGCGATTGCCACGCTCGATGGAGTTCTTCCCCATCTGGTAGATGTTGTAGAGGAACGTGTCCCGGTTGCGCGAGGCGACGTCGAACACGGCGTAGTTGGCGGTCACCGAGTAATCGATCGATTGTCGGAAGTGCCATGTCTGCTGGGGCTCGATCGGGTAATACAGGTTCGAGTCGGGCAACTGCTTCGATGGGACGAACGGGATCGTGATCGGCGTCGGATTGCCGATGGTCTCCGTCAGCAGCCCGATCATGTTGTGAAAGTACACCGTCGTGCGGAGGCCGCCGTTCCACCAGGTTGAATAGCTCGATCCCTTACGGCTGGTCAGCCCGGGCTTTCCTTCTGCCGCCATCCGATTCGCCATCGCGGCGCCGATGATGTCGATGCCGATCGGCACGAGCGGATCGAAATTGAAGTTGAACGGATCGCGGAACGGCGGCGCGAACATCACCGCTCCGGGCGGCCCGGTCTGGTGATGGTTGTACATAATCTGAGGGAACCATTCGGAGTAGAGGACCCGGTTCATGTTGATGCTTTCGGGCAGGTTCGACATGTAGAAGTCGCGGTTGTTGTCGTGGCCGGCGTACTTCTCATACAGGCGGGGCAGCTCGTTCATCGACCGCTTCGTTGGGTCCTGCTCGCGCATGTACCAGGTCGACACGAGCTGCATCCCGTCCGGATTGGCGTGAACCGCCAGGATGATCAGGTCGTTGAGGAAGCGCAGCGTCTCCGGATCATTGCGGCTGACGAGTTGATAGACGGTCTCAATCAGCTGATGCGATCCGAGCACTTCGGTCGCGTGCAGTCCGCCATCGAACCAGACTACGGCCTTCCCTTCTTTCGCGAGGGCGCGCGCCTGTTCGTCGGTCAACCCATCGACGGTGGCAAGCCTGCGGGCGATCTCTTTGTAGCGATCGAGTTTCTTGAAATTCTCCGGCGAGGTGATGATGGCCATCAGCTGCGGACGGCCTTCCGCGGTCTTGCCGATCTCGACGACCTTCATCCGGTCCGACTCTCTATCGAGCTTGTGCCAGTAGTCGACGAATTGGTCGTAGGTGACGAGTTGATAGTCGTCGCCGATGTTGAAGCCGAACTGTTGTTTCGGAGAGGTGATTCCCTGGGCACCGGACCGCGCGCTGATGGCGAGAACGAGTGCGATCGGAACAATGACTGGAAAGAAGCGGTG
>JBPYFA010000100.1:0-3942 GCA_051986585.1 Vicinamibacterales bacterium | reverse complement strand
CTCACCGCCGATTTCAGCGGTCTGTCCGTGACCGGCCTGCTCGAGGTGTCGCGGCTGCTGCCGAGAACCTACGCCACCTACCGTGCGCTCGTCCGCGAGGCCAAGGCGAATCGGCCCGACGTCCTTGTGGCGATCGACTTCCCGGATTTCAACTTCGTGCTCGCGCGGGCCATTCGCAAGCAAGGGGTGCCGGTCGTCTACTACATAAGCCCGCAACTCTGGGCCTGGCGCCGCGGTCGAATGAAGACGATGCGTCGGATTGCCGATCGTGTGCTCGTGATTTTTCCGTTCGAAGAAGCGATCTATCGCGAGGCGGGGGTTCCGGTCCAGTGGGTCGGGCATCCGATGCTCGACGTGAGCCGCCCACCTGCCTCGCGCGCGGAATTTCTCTCAACCATTGGTCTGGATGCCGCCCGACCGGTGGTGGCGCTGCTTCCCGGCAGCCGGCGCAACGAAGTGGACGCGATTCTGCCGGATCTGGTGCGCGCCGCCGAAATCATCCGGGAGCGGCTGCCTGGCGTCCAGTTCGTCGTCGCCCGTGCGCCGCACCTGAGCGATCCCCTGTTTGCACCAGTGGAACGCCTTGATGGAGGCGCGGCGTTGCTCGACGGACACGCCGACGAGGTGTTAGCTGCGTCAGACGTGGCGCTCGTCGCTTCGGGCACGGTCACGGTCCAGGCGGCATTGCATGAATGCCCAATGGTCGTGGTTTACCGTCTCTCGCCGCTGACCTATCGCCTCGGCAAACCGTTCGTGCATGTCGATACCTACGCCATGGCCAATCTGGTTGCCGGCCGACGAGTGGTCCCGGAGCTGATTCAGGAAGACTTCACGCCCGAACGCGTCGCCGCAGAAGCGCTGCGCGTGCTGACCGATCCGTCACACGCCGCGGCGGTGCGCCGCGATCTTCACGAAGTCCGCGGACGGCTCGGTCAGCCAGGCGCCAGCCGGCGCGCTGCGCAGGCGGTCATCGACGTTGGCCGAACGCGCGGCCGGCACCCGCTCTGATCCTCTGAACCGCCGGTTGAGGGCGCAGCTGCTGCGATTCGAGTTCGATGATTCGCGATTAGTGATCCACGCTTCCCGAGCCACTGTGGCATCTCCGCGTTGGAGTACACTCCGACGATGCGTCAACTCATTTTGATCTGTCTATTGGTCTGCGGCGCCGGCGAGCTTGGCGCAACGGTCCTGGTGCCCGCGGAGTTTCATGAGATCGTAGCGGGCTCGCAAGTCATCGTCTACGGCCGCGTCACCGCGGTGCGCGCCGAGTGGTCCGACGATCGCACCCGCATCGAAAGCATCGTCACCGTGACCGCCGGCACCTACTTGAAGGGTGGTCCAGGCACGACGGTGACGTTCCGTGTTCCCGGCGGGCAGATTGGCCGCTATCGAAACGTGATGATTGGTGCGCCGCAATTCCAGCCAGGAGACGAGGCGGTATTCTTCCTGAGCGGAACTGGTTCGGCCGTCGCGCACATCTTCGGCCTAAGCCAGGGGCTGTATCGCGTCAGCGTGGACGCACGGACCGGAAGGCGGCTCGTCGTGCCGCCAGTCGTGATGTCAACGAGCGACCAGCCGCAGACGATCGTGCGCGGCGATCCGGCTCGACGTCAGCTCTCGCTCGATGAGTTCGCGTCAACCGTGCGTCAGGCCATGTCGGCGGGGAGCCCGCGATGAGGCGGCGCGCCGCGATTCTCCTCACCGTCGTCATCGTGGCGGTCTTATCCGTGCCGATGCGTGCGTATCTGAAGCTCGGCACGAAAATCGGCACGCGCACCGTGACGCTCAAGTGGTCGCAGTTGCCGATTCGGTACTTCATCACGGATCGAGGCACAGCCGGCGTGACTTCGACGCAACTGCAGCAGGCCGTGCAGTCGGCGTTCGCTACTTGGGACGCGGTGCCGACCGCGCACCTGTCATCTCAGTTCGTCGGATTTACGCTGGCAGGACCGACTTCAGGCGACGGCGTGACGGTGATCGGTTTTCAGAACCGGCCGGATCTGGATCGCACACTCGGGGCGACCTCCTTCATGATCGACACCACGACCGGTGCGATCGTCGAGTCCGACATCTTCTTCAACACCGCGTTTCCATGGTCGGTGGCGGCACAGGGAGAAACCGGCCTCTTCGACTTACAGTCGATTGCTCTGCACGAGATCGGGCATCTCCATGGTCTTGCGCACTCGGCGATGGGCGAAACGGAGCTTCGGTCAGGGGGCCGCCGCGTCATTGCCGCCGAGTCGGTGATGTTTCCGATTGCGTTTTCCGCGGGAACCATACTCGGACGCACGTTGAGGGCGGACGACATCGCAGGCATCGGCGACATTTATCCGTCCGACAGCTACACGCAAGAGACGGGCAGCATCAGCGGCAAGGTCACGAAGAGCGGCAAGGGGGTGCTCGGGGCGCACGTGATTGCCTTCGACCTGCGGGATCAGACGCTCGTGGGCGGGTTCTCCCTGAGCGACGATGGGAGTTTCGTAATCGCCGGCCTCGATCCGGGTCCGCACGCCCTGCGAGTCGAGCCACTGGACGATGCGGATGTCGATAGTTTCTTTGACCTGACGCTCAACATCGACGTCAACTTCCGCGTCCAGTTCTATGACAAGGTCGTTGTCGTTCCGAGAGGCGGCGGCACCAGTGGTGTCGAGATCAAAGTGGTGGCGAAATGATTCGCCGCCCACTCGTCCTTCGATTCTCCCGCGCAGTGGTGTGTGCAGCGATCGGCTGCGGACTCGGTGCCAGGCCGGCGAGTGCCCAGATCTACGTGCCGCATGACGTGCCCCGTGCCGGCAGCCTGGAATTGAGCGGCGGCCTCGTGTGGTCAGGAGGCAGCGATCTTGGAAGCGCCTCGGCTGACCTGACACGCAACCCCGGAACCGGGACGGGACCATTCGTCCTGTTCACAACTGACTCTCAAATCGACGCCGGCGTTGGCCTGCAGGGAAAGTTCGGCGTGTATCTCGCGCCGTCGGTGTCAGTTGAGGGCGGTCTGCGGGTGGCGAGGCCGGATCTGGCAGTGAAATTGAGCGGTGATGCGGAGTCGGCGCCCGACGTGACCGCAACCGAAACGCTGACGCGCTATGTGATCGACGGATCGGTCCTGTTCCATCTCACCGGCGCTTCGTTTTCGGGCGGCAAAGGCATACCGTTCGTACTCGGCGGCGGCGGTTACCTTCGAGACGCGCATGAAAAGAACGAAGTGATCGAGACTGGCCACGAGTTCCACGTCGGGGCGGGGCTGCATTATTGGTTCGGAGAAGGGAAAAACCGGGTCGGCGTCCGCGGCGATGTCGGTATTTCGATTCGCAGTGGCGGTGTTGATGCGGCCGATAAGAGCCGTACCGTTCCCACGGTAGCGGGTTCGATTGCCTACCTCTTTTGAGTGATCGCGCCGGCAACCGGCGTGCGGGATCAGACGCGGGATCCGGATCCCCGGGCGATAGCCGGGGATCCAGATTCGGAGAGGAGGAAGTTGTTATATATCGGCTGTCGCCCGCATTCGGCTCCATGGGTCCCGATTCGCGGTCTTGCTGTGGCACTTCTTCGTCGTACCGGCGCGGCGTTTCGTGGCCGTGCCGGTAGCGGTTCAGGATGTCTTCGCCGGTCGGCACCGGATCCGACGTCGGCGCATCGGTCGGATCGTCAGGGCGATTTCTGCGTCGGCCTGGATAGTCAGTCATTGTTCAACGTCCTCGTTGCTGCGCTCTTCCTCATCGCGCTGCGACCGTCCGCGGTCGGGTAGCGCATTCTGGTTGTCGACCTCTTCTCCAAGCGAACGATTCGTGATGCCGCCAGCGCGGTCGCCGTTCTCATAGCGTCGGTTCGTGCTGCTCTCCGAGTTGGGGATCACGCCCTGTTCGGATTCCCACCGTTCGCCCTCCGCCTTATCCTTGTTCGCCGCTCGATTCGGCGTATCCATGTCAGCCATTTGTCGACCTC
>JBPYFA010000099.1:0-4803 GCA_051986585.1 Vicinamibacterales bacterium | reverse complement strand
GTCGGGCAGCTTGCCGGCCCCCGCCGCCGTCCATGGACCCTTCACATCACTCGCTTTCAACCACGTGTCTTCGTTGCGAAGGTAGAACGTCGATGTCGGCGGATGCTGAAAGAGATCCCAATTGGTATTGACCGCGTACTTCAGGTCGTTGTCCTTGATCGGGCTCCAGATCGGCTCGCCGTCGAGATTCATCACCACCGCTGGCGTCTTGCTGAAGAAGATCGTCGGCGGATCGGCTTTCACGCCCTCTTTGTTCTTGGGAATCACCGCACTCTTATCGATGTTCGCGAGCACGCGATCGAGCGCGATCACGCGATCGTCGTCGGGAATCCACTGATCGATGGCGGTAGTAATCTCACGCACTTGCTCTTTCTGAAGCGTCTGAAAACTCGCGTCAGTAATCTTGATGTTCTTCAGCTGCACCAGTCGATCGGCGACCGACACACTGGTGTCGGCGGCGAGCTTGACGGTCCCAAGCGCCGGCTTCTCGGCCCCCTTCGCGCGGAACGAGATCGCGCTGTAGGCGACCATCTGTTTCTGCCCTTCCCAACTGGAGATCTGCGGCTGATACATGAGGATGCTGCCGCCGCTGGCGGCGTCGAACACGCGCGGCCACCCGCCGTCGACTGGGGCGGAGCTCGCGCTGCCAGTCGCCGGTGCTGCCGCCGGTTTCGACGCGGATGGGGACTGTGCGGCGGGCTTCGACGCAGGCTGCGTCGGCTTGGCAGGGCTCTGGGTCGCGGATGGCTTGGCGGTGCTGGGCGCCTGCTGCGCCGCCGCAATTGTCGCCGCAAATGGCTGAAGCCCAAGACTGAATGCCGCGGTAAGCGCCGCTATCCGCGTGTATTTCTTGTCGTTCATGACTGTGACCTTCTCCTCGCCGACAATTACGCCCGGGTCACGCCGACAGCCAGGCACGCGCCTGCGCGAGCGATGTTTCGGGGAAGAATTCGACGGTGGCCCGTCGCAGACCTGCGCCCGTGAACATCATCGTTTCAGGCTGCCAGCGCTCGTCTCCGACGATCGCGATTCGATCGATGGAGCTCCCATACTTCACGTAGAACGACATGTCGCGCCAGTCGTCGCGGCGATCCCACCCCTCGAACCCGTTCAGGATGAACAGCAGCCGGACGTTGCCCACGCGCTGCATCTCGTTGACGAGGAAGTCCTGGCTCCGCTCGAGATCGCGCTTGTGCAGGACGCCGCTGACATCGAGGCGGTAGATGTTGTCCCGTTCGTGGTGCACCGACAATGACATGCAGGCTCTCGCGACACCATCTGGCCGGATGAACAGAGTCCCCCGTGCGTGGCGGACCGGCTCTCTGGCGAAACGGTGAGACAACTCATAGAGCAGGGACCGTGCCGTCGAAACTGGCGACGCTATCGATAGGGCAAGTGTTACCGGACGCGCAGGTTCATTGATTTTCGTGAGCGGCGCTCACAACAGGTGGTCGTCACCATCGTCCAGCAACCCGGAGTTCCTCCGAAATGCCGTGGGCAGATCATTGGTATTCGTGGCGCTTTACGGCGCATCCCAATCACGCGAGGCAAATTGTCGTCGGGCTTGACAATTGCACCGGCCCCGTCGACCCCGCTGATTTACAGTCGTCCTGGTGACGAAAGGATTTGGACATGCAGAAGAGACTGTTAGCCGCCACGATTGCCCTCGTTGTTGCGCCGGTGCTGCTCCTGGCGCAGCAGGTCAGTTACGACTACAACAAGAGCGCGAACTTCGCGTCCTTCAAGACCTTCCAGCAGAAGGAGGGCACGAAGGTCGGCCAGCAGCTGATTGACGATCGGATCGCCGCCGCCATCGACAACGAACTCACCGCAAAGGGCCTGACCAAGGCGACGGCCAACCCGGACGTGTACGTGGTCTATCACGTGGCCTTCGACAAGCAGAAGGACATCTCGACGTTCAGCTCCGGGTACGGCGGCGGCTACGGTCCCTACGGCTACGGGTGGGGCGGCGGGTGGGCTGGCGGTTCGTCGACGACCACGGTGCGTGACATCCTCGTCGGCACGCTCGTGATCGACATGATCGACGCCAAGAAGGGAAAGGGAGAGATGGCCTGGCGAGGGATGGCCACCAAGGAAGGTATTGACGTTCAGGCCAAGCCAGAAAAGCGGGACAAGAACATCACGAAGGCGGTCAATAAGATCTTCAAGAACTATCCGCCAAAAGTGAAGGGATAGTCAGCAGCCCGCAATAGGAGGTGCCACCGTGATGCGACAACTGATGGCCGTCGGCGTCCTGCTCTTGACGGGCAGCGTGGCGGTGCACGTGCAGACCCCACCGCCGAAGCCTTCAACGCCGTCTTCCGGCAAACCGTCGACGCCGTCGACAACGAAGCCGGCAGCACCCTCGCCCGGGCAGCCGTCCTCGGAATTGAGCCCGGCGGCGACCCGGGATCTGAACATGCGTGCCTACGCCGAACTGTTGCGGAGCGACATTCGAACGCAAAAGGTGGCGATCATCACCGAGGTCATGGGCTTCACGGACGCAGAGGACAAGGCGTTCTGGCCGCTCTATCGTGAGTACGATGCCGAGATGTCGAAGATCGGCGACGAGCGGGTCTCGAACATCGAGGACTACGCGGGCCACTTCTCGAATCTGACCGACGATGCGGCCGATCGGATCGCGCGAAAGTCGCTCGATTTGGAGGCGCAGCGGCAGGCGGTCAAGACCAAGTACTACGACCGGTTCGCCAAGGCACTTTCGCCACGTACGGCACTGCGCGTGATGCAGGTCGAACAACAGCTGCTGCTGCTGATCGATCTGCAGATCGTATCCTCACTGCCGATCGCCGCCAAGTAACGGAGAGGCCACATGCATATCCGACGCGTTCAATGGCTCACCGCTATCCTTGTGGTCGCAATCGGTGCGGCGCTTTCAGCTGACAGCATCCGACTGCGATCCGGCAAGGTCATCAAGGGGATGTTCATCGGCGGCGACAGCAAGTCCGTCAGAATTCTTCTCGACGATGGCCAGGTATCGGAGGTCGCGCTGGAGGATGCGGTCGCCGTGGAGTTTTCGGCCCGCAAGCCCGCGCCACCTCCACCAAAACCGGCACCGGCCGCCGCACCCGCACCATCAGCGCCCAAGCCGGCTCCAGCTCCAAAACCGGTGACGGTTCCGTCCGGAACAAAACTCAACATCCGGCTCGTTCAGGGCATCGATGTCGATGCCTCCGCGGCGGGCCAGACCTTCAAGGCCACCGTCGACGATCCAGTAATGATGGGCGGCGTGATTGTGATCCCGCGCGGTGCGGCCGCGGTCGTCCAGGCTGCCAAGGTCGAACAGTCAGGCAAGATGAAGGGGAGCGACAAGATTACGCTGAAGCTGAACTCGATCAGCTTCGGCGGGAACGCCTACCCGATTACGACGGAATACGTCGAGAGCAAAGGCAGCGGTGAGGGCAAGAAGACAGGTCGCAAGGTGGCCGGCGGCGCCGGCCTCGGAGCGATCGTTGGCGGGATCGCAGGTGGCGGTTCGGGTGCTGCTATTGGCGCGGCCGTCGGCGGCGCCGGCGGCGCGATCATGGCCGCCAGCGGTGAAGAACATCTGAAGCTACCGTCCGAGACGCGGCTCACGTTTCAACTCAGCGCAGCAGTAAACGTGAAACCGTAAAGAGGCAAGGGCAAAAGGACGATGTCCTTTTGCCCTTTGCTCTCTAAACTGCCATCGGAAACGACTTCGGCCGGTGCAGTCCGAGCTTCGCCATCCGCGTCTCGAGCGTCGTCGGTCGCAGTCCGAGCCGGTCGGCGGCGCCGCCGTTTCCACGAATTCGCCAGCCCGATGCTTCCAGCACGCTCCGGATATGTTCCTTCTCGACGTCTGCCAGCTTGATGCTTCGGGCAATTGACGGCACCGACTGCTTCGGGACCGTTATCGACAGCCGTGTACCGGTCGCGACGATCATCGCGCGCTCGACGACGTTGCGAAGTTCGCGGATGTTGCCTGGCCAGGAATAACTCTGGAGCGCCGCCATGTTGTCCCGCGGAATCTCGTCGATGTGTTTCCCGAGCGCCTTCGAGAATTCGTCCACGAAGCGCCAGACGAGGTCGGGAATGTCCTCTGGACGATTCCTGAGGGGTGGTACCTGGATGGGAAAGACGTTCAAGCGATAGTAGAGGTCTTCACGGAAGGAGCCCGCCTCGATCCGGTCTTCAAGGTTGCGATGGGTCGCCGCGATGATTCGGGTGTCCACGCTGATTGATTTCGGACTCCCAAGGCGCTCGATTTGACGTTCTTCGAGCACGCGTAAGAGCTTCACCTGGACGTCGGGCGGCAGGTCGCCGATCTCGTCGAGAAAAATGGTGGAGCGATCGGCAAGCTCGAAGCGGCCGATTTGTCGCGCCACGGCATCGGTGTACGCACCCTTCTCCCTCCCGAACAACTCGCTTTCAACGAGGGTTGCCGGGATCGCGGCGCAGTTCACACGCACCATCGGACGTCCATGACGGGCGCTCAATGCGTGGAGGCGCGACGCGAACAGCTCTTTTCCGGTGCCGGTCTCCCCCATCAGCAGGACAGTCGCATCGGTCACGGCCACCTGCTGCACTTGATCGAGCACACGACGCAGCGCAGCACTGCGGCCGACGATTTCGCCTGTCTCAAAATGTCTATCGATCTCCCGTCGAACGAATCCACCGTGCGATACGACGGGAATGTCTCGCGGTGGATCCAGGATCACGCCCATGGTCCTAGGGGTCTCTGCCAGCATCATTCGCTCCGTTCAGAACCGGCGTCGCCCCCGTTTGAGACGGAAG
This sequence comes from Vicinamibacterales bacterium, assembly GCA_051986585.1. Lineage (GTDB taxonomy): Bacteria > Acidobacteriota > Vicinamibacteria > Vicinamibacterales > 2-12-FULL-66-21 > JALZOC01. Next base: position 30 of record JBPYFA010000099.1, on the reverse strand, counting down.
ACGACCCTGACCGGATCGGGTGATTCGGTC
>JBPYFA010000098.1:0-11486 GCA_051986585.1 Vicinamibacterales bacterium | reverse complement strand
TTGAGGCGTGCCAGCGTAACCGGTGTGTCGATATCGTAGAACGCGGTCACGCCGTGGGCAACGCGGTGCACCAGATCGCCGATTGCGATCCCGTCGGGCACATATGAGCCGACGACGACGAGATCCGCATCGCGAAGCTCCTGTGCATGGCGATTCTCGAGTTGCGCCACGCTCTCGTAGAGGCGCGTACGGCAGTACGGCGGGTTCGGCAAATCGCGGTTCCCTGCATACCATTCGGCATCGCGCTCCAGGAAGAGCACATCGTGCCCGCGCTGCGCGAGTGCCCGAACCAGCGCGCGATAGGTCGTCGCATGGCCATTCCCCCATGACGATGTGATCGAGAGTCCGAGAATGACGATGTTCATGCGGTCATCCCTTTCGGGACGTCGGATCGAATCGAAGCCGCGATGTTCAACAGCTGATCGACCCGGTGTGCGCAGGTATGGTGCGTCCGGATCGTGTCGCAGCCGCTCTGCGCAAGCTGACGGCGGAGGTCTGAATCGTTGATTAATGCCCGCATGGCTTCGAGCATTCCCGCCGGAGAATCGACGGACAGATAATCGGATCCGGCGGTGAAAAGCCCCTCGCAATCGTCCCATCGACACGACACCAGCGGCATTCCACACGCAAGCGCTTCGAACATGCGGATGGTTGGAATGCCAGGCAGCATCCGGAGATACGGTTGCCGGGGAATGTGGACTGTCGCCGCGAAGCGAGCGAAGACCGCGGGAACGGAGTAGTTCGGCAGCCAGCCGCGATAGGCGATGCCGGACTGCTCGAGCTCGTCTACGGCGTCCGCTGGGTAACGGACGCCGTGGACCTCGGCGCGCAGCCCTAGCGCTCGCACCGGCTCGATCAGATATCGGCGGATCTCTTCCGATCGCTCGTCGTCTCCCCAGTTGCCAATCCAGACCACATCGCCGCGCAGGTTCGAGCCATCGGCGGGGCGGAACTTTGTCGTGTCGGCGGCCTCGTGCCACGTCCAGGCGCGGCGCGCCCAGCCCAGCACCAGATAGTTCTGCCTGATGACCTCGCCAAACGCGAGGACGCCGTCATAGCCATCGAGATCGTAGGCGCCCATCGCATCCGGATCGCTCACCGAGCGATGGTGCGTGTCGTGGAACAACAACGCGTACTTGTGGGTGCGCGACCGGTGCCGGCCGATTCGCTTCACGAGCGAATGCGAGTTCCACTCGTGCACGAGCACGAGCTGGGCGCCGTCGAGCGCCTCGTCGAGATCGAGCTGGTGTTCATCGAATCGGACTGACGACAGGGTTGGGTATGCGGCGTGAAATCCTGCCACGGCTCGTGGTCCGTGGTCCCGCAGCAGATTCGCCATGCTCCAGGAGTCACGCGGCTCGAATACCGAGACGGCGTGGCCTCGCGAAAGCAGTTCGCCGGCCACGCCGCGCAGGAAGTGCGCGTTCCCATGATTCCAGTCGGAAATGAGCGAGTGACAGAACATCACCACACGCATGCCTGTTATTCCTCCGCCTCAGACCCGGTGAAATGGCTTGCAAGGCGTCGATACAGTTCGCTCTCGTCAAGCAGCTGCTCGTGAGATCCGGACGCGACCAGGCGGCCGGCATCAAGCAGGATGATGCGATCGGCCTGGCGAACGGTCGAGAGCCGGTGCGCAATGACCAGCACGGTTCTTCCCGCACGCAGCCGCCTCAGCGCGTTGAGCACCAGCCGTTCCGAGACCGTGTCGAGCGCGGCAGTCGGCTCGTCGAGAATCAAAATCGGCGCGTCTTTGAGAAACGCGCGAGCCATGCTCAAGCGCTGCTTTTGTCCTCCCGAGAGCCCGGCGCCCGCTTCGCCCAGCTGAGCGTCGTAGCCGCCTGGCAGTTGCACGATGAAATCGTGGGCGTTGGCCGCCCGCGCGGCGTTCTCGATGGCCGCGTCGCCGGCGTCGAGATTGCCGTAACGGAGGTTGTCGCGAATCGATCCGGACATGACGATCGATTCTTGAAGCACGAGTGCGATCTGCTGTCGAAGCGCTTGCAGCCGGTACCGGCTCACGTCGACACCATCGATCAGGATTCTGCCGCGCGCCGGATCGTAGAAGCGTGGGATCAGGCTGACGAGCGTCGTCTTTCCGGAGCCGGATGGGCCAACGACGGCGATGAGCTCGCCGGGCGCAGCGACAAAGCTGATGTCGTGCAGAACTTCACGGCCATCGTAACTGAAGGACACGTGCTCGAAGTCGATCCGGCCATGTAGCCGTTTCGGATCGATGCCGCCGCCATCGATCGGTTCGGCCGTGGTGCCAAGTGTTTCGCGGACGCGCTCCACGCCGGCGACCGCTTGCTGGATTGAACCGGTCGTATTGGCCAGGCCGGAGAGCGGACCGTACACGAATCCCAAGTAGGCGAGCGCAACGAGCACGGTTCCAATCGTGATCCGTCCGCGCAGCACGAGGAGCCCGCCGGTGAGAACGACACTGGCGGTGCCGAATGCCGTCAACGTGGCCACGACCGACGAGAACACCGCTTCCCGCGTGCTCAGGCCGACACGGGCGCGCATCGCGGCATCAGCAGCGCCGGAGAACCGCTGCCCTTCGTAGGGCTCCCGGCCGAAGCTCTTGACCAGGCGGATTGCGGCAAAGCTCTCGTACATGCGCGCCGACAACCGTGACTCGAGCTGCCGTGTCTGCTCGGCTCCCGGCCGCATCCGCCGGCTCGCCCACCGAATCCAGACGAACAGGAACGGCACGACGGACAGCGACACGAGAGCCAGCGAATGATTGATCCGCAGCAGGATGTCGAACATCGCGGCGAGCGTCAGCGCGGAAAACAAAAACGGGAAGGCGCCGCGAAGCAGCAGTTGCTCCAGACATCCGGCGTCCGCCTCCAGCCGATACATCGATTCGCCGATCGGAGTCCTCGCATGATGCCGCAGGTTGAGCGCCTGAAGATGCATGAACAGCTGTTGACGCACGTCACGCGTGATCAGGTGGCCGGTCTCGCTGTAAAGGCGCGTGTGGAGCATGAGCACGAACTGATGCGCGATCTGAATGACAAGCCCGACCGCCACGATCGCGACGAGCAGCGAGACGCGGCGCTCCGGCTGCACGCCTGGAAGGACGAGCATCCAGCCGGGTACCGGTTGCGACCCGAGCGCCGTATCGACGACCGCCTTCATGGGCCAGGGCAGCAACACTCGCAGGGCGACCTCCGCGCCCGACAGTGCGGCCAGCATCGCCACACGTCCGCGGTAAAGCCGCACATGCCCGAGAGCCCAAACCAATAGGTCCACAACGTAACGTGGGTGCGCTGACGCTCGCTTCGTCGACGACGATCGTCAGACCGCGCTCGTCGTCGAGGCCGCATGAATCGCGTCTTCGTTGGTCAGCAGCGCGACCGCTTCGCGATAGCCGCGCACCGTTCCGACATCGACATAGCTCGCGCCCGCGCATACCCCACGCGCAACACCCCCTCCGGCGACCCAGGCGTTGACCAATGTGCCCACGTATTCATCCTGCCGGCCCCGGATCTCCCACAGTTCGTGCAGTTCATCGAGGACGCGACCCGGCATCTTGAACGCACCCCAGATCCACTTCGAGGTCGCATCAGGCCGCTTCACTTGAATCTCCTCGACACGATCGTCGTGCAGCACCACGGCATCGAACAGCTCGGGGCGTTCGACCGGAAACAGCAGGAACGACAATTCGTCGTCGGGCAGCTCGCGCAGCGCGGTGGCCGGGAACCAGATCGTGTCCGGCAGCCCGACCAGCACTTGCTCGTGAGGCGCTACCAGTGAACGCGCTCGGAAGATCGCGTCGCACAGGCCGCTCGCATGCGGCTGGACACTGTAGAAGACGCGCGCCGAGAACACTTCACCGCCGTAGTACTCGAGGATGTCCGATTTGCCCGGGGAGATGACGAAACAGAGCTTGTCTGCCCCACCGAGCACCAGCCGCTCGACGAGATATTCGCTGACCGCTCGCGGGCGATCGCATTCACCGTCGCGGCGGCTGCCCACCGGCAACAGCTCTTTTGAGAACGCCAGCGGTTGGATTCGGCTCCCCTGTCCCGCCGCCGGCACGATGCCCCACATGTTCACTCCGGTCGCAATTGATGTTTCCGTTCAGAATCCGTTCCAGATCGATCGCACGCTGCGCCGAGGTGTGGCAGTCGAGCGTCCGCTCGAGCGCGCGCAAACCGAGCGCGCGCCGATCCGGCGGCGGAAGGTCGAGCGCGTCGAGCATCTCTTCGGTGGTCGATGCCACCAGAATCTCTTCTCCCGGCTCAAAGAACTGATCGATCCCTTTCCATGGATCGGTGACGATCGCGGTCCCGCATGCGGCAGCCTCGAACAGCCGGCCCGACGGGCAATAGCCCATTTCGGCCATCGGCCCGCGCGTCACATTCAGCGTCAGTTGCGAGGAGCAGTAGAAGGATGGATGGTCTGCCGGCGTGAGATGAGAGAGATAGTACACGTTTGGTTTCCACGCGAAACCATCTGGATATTGCGAGCCCGCCAGCACGAACCGTGAAGCTGGACGTCGAGCGGCTGCTTGAAGAAACAGCCGATCGAGTGCGGGCTGGCGATCGCTGGAATAGGTACCCAGGTACGAGACGTCACAGACGAAGCGTCGGTCGGCTCGAGCCGGCCGATGCACCGATGGATCGACGCTGCCGTAAAGGGGTGCGACGCGGCGTGCGCCAAGACGGCTTTGCAATTCGTCAAGTGCTTGCCCGCCCGTATAGCTCAGCACCATGTCGAAATCACCCAAACCGTGTTGCGGCAGATACGCGACCGGCCGTCCATCTCGTACCTGCGACAGCGTGATCGGCGTATCCAGGTCGTAGAACACCTTCACTCTCGCCCGCGAATCGAGGACCATCTGTGACGCAACGGCACCATCCGGACAGTAGGAGGTCACAATCCCGACGTCGCTGCCGTCCAGCGCCCGTCGGGCGTCGGCCGCCGCGTCGGCCCAGCTGGCGTACAAGCGCAGTTCGCAGCCCTGCGGGTCTTCCATGTCTCGCGCCTGCGCGTAGTAGGAAACATCGCGCTCGAAGAACGTGACCTCGTGGCCTCGCGCGTGCAGCCCCCGGCACAAGCTTCGCCACAGCGTGGCGTGGCCATTGCCCCACGAAGAACTGATCGTGAGCCCGAAGACAACGATGTTCATGTCGCAGCACCGCGGCGCTACGCCGCCGCAGTTTCCCCCAGCAGTTGCTCGAGCTGACGGACACGATGCCCGTAGGTGTGCTCACTCATGACCCGTCGAAGCGCCGCCTGGCCAATCTCGCGCGCGCGCCTCTCATCAAGCGCCGCGACGTGCGCCGCAACCTCCTCCCCATCGCCCGCCACGAGCACCTCGTGTTGTGGCTCCAGGAACAGCTCTACGCCAAGCCAGGCGTCGGTGATGATGCAGGCGCCAGCGCCGGCCGCTTCGAAAATCCGCGTCGCCGGAGAGAATCCGTATCTCGCCATGCTGTCGCGATTGATGTTCAACACCGCGCGTGGCGTGCTGTTGAACGCGTTGTGATCGCGCGTATAGACGTGCCCGACATAGCCGACGTTGACCGGCATCGCCTTGTCGTGCCAGCCGTTGCCGCCGAGCAGGAATCGCTTCCCGGGCAAGAGGCTCGCTGATTGAATGAAAAACTCTTCGACTCGATGTTCACGATCGGGCAGCCGGTTGCCAAGGAATGCGAGGTCCGCTTCGAAACGTGAATCGGGAGGCGCAGGATGATGCGTGACCGGATCCAGCGCGTTGTAGATCGGCACCGTGAGTCGCGCGCCCACTCGGGAGTAGGCGTCGACAACCGGCATGCCCCCGCCGTAGGTCAGCACCATATCGAAGCGCGGAACGAGCGCATGGAACGGATCAGCCGGGTTGCGTTCCAGGCGATCCAACGTCGCCGGCGCGTCGACGTCCCAGAAGATCGCGATCGCATTCGGGGACTTGCATTCGAGCACGGCAGACTCCAGGAACTCGTCGAATACGCCGATGCCGCTCGTCTTGATCACGATGTCGGCCAAGCGGGCATCGTCGAGCGCCTCACGGACGCCGCGGTCGCTGTCGGTCGGGTAGACGACCACGCGCGCCCAGTCGGGGTTGGGAATATCGCGGTGTGCCTGGCGATCGTAGGCATCGGGCTCGTAGAACGTGACGTGATAGCCGCGATCGTGAAGCGCGCGCACAATCCCGCGATAGTAGGTCGCCGCTCCGTTCCAGTAGGCGGAGACCAAGCTCGATCCGAAGAACGCGATGCGGGGCTTCATCGCCTCATGCCGCAGACGCCGCGTGTGCGAGCACGCTCTCGTAGGCGTCCATGTAGGCGGTCGCCATCCGCGCGACCGTGAACCGCCGCGCCGACTCCATCGCGCGGGTCGCGAGCCGCTGACGGCCAGCGGTGTCGTCGATCAGCGCTCGAATCGCCGATTCGAGTGCATGGCGATCGTTGGGAGGCACAAAAAGGGCCGCGCCCGACCAGTTCTCACGCAGACTCGGAATGTCGCCGAGAACCAGGGCGCACCCCGCGGCCGCCGCCTCGAGCACTGACAAGCCAAACGGCTCGTATCGGGCAGGAAGTGCGTAAATGGCGGCACGGGCGAGCCAGCGGGCCATGGCCGCATCGGACAGCCGCCCGAGCCACGTGATGTTCGTCGCCGACTCGAGGTCGAGGCAGTTACCGTCAGTCTCTCCGGCAACGAACACGCGCCAGCTCAGTTGCGGAGCCACATCACGAAGCGCCACGACGTTCTTGGCCGGGTCCCACAGACGTCCCGCCGAGAGCACCATGTCGGTTTTGATCGGTGCGGCCGCTGGCATCCGATCCACACACTCGCGTCCGTTTGCAATGACGCGTGCGGGGCCGAACGCCCCGTATTCATCATGCAGCGCGGACAACATCGCGTACGAGGGAGCGACAACCAAACGGGCAGAACGAAGGCCTGCGGCAACGGCGGTGCTGTAACGGCTCCACTCCGGCGGCGCTTCGACGCCATGCACGGCGCGCCACCACGAACGGACGCACGAGTGCGCAACCACGATGGGAATCGACTTCCAGCGAAGCGAGGCGTGGCAGAAGCCGTTCAAGTGGACGATGTCGGGACGGATCACCGACTCGAGCGCCAGCAGCCACTCTCCCGCACGCTCGACGTCGTCCCATGGCGACTCCGCCCATTCCAGCTTGAACGGTGCCTCGACGAAGCGAAGATTGCGGCGGACGAGCTCGTCGCTCTGCGATTCGGTCATCGCCGGGCCCATCACGGCGAGCGTGGTCTCGATGCCGCGAGCCCCCAGAGCGGTCGCCAGATCGACCGAGTACTGCCACACGCCTCCCACCGCGTCCGCCGTCATCAGCACGCGGCGGACAGGTCGCGATGATGCCAACGAGAATCGACGACGAGGCATTACCAACCTCCCCGCCACTCGAGCTCAGCGAGTGACGACGGCCGCGCATCCTGGATGTCGCTGAACCGGTCGAATCGCGAGAGGTAGTGATCGAGTGCGCGTTCCCACGCCCGATCGTCAGCCGCTCCCCAGCGCTTCGTGTATTCCGGGGATCCCGGATACGGAAACATCGGCACTGGCTTGTTCGCCCACACGCCAAACTGCTGCAGGTGCTCGCGCCAGCGCTCGACCTCCAGCGGATCGTCGGCACCTGATTCGAGCAGGTTGGCCTGGACGAATGGGACCACGCTCTTCGCGTGGATCAGCCGCGCGGTAAGATCCGCCGTCGACAGTCGGCTCCCCTTGTCGAGCAGGTTACGTCCCTCAATCGTGATGCTCTCCACGCCCGCTTCGATGGAGACGCACCCTGCGCGACCGAGGAGATCGAGCATCGCCGGCGTCCAGAGATCGATCCGGGTCTGAACACCAAACACCACCGGCCTATCGACCAGCGCCTCGAGCAGCTCGCGATTGGGAAGAAAGATCTCGTCGATGAAGTAGATGTACTCGACACCCAATTGTTGAAGCCCATCGATCTCGTCCAGGATCCGATCGAGCGGACGCTTTCGATAGTGAGTGCGGAAATTGTCCTTCGCACAGAACGTGCAGTGGTATGGACATCCTCTCGACACTTCCATCTCGGCGCCCGGGCCAGAGGGCTTTGCGTCGAACCGGTGGTGATGGTGCCGGTGTCGGCCAACGTCGGCCGCGCTCCATCTCAGGGCGGGCAATGCGGCCATGTCGGTCTGATGTGGCGCACCCTGGATTCGTACTTCGCCGGCATCCAGCATCGCAATCGAGGGCACGCTCCCCCACTCCGTCGGATCGGAGGCGAGCAATGGCAGAATGTCCTCGCATTCGCCCAGCACGACAACGTCCGCGTGCAGTTTGTGCAGTGCCGCTTTAGGGGTGCTCGATGCGTGCGGACCGACGACAATTCGCAAACCCGGCACACCGGCAAGGGCTCGCAGCGTCTCCTGAGGCACGCGGAGCTCCGGTGGCGCGCATCGCCAGAACAAGTAGCTCGGAGCGGTCGTGATCACGATGCGATCCGGCTGGAATGCACTGACCTCCTTCGCGATCTCGTCGTTCGATATCCCTCGTAACTGTCCGTCGACGATCAGGACGTCGTGGCCCGCTGCCTGCAGCAGCGCTCTGGCATAGCCGTATTCGAGCGGCAGATGCGGCTCGCGGCACCCGAAGTAGATGCTGCGGTCAAATGTCCAGGGAGGATTGACGAGCGCGAATCTCATGACGCCACGCGATTGGTGACCACATCGTTTTCGGCGACGCCGAACTCTTCCAACCAAGAGGCGAGCCGCGACACCCCGTCGACAACGGACGTGCGCGGCCGCCACCCGGTTGCAGCGCTGAACTTCGTCGTATCCGACACGTAGTACCGCTGGTCTGCCGTGCGCCACGGCTCGATCGTGTGAGCCGGCGCGTCCCCGGTAATCGTCTCGATCAACTCGAGCAGCTCGAGGAGCGAAATGGTGTTGGTGGGGCCGCCCCCGATGTTGAACCCTTCTCCCGCGAGCGCATCGATGTTGGCGTGGGCCAGCAGCATGGCGTCGACCAGGTCCTCGACAAACAGGATGTCGCGAACTTGCAGGCCGTCGCCGTAGAGGGTGACCGGGCGTCCCTTCAGCGCCTGGATGAGGAAATGTGCGACCCACCCCTGATCCTCGGTACCAAACTGGTGAGGACCGTAGATGCAACTCATGCGAAAGACAACAGCGGGCAGATGGAACGTGCGTGCGTAATCGAGCACGTACTGTTCGGCGGCCCCTTTCGAACAACCGTACGGACTATGGAAATCGAGCGGGCGTTCCTCGGAGATGCCGCGCCGGGCGAGTGCGATATCCGGTTCGTACCGTCTGTCCTTCTGGCGAAGCTCGACATCGTCGAGATGGCCATAAACCTTGTTGGTCGAGGTAAAGAGCAGGCTGGGCCGGTCGTCGACGGCGCGGATCGCCTCGAGCAGGTTCAGCGTGCCTCTGGCGTTGACGTCGAAATCGAGGAACGGATCGACGAGGCTGGTGGTGACGGCCACCTGCGCGGCAAAGTGAAACACACGGCGGACGTCAACCAGCGCACTGCGGATCGCGACCGAGTCGCGGACGTCGCCGAACCGGAATTCGACGCGCCCCTTGTGCTGCGCGCGCAGCCACTGCACGTTGTCTTCGACGCCGGCGCGCGACAGATTGTCGAACAGCCGTACACGATATCCCTGGCGCAACAGCCGGTCGGCCACATTGGTGGCGATAAAGCCGGCGCCGCCGGTAATCAGCACGAGGTCGCCGACGTCCGACAGCGGCCGCGAAGCGGGTGTCATACCGTGAGCCCCCTGACCGCCAGCTCGCGGCTGGCGGCGTCGACGCGATCGTCGGCGGCCTGACTCTCGAGCCAATCGGCAAGCTCGATGAGGCCGTCATCGAGCTGCACCGCCGGCGAGTAGCCGAGGACGTCGCGCGCCAGCGTGATGTCCGCGAAACAGTGGCGGATGTCGCCAACCCGGTATTTGCCGCAGACACCGGGCTCGATGGATTTGCCAAGCACGCCGCTCATCATCGCGGCAACCTCGCGCACGGTGTGCGATTGTCCGCTGGCGATGTTGAAGGCACGTCCCGGAGCACCCGGCGCCTCGAGCGCGAGGCCGCACGCCTGCACCACATCGTGCACGCTGACGAAGTCGCGGCGCTGAAGCCCGTCCTCGAAAATCAGCGGCGCGTTTCCATTCATCAGCCTCGATGCGAAGATCGCGAGCACGCCGGTGTACGGGTTCGACAGCGCCTGCCGTGTGCCGAACACATTGAAGAAGCGAAGCGCGACGGTGGGAATGTCGTAGGCGCGTCCGAGCATCAGCGAGAGCCGCTCCTGATCGAACTTCGACAGCGCATAGACCGATGACAGCGACGCCGGCTTGTTCTCCGGTGTCGGTACCGGAACCAGCCTCTCGCCATCCGCGTCCTGCATCTCCCACCGTGCCGAACGCAGTTGCTCGAACGGCCGCTCGGTGCCCGGCACCAGATCGCCACGGACCGTCCGATACAGGCCCTCACCGTACAGACTCATGCTCGAGGCGACGACCAGCCGCCGGACCGGATGCTTCACCAGTTCCTGCAGCAGCACCGCAGTGCCAAGATTGTTGGTCGACGTGTAATGCGCGATCTCGTACATGCTCTGGCCGACACCGACGGCGGCTGCGAAGTGATAGACCGCATCAACACCGTCGATCGCGCGGCTGACATCGTCAGCGTTGCGCACGTCGCCGCGCACGAGCTCGACGTCGTCGTTCAAGTAGGCCGGACGATCGCCGCTGTCGCCGTGCACTTGCGGTGAAAGATTGTCGAGCACTCGAACGCGGTGCCCTCGGCGCAGCAGGTCGTCGGCAAGATGGGACCCGATGAATCCTGCACCGCCCGTGATCAGAATCTGCATCGAATCGATTCCTTCCCTCACGTCCGCAGCGTGGAGCCCGCCTTGCTTATGAACGCGCATCGCGCGCGCCCGCTCAGCGGCGAAGAGGTAAGTAGCAAAGCGGGTTCCAGACTCGCGGTCGAGATCAGCAGAATTCCGATATGCGCATGCGCTCAGAGCCCTCTATGCGCCGTTTCTCGCGTGAACATGTGAGCCTTATCGCAGGCCGTGCGCACGCGCTTGCGGAGCCAACTCGGGTGCGAATGATCGAGACGCTTTCGCGCGGAGATCAGGCGGTGGGACAGCTCGCGTCTGCGCTCAAAATGCAGCAATCGACGGCGTCGAAGCATCTGCAGGTGCTGTTTCGCGCAGGACTGGTCGAGCGCCGTCGCGAGGCGAGCACCGTCATCTATTCCGTCGCAACGCGAGAGCTGATCGAGTGGTGCCGCTATCTCGGTCATCGCCAGCTTGGCAGCTCGGCAAGCCCGGCTCATGCACAACACCGTATGGATTCTTCACGCTCCGGTTCATCGAATCGTGCAGCCCGGCGCGGCGGATCGCGGGAGTGATGGACACCCCATTTGTGGTGTTGCTGATTCGTCACGCGCGGACGCAAACGAGCGGCACGCGTCTCGATGGACGCCTGCCCGAC
>JBPYFA010000097.1:0-13470 GCA_051986585.1 Vicinamibacterales bacterium | reverse complement strand
GCGCGGGGCCGGCGACCAAAGGAAACAGCGCCTGCAACCGCGTGCCCTCACTCAATCCCAGAATGGCATTCGCGACTTCATCAACCGTATCCTTCTTTACGAGTCCGCCGCAATTGACGCAATACGTGCGTCCGATACGCGCAAACAGCAGCCGCAGGTAGTCGTAGATTTCGGTCGCGGTTCCGACGGTCGAGCGCGGGCTGCGCGTCGTGTTCTTTTGCCGGATGGCAACCGCCGGCGCAATCCCCTCAATATGATCGACATCCGGCTTCTCGATGCGCTCGAGGAACTGACGCGCGTAAGCAGACAGCGACTCGACGTATCGGCGCTGCCCTTCGGCGTAGATCGTGTCGAAAGCCAGCGACGACTTTCCTGAGCCTGAAACTCCGGTGACAACGGTTAAGGCATAGTGCGGAATCTCAAAATCGATGTTCTTCAGGTTATGGGTACGCGCGCCGCGGATGACGATTTGGCCACGCTGCTGAGTCTCGCCGGTGGTGTGCATCGCTTCTTTTAACGGTTGGCGTGGAGGTCGAGCGAAAACTGCAGGCCGGCCGACAGAGTCTGCGGCCGTTCCCACTGTCAGCTGTTTCTTGCCACGGTGAACAGACCATGGTAGCGCACGGCCCGGATTCCCTCAACCTCGGCAGCGGTCATTTGTGCTATTTTGTTGGGGCTTGCGCCGAATGAAGATAGCGGGATAGTCCGGCCGTCACCATCCCGGCGCGCAACCAAGAGGGGGCTGTGCCAGTCCGTCTGTTTATAGGTAACCTGCCGTACGCGGCATCAGAGGCAGAGTTACGCGAGCACCTGTCAAGCGTCGGTGAACCCACCCAGATCGTCCTCCCAGTCGACCGTGAAACTGGACGGCCACGCGGCTTCGCATTCGTCGACTACGCGGACCGCGCCGTTGCTGAAGCGGCGATAAGCCGGTTCGATCAACAGCCATTCAAGGGACGTCCCCTTGCCGTCAGCGAGGCACGACCGCGCGAGGAGCGTCCGGCGGGCGCACCGCGTCCAGGCGGGTACGGTGGTCCGCGTCCGGCCGGCGGCCCCGGCGGTGGTGGTTTCGCGCCTCGTCCCGGAGGCGGTGGCGGTTTCACGCCCCGTCCCGGTGGCTGGACACCGCGCGAAGGCAGTGGCCCGGCGCCCGCGACACGCAACCGCAATTTCGGTCCCGATGCGCCTCCAAAGAACAAGCGCAAGCAGCCGCGAAAGGAATCCGATCGCGGGCCGAGGGGGCCAATCAAAGAACGTCCGGTCAGCCGTCTGTACGAGAACGACGAAGACTGGCGCAACGACACCACCGACGATCTGGAGATCGACGACGTCGCGAAGAGCGCGCCGCATCAGGACGACGAGCCGGACGAGGGCGAGTAGTTCGGACCAACGGTGGACCGCGGGCAGTCGCGAGGACACTGAATGCAAACGCACGTGAAGGTTCTCGGCGTCGTTTACCTCGCGTTTGGTGCGTGCATGCTCCTCGGAGCGCTCTTTCTCGCCCTTACCATGGGTGGCGTGGCGAGCATCGTCGGCGCGACCGCTGAGCCACACGACGCGGCGATTGCGATCCCAATTCTTGGGATCGCCGGAACCGCGCTCGTGATTTTTCTGTCGGTCTTCTCGTTGCCCAGTCTGATCACCGGTTACGGCCTGCTGTACTTCAAGCCATGGGCACGGATCGTCGGCATCGTCCTGTCAGCGTTGTGCCTGATTCATATCCCGATCGGCACCATCATCGGCGCGTATGGCCTTTGGGTACTGCTGAATAAGGAAACTGAACGCCTCTTCAGTAACCTTCCAGTGTCTCCGTCTACGCCAATTTAGGTTTCAGGCCGAACTGACGCAGCTTTCTGTTACCCCGGCCGAAGCACATCTCTTGCATACTGCTCGGCGTGCCCGACCTAGGACCACCTGAGGGCCGCGAGCCGATCGCGCATCTCGCGTCCCCACAATGGCAGAGCTTTGAAGCACGCATGCGTGCTCGCAAAGCCGAGCGATGCCTGCAACGCGCGAGCGACGCCATCGAGAACGGGGCACTCGCCGAAGCCGGGGCAGCTCTGAGTGAAGCGCGCGAGCTCGACCCGACTCACGTTCGCCTTCAGGAGCTATCGAGTCGTCTCGACGCTTTGAAGCATCCGTTGCCAGAGCCGCAAACAACCTCACGTAGTTGGACCGGAGTGGCGGCGGCGTTCGGTTTGATCCTCGTTAGTGTCGCCGGCTGGGAAGTCTGGCGTTACCACCCGGACATCTGGAGCGGTCAAAGTCAACTGACACCGTCGATTGCAAAGGCGCAGGGGGAAATCGACGAGAGCAGCGGACTGGCAGCGGCGGGATCTGCCGCCGTTCCTGCCGCCGCACCGCTGACGACGCCCGCCTCAGCACCCTCCACTGCGCCACCGTCGGACGCGATTGTCAGCACACAGATCGTCCGGCCCGAACCAACCGCCGCAACGCTCTTGACGGCGCCCGAATCAGAACCAGCCAAGACAGCCGCATCGGAGACAGCGCCGCCCGTGGGATCGGCCGCAACGAATCGAGCGACCACAACACCGTCCCCCATGACCTCGACGACCGGAAGACGAGACGAGATCGCGCCGGCCGAACTCGTTCGCAGCTCCAATGCCCCGAGCAATCCGCCGAGAGCATCGGAGTCGGCCGCGCCGCCAGCACGCGAAGTAGCGCCGCCCTCGCTGGACTACCAGGCTCCCGCGACACTGCCGGCAACCGCTCCGGCGATCACGCCGAATTTCACGCCGCTGGCCGTGCCTTCACCGGTGGACGCGAGGAACGCGTCGCTGACGACAGGCTCGGCCACCTCGGTCGATCCCTCGCCAGCAGCGCCAGCGCCCGGGCCACCTGCGGCGCCCCGTGCGGGATCGGCGATTCGGGAACAGTCGGTCGCAGTGCGGGCGACGCTCGGACGATACGAGTCGGCCTACAACCACCTGGATGTTGCGGCAGTGCAATCGGTGTGGCCGTCCATCGATCAGCGCGCGCTTGCACGCGCGTTCGACAGCCTGACCGCACAACGCGTGTCGCTTCAGAACTGCACCATTGACGTGCTCGGTGCCACCGCACGAGCCAACTGCTCTGGAACCGCGTCGTGGACACCAAAGATTGGCGGCGGCGAACACACCGCCGACCGCAAGTGGACCTTTAATTTGAATCAAGCCGAGAGCGGCTGGCACATTGTTCAAGTGCAGGCGAGGTAACGAGGGTAACGACTGGTCTGCCGTCAGTTCTTGGTTTTGGGTTATTGGTTCTTGGTTGTGGTTTGTGGTTCGTGGTTGTCAGTTGGAACCGTTGTCAGTTCTGGCGCGAACCATGAACTAACCAAGAACCATGAACTAACCAAGAACTAACCAAGAACCAAGAACCCCAAACCACAACCAAGAACCCAAAACCCAAAACCAAGAACTGACGGGAAGCGAGTATTGTTAGAACGCATACTCGAACGCCAGCGTCGGCGTCACCGGCGCGGTCAATCCACCCTGCGTCAGCGACCAGTTGAGATGGCCACCGATCACCGCGGTCCGGCCCACATTCCACTTCACTCCAGCAATCACACCGGCGAGAGTCTCGGCGCCCGGCAGCGGCGAGAGTCGGAACGTTTCCACACCGATGAGCGTGGGATGCGGCGCCGCTACAAGATTGAGCCCGTGCAGTTCGGTGATGTGGCGGACGAGAGTTTCGCCGGACACGGTGACGCGTGGATGGACGGCAACCGACAGCGCCCCACCGAAACCGTACTCGGAGGAAATCCCTCCCCTCAGGAACGAGCCATTGCCATGGACGGCGACCGGTCCGTGCTCGAGTGACCCGATGCCCATGAGGCGAAGGGAGGTGTTGCCGGTGCCCAACAGGTTCGTCGCATCGCCGGTCGGGAGGCGCACTTCGCTCGCAACCGCGACGCCGCCGGCGCGAGATGCGACAAGGTTGACCTTGCCTCGAAGCGCGATATCGGCAAGGCCGCTTGCCGTCGCATTGCCGGATGCCTGAATGAGCGTTGAACCGCGATAGACGTTCACGCGCTGTCCGTCGAGTGTCAGTTGCACCAGCGGGACTGCGGCGCCAATCTCGATTCGGTTACCGATGCCGACGCTTCCGAACATCGTCATCATGCTGCTGCGAATGTGGAGGATCAGCGACTCGGTGTCGAATGGCGCCGGTTCGTCGCGGAACTGATTCGCAATCGTCACCAGCGCACCGTCGCGAAGGCTGCGGCCGTCGAATTGATCGAACGAGGTCGTCGACGTCGAAACCCCGAACGACGCGTGACCGTTGCCAGGCGTCAGCGCGCGCTCGACGAAGAACGCACCGAAGCTCTCGGTGGCTCGCTCGACGGTTCCCAGTTGCGGATTGAGGCGATACAGGAACCCGCTCGACGCGGTGGCCAACGGCATCGAGGTGAGGTCGACGAGGAGCGACTTCGCGATCGCATCTCGCGCCGCGACAGCCGCCGCCTGATCCTTCTGGAAGTCGCCGGTCGGAACCGCCTGGTTTGTCACCAGAAAGCCGATGACATCGTTCACGGTTCCCTGCGCTGATGCGGCAGCGGAAACGAGCAGCACGAGGAGAATTCCGATTGAGCCAACTCTGAGTGGTCGCGTCATTTCTTTGTCACCTGGTCGGCACGAACTCGTTGATCGGACATTTCCACCCCGCTGATATCGAGGTCCATTCCTTTGTCGATGCGATCGCACGACGTCTTGCTGTAGGTGGTAAGCACCGTCGTGTAGACCGTTCGATCTTTCAGCTGGAACACGATGTTCGGACATGCCCCAGAAACGGCTCCCACCTTGCCGGACAGCTGAATCGGTTTGCCGGGAACCGGCACGGGTGCCGGGGTCGGAGATGGGGTCGGCGTCGGCGTCGGGGTGGGCGTCGGCGCTGGCGTCGGGGTCGGAGTCGGGGCTGGAGTCGGTGTGGGCGTCGGTGTCGGGGCGGGCGCACTTTGCGTCGCAGTGACAGCGACCCCCGCGACGAGCAGCGATACGGCCCGTGCAGCCCCGGCATTCGCCGAGACGACCGCGCGCACGCTTCCGTCGCCGCGGCCCGATGCCGGCGATACCGTCGCAAAGGCTACCTGGCTCTGCGCCGTCCACGTGCACGCGGCGTTGGTATGCACGCTGACGGTCAACTCGCCGCCCTGTGACTGAACTGATTCGGCGCTGGCCGACACATCGTAGCGGCACGGAGCCGCATCCTGCGCGATCGAAATCTGATGGTCGGCAACCATCACATTGCCTGTCCGCGTTACCGGATCGCCGTTCGCCGCAACCCGATAGCCGACGCTGCCCTCACCTTGGCCGCTGCTCGCCGACGTCAACGTGATCCACGACGACTGCGAGCTGGCGCTCCACGTACAGTCTCGCTCCACATCGATCGCAAACGTGCCGGTGCCTCCGCCCGAGGCGAAAGCAGATGGCGACGGCGACACGGTGGCCTGGCACCTCGAAGACGACGCCGTGGTTGGGGCGGCCACACTGGTGGAAGCCGAACTCCCGCAGCCGGCGCCGAAGGCAAGCGCGCCAGCGAGCGATATGAGTGCGGCGTAATGCCGCCAGCCGAGAAGAGACGCAGTTTTCATGTAGTACGGACACGCCACGATGCGCAGTGTGCCGTCACGCCTCAGCCGTCATGCAGGAAAGTCGCCATTTCTTTCGACACGCGTGTGGTATACTGAAGGCACTCCAGCGGAACAACTTTGATGAAGTCCTGGCGCTCCAGCCGATCAGGTTGGAGCCGGTATGCCCTTTTTTTCCTCTTAGTGGTCGTCGGCGCCTCACAGGGGTGTGTCGCCGGCACCTCTCTCGCTGCGCGACGCACAGCCGAGCTGCCCTCACTGAACTCGGCGCCGCCAATTGCATGGTTCGCGCCCGTCCTGCACAGCGACGAGGAAACCCTCACTCGATGGCGAAGAAGCGTCGGACCTCCGGTCGCGTCGCAAGCAACCGCCGATCAGCAACCACATGACACCGTCAGGCTGGTGAGTTGGAATACGGCAGTCGGCGACGCTGACATCGTCGGATTTGTGCGATCCGTTCGTCAGAACAACGAGCCGCTCGTGTTGCTGCTGCAGGAGGTCTATCGCGGCGGACCAGCTGTGCCGTCCGACCTCGACGCCCGATCGGCTTACGCAGGTCGCCTGGGGGACTCAGAGCGAACCGAGCTTCGCGAAATCGAAGATGTCGGGCGAGCGCTTGGCCTCGGCGTCTATTACGTCCCATCGATGCGGAACGGCGGCATGAAGTCGGACGAGGACCGGGGCAACGCCATCCTGTCGAGTCTTCCTCTCACGTCGCTGCAGGCGATCGAGTTGCCGTTCGAGCGGCAACGCCGTGTTGCGATTGCGGCAACGATCGAAGGACGCACTACAACCGGTGAACCCTGGCATGTGCGACTCGTGTCTGCGCATCTCGACAATATGGCAGGGGCAAAACGCGTCTGGATCGGGTCGGAGTATGGTCGAGCCCGGCAAGCGCGCGGGCTGACGGCACTACTTGATGGAAGTGAGCCCACCGTCCTCGCCGGCGATTTCAATACGTGGTTTGGGTTCGCCGATCAGGCCTACGTCGAGACCGCACGCTCGTTTCCGCAGACCCAGGTCAGCGATCGTCGGCCCACGTTCCGCGGCCTGCTCCGCCTCGATCACGTGTTCTATCGGCTCGCACCTGGATGGCGGCTCGACGTTCATCGCGGGGCGTCACGATTCGGATCGGATCACTATCCTCTCGTCGGTTCCCTGCAGTTCCGTTGATATAATCGCGGCTATCTTCCGCTGCTCGGCACGGTTCAGGTCGTCGGGCGCCAGCGACGATTCCCATGTCACTCTCTGAGGGCACTTGTGTCGGACCGTATCGCGTCCTGAGCCAGCTCGGCGCTGGTGGCATGGGCGAGGTGTATCGTGCCCATGATCCGCGCCTGGGACGCGACATCGCGCTGAAGGTGATACGGCGCGCGCTGGTCGCCGATTCTGACACTGAAGAAGACGCGCTCGAACGCCTCCTTCGCGAGGCGACGCTGGCCTCCGCCCTCAACCACCCGAACATCGTCACGATCCACGAGACCGGCACCGTCGACCACGATCGCTATATCGCGATGGAGTTTGTCGAAGGACGGACGTTGCGCGAATTGTCGACCGAAGGTTTGCCACTCGAACGCACGGTCGCCATCGCGAGACAGATCGCAGAGGCGCTGGCGGTCGCGCACGCGGCCCGCATCGTTCATCGAGACATCAAGCCCGACAACGTGATGGTTCGCCCGGATGGGTACATCAAGTTGCTCGATTTCGGTCTGGCGCGGTTGCATCAGACCACGGTCACCGCCGGGCCGACAGGAATCGCAACCGAGCCGGGTCTCATCATCGGCACCGTTGGCTACATGTCTCCCGAACAGGCGCGCGGCGAGCCGGTCGCGCCCGAGGCCGACATCTTCGCATTCGGCGCAATGTTGTACGAGCTGGTCACCGGGCGTCATCCTTTCATCGCCGCCTCGCAGCTCGGCACGTTGCACGCGTTGATGTACGAGACGCCGGAACCTCCATCGCTCCTCAATCCGGAGCTTCCGCGCGCCTTGGATCAGTTGATCCTCGAGACGCTGCAGAAAGATGCGCGGCTTCGGCCCGGTGCCGGCGAAGTGCTCTATCGACTCGGCCTGGCGCACGACTCGTCGATTGCGACGACGCTCTCGTCGGTATCAGTCGCGCAGCGCAATGCACGTTCAAGCCGCGCAGTCGTGGGACGCGATCTCGAGATGGATGCGCTGCTCCATGAATTCGAGCGTGCGGAGCGGGGCAAGGGCCGTCTGATCGCGCTCGCCGCGGAAGCGGGGGTCGGCAAAACGACAATCCTCGACGCATTTGTCCGCCTGCTCGAAGATCGTGGCGAAGCCGTCCGTGTCGGCCGCGGCCGTTGCTCGGAGCGGCTCGCCGGAGCGGAAGCCTACTTGCCCGTGCTGGAAGTGCTCGACAGCCTCCAGCGAAGCGAGCGGCACGGCAGCCTGTCACGATTGTTGCGCGCGCTCGCGCCAAGCTGGTACGTCCAGATCACTCCGCTCGCCGACAACGATTCGTCGGCGGCGCGACTGGCCGCAGATGTCGCGGTCGGGTCGCAGGAGCGCTTGAAGCGAGAGATCGCGGCGCTGCTCGACGAAGTCACGCGCATGCATCCCGTCGTCCTGTGTTTCGACGACGTGCACTGGGCGGATCCGTCGACCACCGATCTGATCAGCTATCTCGGCCACCGGATCGACAACATGCGCCTGTTGATCATCACCACCTACAGGCCATCGGAGCTCGCGCAGACCAGGCACCCGTTCGTTTCCTTGAAGCTCGATCTCGTGGCCCGCGGCGCGTGCCGCGAGATCGCGCCAGGACCGCTCGACGAGGCGGCGATCGGCCGCTATTTGTCGCTCCAGTTTCCCGATCACGCATTTCCGCGCGGTTTCGCGTCGCTGATCCATCAGCGGACCGAGGGGCATCCGCTGTTTGTCGTCGACCTCGTTCGCGACTTGCGCCGGCGGCAACTCCTGCGTCAGCAGGACGGCAAGTGGATCATTGCCGAGGAACTCTCGTCGCTGCAGAAGGAGATGCCGGAGTCGGTGCGCAGTCTCGTCCAGAGGAAAATCGACGCGCTCGACGAACCGGATCGGCGGCTGCTGGGGGCCGCCAGCGTCCAGGGCCTCGACTTCGATTCGGCGGTGCTGGCAGCCGTCCTCGAGCGGGACCAGGATGACATCGAGGACTGTCTCGAGAAGCTCGAACGGGAACATGCGCTCGTACGTTTTGTCGACGAGCACGAGGCCGACAACCGCGAGCTGACGTTGCGCTATCGGTTCGCGCATCACGTGTATCACAACGCCTTTGACACGTCCTTGCGTGCGACCAGGCGGGCGACACTGAGCCGAGCGATCGCGCAGCGTCTGATCGCGCGGCTCGGCGGCAAACCATGCGACTGCGCCGCCGACATCGCCCTGCTGCTCGAGTCGTCGCGCGACAACGTTCGCGCCGCGGAATACTGGAACCAGGCGGCCCAGGCCTCCGCCCGGTTATATGCGCACGACGAAACCGAGCGGCTCGCGCTGCGAGGCCTTGGATTGCTGGAAAGCGAACCCGATTCGGTCCAGAAGGCGGCCGCCGAGCTCGGGCTGCAGATGACCTATGGCCTCTGCATGAAAACGAGTCGAGGCTACGCGGTGCCGGAAGTCGGCCGTGCGTACGGCCGCGCCCGCGAGCTCTGTCGGAATATCGACGATCCCGCCCGCGTCGTCCCGGTGATGATCGGCCTTGGTGCGCACCACATCGTCTCGGGCGAAATCCTGACCGCTCGTGATGTCGCCCTGGAGATGCTCGATCTGTTCAATCGGCTTGGCGACCCAAACCTGCAGATGGTCGGGCAGTGGAACCTGGGCGCATCGCTGTTCCATCTCGGTGAATTGGAAGTCGGCCACGAACACCTGGCTCGCGCGCTCGAGCTGTATCAGCCAGCGTTTCACAAGGCGCGTGTCTGGGAAACCGGCATCGATCCCGGCATCTTCTGCCGCTGCGAGCTCGGACGCACGCTGGCGATGCGAGGGTTTCCAGATCAAGGGCTGCGGGTCGTTCGCGACGCGGTGACGGAAGCGCGCGCGCTCGAGCACCCGCAGCCGCTCGCCTTCGCGCTGCTCTTCAGCGCGATCCTGCACCTCGCTCGCCGGGAACCGGCGGAGGTCTGCCGCGTCTACGACGAATTGTCAGCTCTGTGCAGGGCGCATGGGATCGCGCAGGAGCTCCAGTGGGGGGCGCCGCTTCGAGGGAGAGCGCTGATCGAGCTCGGTCAGATCGAAACCGGGATGGAGGAGCTCAAGGCGGGGATGGCGACCCATACCGTTACCCGTTCTGCGCTGCTTCGACCGTACTATCTCGTGCTCCTGGCCGGCGGATTTCTGCGTGCGCATCGGCTGGACGAAGCACAGGCGGCGCTGAGCGAATCGCTGCGGTTCGCCAACGAGACCAGTCAGCACGCCTACGATGCCGAACACCGCCGATTACAGGCGGAGGTCTACCTGGCACAAGGCAATCATGAAGCCACCGAGCGCACGTATCTCGAATCGCTCGACATCGCCCGCGCGCAGGGAGCGCAGTGGTACGTTCTGCGATCCTCGCGCGGTTACGCGAGCTTCCTGATTCAGGTCGGCCGGACGGAACAGGCGCGCGATGTCCTCTCGGTTTGCGACTCCATCACCGAAGGGCGCGACACCTACGATTTCGTCTACGCTGAGGCGCTGCTGAAAACGATCTGATTCGCAATTCGCAATTCGCAATTCGCAATTCGCAATTCGCAATTCGCGATTCGCCGTTCGCAATTCGCGGTTCGCGGTTCGCGGTTCGCCGTTCGCGGTTCGCGGTTCGCGGTTCGCGAGCACTACTTCAGAACGATCGTTCGCATTTCGCCAGCCTGCAGGTCCAATGTCCCGGCGCCACGATCGGGGCCCGGCTTGTAGCCGTCGTCGAGCGACAGCACGCGACTGATCTCGACGCGGCATGTGCCCGGCGAGGATTTCAGCGGATAGCAGACGAAACCGACGTCGGTGGCGCGGCGGGACTGCGGAATTGCAATTCGTACCCAGCCGTTGCGATCGACGGCGAGATCCTTGATGCCACGGTCCGACGATCGCCAGGTGCCGTCGGCTCCGCGCGCGACGGCGGCGACGGCGGCGTCGGTCAACGTCAGCTTCGCGTCGACGTAGAGATACTCACGAACATCACCGTAGACGGCCGTCTTCCCTTCTTCCTGCAGTTCGTCCGCCATCCGGCGATACACCCAAGGGGCCCCGTCCATCACGGATTCGCGGGTCGCCGATGCCAGGTTGACCACCGTCGGCACCATCGTGATTTTCACCGCGGTGCGCCCGCGATCGAGAAAGACGTTGTTCAGGGTTGCATCGACGAGCGTCGGATGTTCGGCTTGCCTGGTTCCTCCATACTCGAGCACGTGATGATCGGGCGCCTGAAATCGCGACGAAGCGACACGGCCGCCGTTCCACTCCTCTTCGTATGCCATCTCGATATCCGTCGTCCGGCCCCAACGCGCCAGCAGCGCCGGAGTGGCCGTGCCGCCGTCCTCGTTCGAGAAGATGTAGCTGTATCGAAGAACGCCGGTGCCGTCGACTCGCAGGTCCTCGGCATAGAGCACCAATGGCAGGTCGGTCGTGGTTCCAATCGTGTCAGCCCGCAGCCACAGGGCCGGCGCGTGCGCGACCACGACGGAATCGGGCGCGGCAGAAGCCGTCAGAGTTGGAGCCGCCGCGGTTGCGGGCCACGCCCAATATGGTGAGGGTTGCGCGGTGATTTCGTGGCGACCTGCTGGAAGCGCGTGCACGAGCGCGGTGTAAGCAGGGTGTCCGATCTTGCCAAACACCAGCACCGTCGTCTTCACCTCGCCGTCGACAGCCACATCGAGCGCCGTCACCGGCGGAAACCCCGTGTCGTTAATCGTCAGCGTGACGACCGCGTCGCCAGCCTTCGGCAAAACGAGCGATGTCGTCGCGAGGCTGGTTCCCGGTGGCGATAACAACCCGAGGGCGAGGAGCACGTGCAACATCTGCACATGCTACCTGAGGTGAAGCTGAATTGCTGATTGTCGTATGCTCACTTTTCAGCCATAAACGGGTACTTGAAGTCCCGCGGCGGCACGAACGTTTCCTTCACGGTGCGGGCGCTCACCCAGCGAACCAGGTTCAGCATCGATCCCGCCTTGTCGTTGGTGCCGGATCCTCGAGCACCACCAAACGGCTGCTGACCGACGACGGCGCCAGTGGGTTTGTCGTTGATGTAGAAATTGCCGGCCGAGTGTCTGAGTGCGCTCATCGCTTCGCGCACCGCTGCGCGGTCGCGGCTGAACACGGAACCGGTCAGCGCATATGGTGACGTGCGATCGACGACGTCGAGGGTTTCGCGCCATTCGTTGTCCGGATAAACGTGTGCGGTCACGACCGGTCCGAAGATCTCTTCGCACAAGAGCCGATAGCCGGGATCGCTGGTCTCGATGAGCGTGGGATCGATGAAGTAGCCGACATCTCCCTTCGCGGTTCCTCCCGCCAACACTTTGGCATTCCGCTTCGCATCGTCGAGGTATCCGCTGATCTTCGTGAACGCCTTCTGATCGATCACGGCGCCCATGAAATTGCGGAAGTCGGTGACGTCGCCGACCTTGATCTCATTCATCATCGCAACCGCGCGATCACGGATCTCGTTCCACAGCGATTTCGGAGCGTAGACTCGGCTCGCGGCCGAGCACTTCTGGCCTTGATACTCGAACCCGCCGCGCACGATCGCAACCGCCGCTTCGACCGGATCGGCGGACGGATGGATGACGATGAAGTCCTTGCCGCCGGTTTCACCAACCAGACGCGGATAGCCGCGGTAGCGGGCGACGTTCTCGCCGATCCGTTTCCACATCCCGTTGAATACTTCCGTGCTGCCGGTGAAATGAACGCCCGCGAGCTCCGGTGAGTCGAGGAGCTGATTGCTGATTTCGCGGGGATCGCCGGGTATGAAATTGATCACACCTGGCGGCAGGCCAGCCGCTTCGAGCACCTTCAACGTGTAATAGCCGCTCAGAATCGCGCTCGAGGCCGGCTTCCAGATCACGGTATTGCCCATCAACGCGGGAGCGGTCGTCAGGTTGCCGCCGATGGCGGTGAAGTTGAACGGCGAAATCGCGTAGATGAAGCCTTCGAGCGGCCGGAATTCCATTTGATTCCAGACGCCGGGGCTGCTGATCGGTTGCTCGCTGTAGAGCTCCTGGGCGAAATAGGCGTTGAAGCGCCAGAAATCGATCATCTCCGACGCCGCATCGATCTCGGCCTGAAAAGCCGTCTTCGATTGTCCGAGCATCGTTGCGGCGTTGAGCGTGGAGCGCCACGTCGTGGCCAGCAGCTCGGCAGCACGCAACAGCACCGCGGCGCGATCTTCCCATGCCCAGCTTCCCCACTCGCGGCGCGCCTCGGCGGCGGCGGCGATGGCTTGCTGGACCTCTGCAGGTCCCGCAAGGTGATAGTCGGCAAGCACATGCTTGTGATCGTGCGGCATCACCGACTGAGCAGTCCGGCCGGTTCGCACTTCCCTGCCGCCGATCACGAGCGGAATGTCCAGCTTCTCTTCAGCCATCGCCTTCAGCCGGGCCTTCAACTCCGCACGCTCTGGCGTGCCCGGCGCATACGATCGATTCTGATCGTTGATCGGCGGCGGCACACGTCGGACGCCGTTGAACGCCGCGATCGTCGTCGTGCCGGGTGCATCACTCTTCGTCGATGACGCAGTGGCGGTGGGAATGGTCGAAGTCGGTGTTGACATGTTTCGTCTCGCTCAGTGAAGCCAAAAGGACATTGTACTTCCTACCGGGATCCGGGACCCGGGGTTCGGGATCCGACCTTGCACACCGGCGCCGGTGCGGCCGCTGCAACGCGCTTTGGAGACTGACATGG
>JBPYFA010000096.1:0-3704 GCA_051986585.1 Vicinamibacterales bacterium | reverse complement strand
CGAACCGGCCCTCGTCGAGGCGTGGAGCAAAGCGCCATGGCGGACCAACGGCACAGCGGATCCGCAGGCCGAAGACGAAGCCGGATTCATGCTCTTCGACACGGTGCTCGCCTTCGACCATGTGAAGCATCGCATCCTGATTATTGCCAACGCGCGAATCACGGCTGACGAAGATCTGAACGCCCTCTACCAGTTCGCGTGCGCCAAGATCCAGTTTCTCGAGCGCGAGCTCGAACGGGGGCTATCGCAGCCCGAGCCGCGCCACAGCGAGGCGCCGGCGATCCGTTCGAACATGGAGCGGGAAACATACGAAGCCGGCGTCCGTTTCATCAAGGAACGCATTGCCGCCGGCGACATCTATCAAGCGGTGCTGTCACAGAGGTTCGAAGCGGACGTCACCGCCGATCCGTTCACGATTTACCGTGCTCTCCGCCACGTCAATCCGTCTCCGTACATGTATTTCATCCGCATGGGCGGGCTCGCGATCGTGGGTTCGTCGCCGGAGATGCTCGTCCGCGTCGAGGGACGCCGCGCCGAGACGCATCCGATCGCCGGCACTCGTCCGCGAGGGCAGAACGACGACGAGGACCTTCGCCTCGCCGAGGAGCTCAAGCGCAACGAGAAAGAGCGCGCCGAGCATGTGATGCTGGTCGACCTTGGACGGAACGACCTCGGTCGCGTGTGTGAGTTCGGCACGGTGAAGGTGCCGCAATACATGGCGCTCGAGCGCTATTCCCACGTGATGCATCTGGTCTCGACGGTGGACGGACGCCTTGCGGAGGGGCGCGACCATTTGGACGCGCTGGTGGCGTGTTTCCCGGCCGGAACGGTGTCCGGCGCGCCAAAGATCCGCGCCATGCAGATTCTGTCGGATCTCGAGCCGACCCGCCGCGACCTGTATGCCGGTGCGGTTGGGTATATCGACTTCGCGGGCAATCTCGATTTCTGCATCGCGATCCGCACGATCACGATCCGCGGCGGCAAGGCCCGTGTCCAGGCCGGTGCCGGCATCGTCGCCGACTCGAATCCGGCGGCAGAGTACGAAGAGACGCGCGACAAAGCACGTGCGTTGATTACCGCGCTCGCCATGGCGGAGACGGGGTTGTAACGGTGCTGCTACTGCTCGACAACTACGATTCGTTCACCTTCAACCTCGCCCAGTATCTCGGCGAGTTGGGGGCTCCGCCGCTGGTCAAGCGCAACGACGAGATTTCGCTCGACGAGATCGACACCATGCATCCTGATCGCATCGTGATCTCGCCAGGACCGGGGCGCCCGGAGGATGCCGGGATTTCGGTCGAGCTGATCAGACGGTTTGGCCCTACGACTCCAGTGCTCGGCGTGTGCCTCGGACATCAGAGCATCGGCGTCGCCTTCGGCGGACAAGTCGTACGCGCACCGCAGTTGATGCACGGAAAAACGTCGTCGGTTCAGCACGACGGCCGCGGCGTGTTCAAGGGAGTGCAGCAACCGTTCGTCGCTGGCCGCTATCACTCATTGGTGGTCGCCGAGCCCTTGCCTGAGGCACTCGAGATGGCGGCGAAGACCGAGGACGGCACGATCATGGGCGTTCGTCATCGAACGTTCCCGGTGCATGGCGTTCAGTTTCATCCCGAGTCCGTGCTGACCGGCGAAGGCCGCCAGCTGCTCCGGAATTTCCTGGAGCTGTAAGCACATGTTCGCGACACTCATCGAAAAGCTCCAGCGGCGCCAGGATCTCTCAAGGGAAGAGGCGGCTGCGGCGATGGAAGAAATCATGGAAGGGCGGGCACAGCCGGCACAGATAGCCGGCCTGCTCATCGGCCTGTCCATGAAAGGGGAGCGGCCCGCCGAGATCGTCGGCCTGGCGCAGACGATGCGCGGGAGAGGGACGAAGTTATCGCGCGCCCACGCGCCAGTGTTCGATACCTGCGGGACCGGCGGCGACCGCGCCCACACGTTCAATGTGTCGACCGTTGCCGCGGTCGTGCTTGCCGCCTGCGGCGTTCGCGTCGCGAAACACGGCAATCGATCGGTCTCGAGTCAATGCGGCAGCGCGGATCTGTTCGAAGCGCTTGGCGTACGAGTCAATGCGGAGCCAGCCGTCGTCGAGCGGTGTCTCGACGAGGCGGGCATCGCGTTCTTCTTTGCGCCGACGTTTCACCCATCGATGCGCCACGCCGGGCCGACGCGAAAGGACCTCGGCGTCCGGACGGCGTTCAACCTGCTCGGACCGTTGACCAATCCGGCAGGCGCCTCGAGACAGCTGGTCGGTGTCCCACGGCCCGAGTTGACGGAACTCGTCGCCCGTTCGCTCTCGCTGCTCGGGTCGGAACGTGCATGGGTCGTGCACGGTGCCGATGGACTCGATGAGATTTCAACCACCGGCTACACCAAGGTCTCTGAATGCCGGGACGGCGCCGTCAACACCTTCTACGTGCATCCATCTGATTTTGGCCTGCCGAAAAGTGCTCCGGCCCAGTTGCGCGGTGGCGATGCAGCGTCGAATGCCGATATCGCTCGAGCGGTTTTGAACGGCGAGCGAGGCGCGGCACGAGACATCGTCCTGTTGAATGTGGCGGCGTCGCTGCTCATCGCTGAGCACGTCGCTTCCATCCAAGAGGGAATTGCGCAAGCCGCGGCGGCACTCGACTCTCGCCG
This sequence comes from Vicinamibacterales bacterium, assembly GCA_051986585.1. Taxonomy (GTDB): domain Bacteria; phylum Acidobacteriota; class Vicinamibacteria; order Vicinamibacterales; family 2-12-FULL-66-21; genus JALZOC01. The sequence goes on along the minus strand of JBPYFA010000096.1, from coordinate 1,064 downwards.
AGCGGCCTCCGTTCTCGATCAGCTGGTCCGTCTATCGAACGAGCAGCGCGAGGCGGCCGCGTCATGATTGCAGCCGCGGATCTGCTCGGCACGATCGTCGCCGCTACGCGGCGCATCGTCGAGGTGCGCGAAAGCGCCAGGCCAGCACGGGCGCTCGCGAGCGAGCAGACACGTACGCCGCGTGGACCGGCATTCGCCCAGGCGCTTCGAAAAAGCGCCGCTCCGCGCGTGATCGCGGAGTGTAAGCGGCGGTCGCCGTCGAAGGGAATTCTGAGAGTCGACTATGACCCGTCCGCCCACGCGCGCGCGTATGCGTTGGCCGGCACGGCCGCCATATCTGTGCTGACCGAACCGACCTTTTTTGACGGGGCGCTCCAACATCTGCAGCAAGTGCGTGCGGCCGTCGATGTGCCGCTGCTTCGGAAGGATTTCATCGTCACCGAATATCAGCTCGTCGAGGCAGCCGTGATGGGGGCCGATGCCGTGTTGCTCATCGTCGGTGCGATGGACCAAGCGACGCTCGGGACCCTGCTTCGCGCGGCCCGCGCGCATTCCCTCGCGGCGCTCGTCGAGGTGCACGATCTCGACGAGTTGCACCGCGCGGGTGACGCGGGTGCCGAGATTATCGGCGTCAACAGCCGGAACCTCCGCACACTGTCGGTGCATCCAGAAGTGTTCGATCAGGTGGCGGCCCATCTGCCGTCTGGCGCGACCGCCGTCGCGGAAAGTGGAATCCGTACCGCCGGCGACATGACCCGGCTCGCGAATGCGGGATATCACGCGTTTCTCGTCGGCGAGCGGTTGATTACCCAACCCGATCCTGGCGCGGCGTTGCGCGAACTGCGGGGCGTGTCATGAGCCCGCGGGTCAAGGTCTGCGGCATCTGCCGTCCCGAGGACGCGCGACTGGCGATCGAGCTGGGGGCTTCGGCCATCGGCTTCATTTTCTGGCCGTCCAGTCCGCGGTATTGCGACCCAGCGCATGCGCACTCGATCGTCGCGGATCTTCCGATCCACATCACGGCCGTCGGCGTTTTCGTCGATCAATCCGTCGACGAGATCGTT
>JBPYFA010000095.1:0-9283 GCA_051986585.1 Vicinamibacterales bacterium | reverse complement strand
GCGCACGGTGACGCGCGACCGCTTGGAGTACATTCGGGCTGCGTTAAAGCCGTACCACTTTGACGACTATCGCGTCAGCTGCTCGGCCGTCCTGGGTTTGCCGAGCACGGATACGGCGTCTCGAGTGTCACTGGCGATGGAGCGATTGAGTGGGAAGAAACGAATGGTTCTCCCTTCCCGCCGAAACAGTCGCAGTGAAGAGAGGTGAAAAGGGACGAGAACCTTGCCCATTCTCGGGTGGCGAGACCCCCAGTTCCTTGAGAACCTCGTGGACCCTAGAAGAACCGTTGGTTGTCGGGAGGCGTGGAAAATGAGCATCATCATCGTTACCCGGTACAAGTTGTGGCGCTGGTGCGGCGCCCTTGGTGGAGTAGTCGTGGCGTTCGCAATCACTGGTGCGTTGGACGCTCAGCAGGCGCCAGCACAGAACCCTCCGGCGCAGACCGCGCCCGCGCAACAGCCCGCAGCGCGCGGCAATCAGCCCGATACAGGTCCGGTGCGCGACGCCAACAATGCGATCATCGGGTTCACCAAGCTGGCCGAAATCCCAGGCACGCCGTGGCGCATTCATGATGCGGCGCGACCACATCCGCGTGTAATAACCCCGGGCGCAACGCCCGGAGCCGCGCCGTCTGACGCCATCATCCTCTTCGACGGCAAGGATCTCTCGAAGTGGCAGCACTCGAGAAATGGGCAAGTGTCGGACGCGACCTGGCCGGTCAAAGATGGCTACTTCGAGACCGGCGCCGGATCCGGATCGATTTATACCCGCGAAAAGTTCGGCGATGTGCAACTGCACGTCGAGTTCGCGACGCCGAGCTCAGGCCGAGGGTTCAGTCAGGATCGCGGCAACAGCGGCGTGAGGTTTATGGACCGCTATGAAGTGCAGGTGCTGGACTCGTACCAGAACGTCACCTACGCCGATGGTCAGGCGGGAGCAATCTATGGCGAATACCCGCCATTGGTGAATGCCGCACGGAAACCCGGGGAGTGGCAGACCTACGACATCGTGTTCGAAGCGCCGAAGTTCAATGGGACGACGCTCGTCGCGCCGGCATACATCACCGTGTTCTGGAACGGCGTTCTCGTGCAGCATCGGCGTCCCGTGATGGGCTCGACCTCGGCCACGACGACGCAGCATGCCTACACGCCGCATGATCCCGAGCTGCCGCTGGCGCTGCAGGATCACGCGCACCCCGTCCAGTACCGCAACATCTGGATTCGGAGGTTGGCGGGATACGATTTGCCAGAGAAGTGAGGCTCCAGTTACCAGTTTCCAGTTGCCAGTTTCCAGAACGTCTAATCTCACCGCGAACCGCGAACCGCGAACCGCGAACCGCGAACCGCGAACCGCGAACTGCGAATTGCGAACCGCGAACCGCGAACCGCGAACTGCGAAGCTGCGAACTGCGAACTGCGAACCTGCGAATTGCGAATTGCGAACTGCGAACTGCGAACTGCGAATTGCGAATTGCGAATTGCGAATTGCGAACTGCGAATTACAGAATGAACCGTCTCAACGGGATCGGCTCAAAGCCCCACGCGCTGTCGATGATAGCGACCGCTGACTGCTGCGTGGCGGCCATGTCGTAGCCGTCGTGCGCGAGCGCGCGCAGGAACACGTCGTCATGAGTGGTGCACCGACCGAAGGCGACCATGTTTGGGCTCGGTGGAATCGCGATGGTCGCGGCCGCAGGCACGCCATGCCAGAATCCCGACGCAAGGTACTGGTGATCCTCGAGAATCCCAGTCGCCGCGGCGCCGACGGCGGCCGGTTCGATCTCGAGCGCGTCGGCGAAGACAGGCTGTCCGCCGATGGTGACGACGGTGCGGCTCGAGAGATGGCGGAATCCCAGGTGCTCGCCGCGGCTGTGCCGGCCCATGGCCCAGCTCTCGAGGACGCCGACCCGCGCGCCTGGTTCGGCCGAGACGTGGATCTGTTGGGAGAGCGAGCTGTCTGCGAATGGGATCGTCAATCCCGGGTAGTACTCCAGCTGGCCGCCTGCGGCAACGAAGAGATTGACTGATTGCGTCGCCTTCGCTCCGTCTGACATACCAAGAATTCTCGAAGCGGCCTGCATCACGACCACTGCGCGCGCTCCAGGCTGGACGGCAACGTCGATCGTCAGAGTATCGCCGCCGCACAGCCCGGGTCCGAGCGTGAGGATCTGCACGACGGCGCGGCCGCCATCGATCGCGAACGGCCGGACGATTTTGAGCGGCGCGGAAAGGTGCGATCGCGTCAGCGTCGTGCCGCGCAGCCCCGGCGCAAATTCGAGCGAGACATGGCCAATCGTCGGTCGACGCCGCGCTGAGGCTATCGCAATCACGCGGCCTCGAACAGCACCTGGTGTCGGATCCAGTCGATGACGCCGTTGAGGCCTTCGCCGCGTTTGAGATTGGTGAAGATGACCGGCTTGCCGCCGCGGACAGCTGCCGCGTCGCGCGCCATCACGTTCAGGTCCGCGCCGACGTTCGGTGCGAGATCGATTTTGTTGATCACGAGCAGATCGCTGCGAGTTACACCCGGGCCGCCCTTGCGCGGCACTTTGTCGCCGCCCGCCACATCGATCACGTAAATGCTGACGTCGACCAGCTCCGGGCTGAAAGAGGCGGCGAGATTATCGCCGCCTGACTCGAGAAACAGGATCTCGACGTCCGGAAACTTCGCGCGCAGCTCATCGAGCGCTTCGTGATTGATTGAGGTGTCTTCACGGATCGCAGTGTGCGGACACCCTCCCGTCTGTACGCCGCGAATGCGCTCGATTGGCAGGGCCCCCGATCGCATCAGGAACTCAGCGTCCTCGTGCGTGTAGATATCGTTGGTGACGACCGCGAGGCTGTACTTATCTCGCAGTTGCTTGCACAAGCTATCGAGTAGGGCGGTCTTGCCCGATCCAACCGGTCCGCCGACGCCAATCGTCACGCTCATAGTGCTCCAGTTTATCAAGTCAACGACAGTCGCTCGTCTTGTGGACGGGCCGACGGCTACATCGAAGAGTCGAAGAGTCGAAGAGCTGCGAAATCGATGTACCCCTTCGACCGCGCGGAGCGCGGTCCCGCCAGCATGTAACTGCGTTGACTTACCTCTTCGCTTCGTCGATTCTTCGAGCCTTCGACCCTTCGCCGTAAGCCGTCGGCGCTGATTCAGCGTGACAAGTGAATGTCGTTCACGACTGAAACAGCCGCGTCGTCAACCCGCTCTGCTGATGGCATCGAATATCTAGCGCGGGGGTGCACGTGAACAGGTCGTCTTCGCTCGCATCGAGCGCACGGGCGACGGCGGCGTCCAGCGCCGACCGGAGTTCGACCACGAGTGCCTGGCCTTGTGCGGGGCTGACCGGCATGCAGCGGGTCGCAGTGGCGACCGACGCGGCGATCAGGCTGTGCGCGAAGCCGACGAGCAACTCACGTCGCGGCAGATCGAGACGCTGACCCGCGACGCCGATGACCACCGCGTGATGGGGCGGCTCAATCGTCAGTCCGTCAAAGGTGTGGGGATGCAACCGCTCGAGCAGCGCCATCGTGCGCCGACCGAGTCGGACGCTGGTGTCATGTATCGAGGGAATCACCTTGTGCGCGCTGACGAGTGCCGCGAGCCGTGGCAGCGCGCGCGCCGCATCGACCTTGCCGGCGGCTGACCAAGCCAGCGACGCAGCGGCGAGTTCCACGCGTCCCCAACCATTGGAGATCTGCGACGCTATCAGCTGACGCAGCTCTGGAACACCCGCTCCCGATTGGCCGTACGTTTCCAGGCCCCCCGAATGCGCGAATGCGCCCACGGGAAATTGCGAGTCGAACAGCTGAAACAACTGCAGCAGCTGCCGATCATCCATCAGTGTGAATGCTCCCCAGGTGCGCGGCCGTGGAACGGCCGTGTCCCCCTCTCAAAACGAACGCCGGCACGTGTAAGGCGGTCCGCGAGCACCGCATCCCACAGCGCGACAATTTCCATTCCGCTGGCATGGAGGTCGCGGTGCATGTTGCCAATCAGATGGCCGACACTGGCCGCTTCGGCGAGGTCGCGAGGATAAACAACTACCACCTCTTCATCCGCTGCGCTGACGATGTAGGCCGCCTCCGCGTCGTGATGCAGCAGTTGCCCGGGGTGAAGGATGGTGCCCGTCGGCAGTTCGAGCGCAAAGACGACGCCGTCCGGGGCTTCGACGAGCCGCCGGACGCGCCGCCGATCGATGGCGCTCATCGGCAGTTCGACAATCGCCAATCCGGCTGGCGGTTCCCCATGCGAATGGAGAACGCGAACCGGTATCGGCGTCGGCGATGGTTTTGGCATCTGGGCAGCTAGAACAGAAAATATCGTTGCGCGAGCGGCAAAGACACGGCCGGCTGCGGCTCGATCCGCTCGCCGTCGATCGTGACCGTGTATCGCTCCGAATCGATCTCGATCGACGGCATCGCATCGTTGAGAACCATGCTGCGTTTGCCGATTCGGCGGGTGTTTCGAACCGGAAGCAGCGCGCGGCGCAACGACGTTGGCAGCGTGTGACCGTCGAGCGCGGCGCGCGAGACGAACGTCGCAGCCAACGTATCCTGCGCCCGCCCGAGTGCCCCGAACATCGGTCGATACCTGACCGGCTCAGGCGTTGGGATCGACGCGTTCGGATCGCCCATCAGCGCAGCGACGATCAGCCCGCCGACCAGAATCAGATCGGGCTTCACGCCGAAAAACGCGGGCGACCAGAGAACGAGATCCGCGCGTTTGCCCACCTCAATTGACCCGATGTAATTGGAGACGCCGTGGGCGATCGCGGGATTGATCGTGTATTTGGCGACATACCGGCGCGCCCGTAGGTTGTCGTTGCGCGCTGAGTCTCCGGCCAGCGCGCCGCGCGCGGTCTTCATCACGTGCGCCGTCTGCCACGTCCGGGTGATCACTTCGCCGACGCGCCCCATCGCCTGCGAATCCGACGACATCATGCTGATCGCCCCAAGATCGTGCAGCACATCTTCAGCCGCCATCGTCTCCGGTCGTATTCGCGATTCGGCGAACGCCACGTCCTCGGGCACCTGCGAGTTCAGATGGTGACAGACCATCAGCATGTCGAGGTGCTCGTCGAGCGTGTTCGCCGTATATGGCATCGTCGGATTCGTGCTCGACGGCAGCACGTTTGGATGCGCACACACTTTGAGGATGTCGGGCGCGTGGCCGCCGCCTGCGCCTTCGCTGTGATACGTGTGAATCGTACGGCCCTTGAAAGCCGCCAGCGTATCCTCGACGAATCCGGATTCGTTCAGCGTATCGGTATGAATCGCAATCTGCACGTCGTATTCGTCGGCGACGGTCAAGGCGGTGTCGATCGCCGCCGGCGTCGTCCCCCAGTCCTCGTGAAGCTTCAAGCCGATCGCGCCAGCCGTAATCTGCTCGACGAGCGCTTCCGGACGGGTTGCGTTTCCTTTGCCGAGGAATCCGAAGTTGAGCGGCAGCCCTTCGGCTGCCTCGAGCATCCGGTGAATGTTCCATTCTCCAGGTGTGCAGGTGGTCGCGCGCGTGCCGTCGGCCGGGCCCGTGCCGCCGCCGATCATCGTGGTGACGCCGCTGTACAACGCCTCCCAGGCTTGCTGCGGACTGATGAAATGAATGTGGGTATCGATGCCCCCTGCAGTCAGGATTCGGTGCTCGCCTGCAATGATCTCCGTCGATGCACCGATCTCGAGGCCGGGGCTGACGCCATCCTGAATGTCGGGATTCCCGGCTTTGCCGATCGCCGAAATACGGCCGTCGCGAACGCCAACGTCGGCTTTGATGATGCCCCAGTGATCGAGGACGATGGCGTTGGTGATGACGAGGTCGGGCACGCCCGAGGCTCGGGATGCCTGCGATTGGCCCTGGCCATCGCGAATGACCTTTCCGCCACCAAACACGACCTCTTCGCCGTAGCGCGCGTGATCTCGTTCGATTTCGACGACCAGGTTCGTATCGCCAAGCCGCACACGATCGCCTGTTGTCGGGCCATAGAGATCGACATACGTTCGGCGGGGGATCTTCACCTGGCGGTCCCTGAGAATCCCAGATCAGAGGCGCGGCCAATGGCACCGTCGCGGTCTGCATCGAGCGGCCCGTTGACGAGCGCGTTCATGCCGTAGGCGATGCGCCGTCCACCCAGGGCCACCAGGTCGACCTCGCGGCCTTCACCAGGTTCGAATCGAAGCGCCGTGCCGGCGGGGATATCGAGGCGGTATCCGAACGCACGGGCGCGATCGAACCGCAAGAACCGGTTCACCTCGAAGAAGTGAGTGTGCGATCCGACCTGAATTGGTCGATCGCCGTGGTTGTCGACACGAACCCGAACCCGCGCCGACTCTGGGTTCAGTTCAACCGGTTCCTCACGCAACAGGTATTCGCCAGGAATCATGGGTCAACGGATCGGATCGTGGACGGTGACCAGTTTGGTGCCGTCAGGGAAGGTACCTTCGACCTGCACCTCGTGGATCATTTCCGGTATGCCTTCCATCACGTCGTTGCGCGTGAGGACCTCCGCGCCGAGCGTCATCAGCTCGGCGACGGTCTTGCCGTCGCGAATGCCCTCCAGCACTTCGGCGGTGATCAGCGCGACGGCCTCGGGATGATTCAGTTTCAGTCCGCGCGCTCGCCGTCGCCGGGCGACGTCGGCGGCGGTGAAGATGAGCAGCTTGTCGATCTCGCGTTCGGTGAGGCGCATGACGAGGTCAGTCGGCGGCGACCGGTTCTGGTTCACGAGCCTGGGCTCGGCGATGGCCTCCAGGGGGCGCAAGCCGCAGGCGCGGCAGGATTCTGGTGAGGGTATCCATCATCTCGCGGACCATTCGGGGCACGCGATCGGCCTTCAGGTGCACCCACCCGGTTTCGCGCACCAAGGTCTGTCCTTCGATACGCGCGATCGCGAGGCTGCCGCCACGAATTTCACGCGCTACCGATTGATAAGGGACGATGCTGATCCCGAGACCAGACGCGACCATCGATTTGATGATTTCGACGTTCTCCGTTTCGGCCACCACTCGAGGCTTGATGTCGGCGCGGACGAAGAACTCCTCGATCACGCGACGGGTATTCGAGCCCCCTTCAAACAGGATGAACGGCTGACCGTCGAGCGACGCGGTCGCCACGGCGCGGCCGCTGGCGAGCCGGTGCCCGGACGGCGCGATCAGGAGCAATTCCTCGTGGATCACGGGAACCGTCGTCAGCGCGGGGTCGTCGTTCGGCAGGGTCAACAGGCCGAGGTCCGCGGCGCCGGAGCGGAGCTTGCGCAGCAGGCGCGGCGTGCCGCCGGTGATTACTTTGATGTCGACGTCAGGATGGCGCCGCCGGAACTCTTTCAGCAACGGCGGAAAGACGTAGAGACAGACCGTCATCCCGCCGACGAGCCGCAAGGTTCCCGACAGTGCTTTCTTGGTGTCGAGGATGCTTTCAGAAGTGTCCCGAATATCAGCGAACACGCGATGGCTGAGTTGCAGCAGCGTTTCTCCAGTCGGCGTGATCTGAATGCGACGGCCGAACCGGATGAACAGCGGCTCCTTGAATTCTTCTTCGAGCAGCAGAATCTGGCGGCTGATCGCGGACTGCGAAACGTTCAGGCGAGCCCCTGCCGCTGTGAACGATCCGCTTTCCGCGATCGCGCGCAGAATTTCCAGCTGTCTCAGATCCATGTCGGTGGATCTTCCACCTCTAAACGCCGGCTGTCTGCCGGTGCTTCACGGGTTTCAGGAACGGCATCAGCTCACGCAGCTTCGCGCCCACTTCTTCGAGACGTTGATTCTGTTCCTTTTCGCGCTGGGCGTTGAACCACGGACGCCCCTTGCGATCTTCTTCGATCCAGTTCTTCGCGTAGGTGCCATTCTGGATCTCGGCGAGCATTTTCCGCATTTCGTTCCGCGTCTCTTCGGTGATGATGCGCGGGCCGCCGGTGTAGTCGCCATGCTCGGCCGTGTCGCTGACTGAGTAGCGCATGTAGTTCAGGCCGCCCTGATACATCAGGTCGACGATCAGCTTCAGCTCGTGCATGCACTCGAAGTAGGCGATTTCCGGCTGATACCCGGCTTCAACCAGCGTTTCGAAACCGGCCTTGACGAGCGCGCTGACGCCGCCGCACAGCACCGCCTGTTCGCCAAACAGATCGGTTTCGGTCTCCTCGGCAAAGGTCGTTTCGATCACCCCCGCGCGCGTAACGCCGATCGCCTTCGCGTAGGACAGGGCGATATCTTTGGCTTTGCCGCTGGCGTCCTGATGAATCGCAAGCAGCGCAGGCGTGCCGGCGCCCTCCTGGTAGAGTTCACGGACGCGATGGCCTGGTGACTTCGGAGCAATCATCGACACATCAATGTCTTTCGGCAGGTCCAGCGTACCGAACCGGACATTGAAGCCGTGGGCGAACATCAGCGTCTTTCCGGCCGCTAGATGCGGTCGAATCGCGTCGCGATAGAGCGCTGCGGTCACCGTGTCGGGCACGAGCACCATGATCACGTCGGCCCATGCGCAAGCAGCCGCCGGTTCGTTGACCGTCAAGCCGTCAGCCTGCGCCTTCGCGCGCGACTTGCTCGCGGCATGAAGGCCGACCCGCACGTCGACGCCGCTGTCGCGCAGATTGAGCGCGTGCGCGTGTCCCTGCGAGCCATAACCGAGGACGGCCACCTTGCGCGCGCGAATCAGGGCAAGATCGGCATCAGCGTCGTAGTAGATCTTGGGCACGTGGAATCTCCCTTACCGAGAATAGTTTTACGTTTTCCGTTTTAGGTTATAGGTTTCGGTTTGAGGTTCGTCGTTGCTTGTTCCGGCGTGCACCAGGCGTGGTCTCGGTTGACCATTAACAGAGAACCAAGAACTAACACGGAACCAGGAACTGAAAACTGAAACTGAGAACCGAAAACCCAAAACCTAGAACTAACAAGCATCCACTTAAACCGAATACGATACCCCAGTCTCGGCATCAGGAATCGCTGCGGCTGGTCCGTGGGTTCCGGGCCGGCTGCCAATGCCTCGAGACATTGCGACCCGGCCGGTCCGGACCATCTCCAGGACGCCGTACGGGCGCAGTACCTCCAAAAGGCCATCGATCTTGGCCTCGGATCCGGCCATCTCGATCACGATCGACTCCGGCGCGACATCGACGATCCGCGCGCCGAACACCTCGGCCAGCTGCATGAGCGGCGGCCGCTGCTCACGATCGGCGCTGACCTTGATCAAAGCAAGATCGCGGACGACGGCGGGGCGCTCGGTAATGTCCTCCACCCGAATCACGTTGATCAGCTTATAGAGGTGCGCGGCAATCCGCTGCGCCCCGCCGGCATC
>JBPYFA010000094.1:0-4337 GCA_051986585.1 Vicinamibacterales bacterium | reverse complement strand
GACGATCTTGATGCCGATTGTGTCGAAGAACTGAGGCTCTACGCTCAGTCGCCAGGCACGATGCGTTGCACCGAAGGCCCGTCGTTCGGGGCTCGCGGGATCCAGGACCGGTTCGTCCATCCGGGCCGCAAGAATGACGTTCGCGGAATTACTGATCAGCGTCTGGCTCGAGAGTGTCGCGCCCCTTACCCCGGGCGCTGCACGAAGCCGTTCGAGAACGGCGGAGTACGTGTCGAAGACCTGCGCCGGTTTGTATCCATTCAACCCCGGATTCAGGGTGAACGTGAGCACATTTCTGGGATCGAAACCGATGTCGACCTGCTGGAGCTGCCGCACTGACCGGACGAGAAGGAGCGCTGCGGCGACGAGAACCATCGACAGGGTGATCTGCGCAATCACGAGCGTGGCCGAGAGTCCACGGCGATGTTGACTTCCCGCGGAGCCGCGTCCTGCCTCGTGCAGCCGCGGCATGAGCGACATGTCTGTCGCGCGCAGCGCCGGAATCAGGGCGAAGAGCAACACGCAAACGGTGACCAGCCCGGCCACGAACCCGACGAGCCGAAGGCTCAGGCCGGTGGCGATCGTCAGCGTGCCGCCATTCTCTATTGCCGGCAACAGGGCCCCGGCAATCCACCGCGCTGCCAGCAGCCCCAACGCGCTGCCGCAAACGGCGAGAAGGATTCCCTCCGTGAGCAGCTGTCGAACGACGCGGCGCCTGGGTGCTCCCAGCGCAATCCGGACGCTCAACTCGCGGGCGCGCGCCCGGCCCCTCGCCAGCAGCAGGTTGGCAACGTTCGCGCAGGCGACGAGCAGCACGATTGCGACGACGATTGACATCATCTGCAGTGGCTCGCGAGTCCGGTCCCTCACCTGCCGTTGTCCCCGCGCGCCCGAAAATGCCTCGACGCTGGGCAGGTCCTGATCAACCGTTTCCGGCCGCGCTCCGCGAACCGTCTGCTTGAGGATGAGATCCACTGATCCCCGAACGCCAGCGGGATCCGAACCGGCTTTGACTCGCGCCATCAAGAGCACCCACCAGAAGTTCGGATCATTCGGATCGGCACCGCGCCGAAGCTGACCCCTGAACGCCAGCGGCACGTACACGTCTGGCGAGCTGCCGACCTGACCGGTGCCGCGAAAGGATGCGGGGACAACGCCGACGACGCTGAAGGACGTGCCGTTGAGGAGCAGCGTGCGTCCAACAGCGTCCGGCGAGCCGTCGAATCGTCTCTTCCAGAGACTGTCGCTGATGACGGCTGCTGGCGACGCCGCCATCCGATCGTCAGAATCCACCAGCAACCGTCCCTGCACTGGCGAAATCCCCAGGACATCGAAGTAGTTTCCCGATACGGTTGTCGCGTCGCCGAGCTCGGCGACGCCACCCACCGAGAGGTTCACCTGATTGAGGTCGGCAAAGCCGAAGACTTCGCCGCCGTCGTGCCGGCTCTGTGCCTGGCGAAGGACCTCGAGCGGGAACGACGTGCTGCCTTCGCCCGTGTCGTCTCCCCAGGAATTTCCGCTCAGTGACGAGTAGAGTGTTGTTGGCCCCGATCGCCACTGGAACGCCAGCAGCTCTTCCGGCGCGCGAACCGGCAACGACCGCAGCAGCATCACGTCGGCCAGGTTGAACACGCCAGCGCTGGCGCCGATCCCGATCGCCAGCGAGAGAATCGAGGCGGCGGTCACCGTCGGTGAGCGGCGCAGCAGTCGCGCGCCGTAGCGGATATCCTGCGCCAGCGTGTCGAGCGATGGAAATCCCCACATCTCTCGTGTCTCCTCCCGAATCGCGGTGGCGTTGCCAAATCTCCGGCGCGCTTCGATCTCGGCGGCACGGGGATCCAACCCGTCGTCGACCAGCGACTGACGACGAAGCTCGATGTGGTGTGCAACTTCGTCGCGCAGCTCGTCCTCGAGCCGACTGCGCCGCGCCCACAATCGCAGTCGCCGTCCGATCGATCGCAGCGAGTCCCCTAGATGTCCCATGGAAGGTCAGGCGGGCCGCATGACCCGGCTGATGGCCTCGATGAGGCGCGCGAAGCTGGACTCGGTCTCACCCAGCTGGCGGCGGCCAGCGCGGGTGAGCCGGTAATAACGCGCGCGGCGATTATTGATTGAGTGTCCCCACTCGGAGTCGACCAGTCCCTGAATCTGCAGACGCTGCAGCGCCGGGTAGAGGGATCCGTCTTCCACTTGCAGCACTTCCTGCGACAGCTGCCGGATGTGTTCGGCAATGCCGTAGCCGTGCATCACGCCGCGCGACAGCGCCTTCAGGACCAGCATGTCGAGCGTACCAGGCAGCAGCTCCTGGCGATCCTGCTTCTTCTTTCCCATAGACGTTCTATGGATACACCTGGAGGCCGTTCAGGTCAAGGGCAGCACCGACAAAAGTGCAGATCGGCGGGTCGGACCGGCAAAATTATCGTTCCGACAAATTTGTCGGCCGGGCAGGATCTTTTGTCGAACTTCGTCAAAAACGAAATCGAGTGTTGAAGCGCGTTGCAGCCGTGCGGATAATAACCGCGTGGTTCGTCGTCATCTTTTTTCTGTGATCACGAATAGAAAGGAAATAACCGACATGGGTTCCGCTTCAACAGGCGATGCCATTCGCAACATCAGTCACTGGGGTAACACGCTCGGCCAGCGCCCGGCATCCGCCGCGACGAAGAAGATGACCGACGAATTTGGCTCCTTGACCTTCAATGATGAAGCTCAGCGCGCGCGACTGCCGAAAGATGTCTATCGCGCGCTGCGCCGTGCGGTCGCGCACGCCGAGCCGATCGATCCATCCGTCGCCGATACGATTGCCAGCGCGCTGAAGGACTGGGCGGTCGAGCATGGCGCCACGCATTACACCCACTGGTTCCAGCCGATGACCGGCATCACCGCCGAAAAGCACGATTCGTTTCTGTCGCCGTCGAGCGACGGACGAGCGGTGGCGGAATTCGGCGGCAAGGAGTTGATCAAGGGCGAGCCCGATGCCTCCAGCTTCCCCTCGGGCGGCATGCGATCAACCTTCGAGGCGCGCGGCTACACCGCGTGGGACCCGACCAGCCCGCCCTGGCTCTTGGTCACGAATAACGGCACGACCCTCGTGATCCCGACCGCCTTCGTCAGCTGGACCGGCGAGGCGCTCGACAAGAAAACGCCGCTCCTGCGCTCGATGGAGGCGCTGTCGAAGCAGGCGGTCCGCATCCTGAAGCTGTTCGGCTCGCGCGCGCAGCGCGTGTTCACGACCTGCGGACCAGAGCAGGAGTACTTCCTGATCGATCAGCAGTTCTACTTCAACCGGCCGGACCTGATTAACGCCGGACGCACGCTCTTCGGCGCCAAGCCGCCGAAGGGTCAGGAAATGGAGGACCAGTACTTCGGGTCCATCCCCGAGCGCGTGCTCGCCTTTATGCATGAGCTCGAGCGCGAGTTGTATCGGGTTGGCGTCCCGGTGAAGACCCGCCACAACGAAGTGGCGCCGAGCCAGTACGAAATCGCTCCGGTGTTCGAAAACGCGAACGTCGCCACCGATCACCAGATGATGACAATGGAGATGATGCGCCGGGTGGCGCCGAAGTACGGCTTGGCGTGCCTGCTGCACGAAAAGCCGTTCGCCGGCGTCAACGGCTCCGGCAAGCACCTCAACTGGAGCATGAGCGACGACCTGGGCAACAACCTTCTCAGTCCGGGCGACACGCCACACGACAACATCCAGTTCCTGGTTTTCTGCGCCGCGGTGCTCCGCGCGGTCAACAAGTATCAGGGCCTGCTGCGCTATGCGATTGCCAGTGCGGGCAACGATCATCGGCTCGGCGCGAACGAAGCGCCGCCGGCGATCCTGTCGATCTTTCTCGGCGACATGTTGACCGACATCTTCGGTCAGATCGAGAAGGGCGGCGCGAAGTCGACCAAACCGGGAGGCATTCTCGACACTGGCGTCTCGGTGCTGCCGAAGCTGCCGCGCGACGCGGGCGACCGTAACCGGACCAGCCCGTTCGCGTTCACCGGCAACAAATTCGAGTTCCGCGCGGTTTCGGCGGGTCAGAGCATCGCATTCCCGAACATCGCGCTCAACGTCGCGGTGACCGAGGCGCTCGATTACATCGCGACCGAGCTCGAGAAAGCGCTCAAGGACGGGAAGAAGCTCGACACCGCGGTCAAAGCGCTGCTGACGAAGATGATCAAGGACAACAAGCGGATCATCTTCAACGGGAACAACTACTCCGCCGAGTGGGAGAAGGAAGCGGCCAAGCGCGGATTGCTCAACCATCGCACGTCGGTCGACGCCTACGGGGAGCTGATGAAGTCGGATGTCGTCGGCACCTTCGAGAAATACAAGGTGCTCAACG
>JBPYFA010000093.1:0-8632 GCA_051986585.1 Vicinamibacterales bacterium | reverse complement strand
GCGAACGCACCCTGGCGTCCGCCGGTGTAGTACTCCATCGTCGATCGCGATGCGCTCAACACCTGCTGGTAGGTAAGCGCGTCGTCCTCGTAGATGTTCACGAAGGTCTGGTGCGTCGGGTCGTACGGAAACAGTGCGGCACGAACGACGAGGTGAGCGACGCGCGAAGGCAGCGCGATCCGATACGCAACCTCCACGGCAGTCCGATCGGGAAGCGGGCGGATGCCAGTGATTTCCCAGACCAGATCGCGGTCGTCGGCACGCATCGCGAGCCGAGCCTGGACGAGCGCCGCGATCGCCGCGGCATGATGCGGCAGCGTGTTGGCATCAAGTAAGACCTCGGGCGCGACATTCAGCTCGTGCGCGACGTCGAAGTCATGGAGGACGAGGGTTCCTTCGATCGCTGACGCGGAAATGCGGATATCCAGGTAGCTGAACGGCGCAGGGTGTGCGTAAGCGTTGCGAGCCGATGCCAGCGCACACAAGATCAGTACAAGGGCGCGGATTGATCGCACGGCTCTCACTCAGCAGGGCCCCGCCGGAGCGAGCTCTCCAGGATTCGACGAACGTGGTCGAGCGTGTCCGCTTCTTCCGCCTTCTTGTCCGTACGCCAACGAAGCATGCGAGGAAAGCGTACCGCAATACCGGATCGATGTCGCGACGAGGAGGCGATCCCTTCGAAGCCGAGCTCGAAGACCTGGACCGGATCGACGTGGCGTACCGGGCCGAACCGTTCCCGCGTGTGCCGCCGGATCCATTTGTCCATCTCTGCGATCTCTTCATTCGACAGGCCGGAGTAGGCCTTGGCAATCGGGACCAGCTCGCCCTGATCCCAGACACCGAATGTGTAGTCGGTCAACAGGCTCGCGCGGCGGCCGCTGCCCGGCTGCGCGTAAATCAGCACGGCGTCGATCGTGTAGGGATCGATCTTCCACTTCCACCAATCCCCGCGCCGTCTGCCGACGCCGTAGGCCGAGCTTCGGCGCTTCAACATCAGGCCTTCGACGCCAAGCGCCCGTGAATCTGCCCGCAGCGCCGCGAGGTCGGACCAGGTCGAGGCCTCTACGAGCGCTGACGTTCGCAGGACGGATTGCGATGGCAGGTGTGCTTCGAGCCGATGCCGCCGGTCGTGTAGCGAATGGGCGCGGATATCGTCCCCACCATCTTCCAGAATGTCGTAGGCCATGAACACGACCGGAACAGCGCGAACCATCTGCGCGACCTGTTTCTGTCGGCCGATCCGTTGCTGAAGCGCCGAGAAGGGGAGCGGACGATCGTCGCGAAACGCCAGCACTTCACCGTCGAGTACCGTGCCTTCGGGCAGCCGCGTGGCCGCGGCGGCGATTTCCGGGAAACGATGCGTGATGAGCTCTTCGCCACGCGACCAGAGATGCACATCGCCGCGACGGACGAGCTGCGCGCGGATGCCGTCCCACTTCCACTCGACGATCCAGTCCTCGCGCCGTCCCAGCGTCTCCACCGGATCTTCGAGCGGAGAGGCAAGAAAAAACGGATACGGACGCGATCGATCGTCGCTCGTCTGCTCGTGCGAGAGCAGCCCCGTGAACCAGTCGGCCGTCGGCGTCCAGTCGCCCATCATCCGCGCGGCAATTGTCGTCGCCGGCAGGTCCGCCGTTTGCGCCAGCGCACGCACGACGAGGGTATGCGACACGCCCACCCGGAGTTCCCCGGTCAGGATCTTGAGCAGCATGAAACGTTGAAGCCGATCGAGACCACTCCACCAGCCGATCACTCGTCGTCTTTGCGTCTCATCGTCCACTTCACGAAGCGGAAGGATTCGACCTTCCACCCATTCGGACAACGGCACGTCCTCGCCCGACGCGACGGCAATCTGATCCAGGACGAGCGCGACGGTTTCGGCCCCGTCACCCACGACCGCGTAGCACTCTTCGAGGAGCCAGCTGTCGAGCCCTGTCGCCGCGAGCGTCCAGCCGTGGATTGCTGGATATGACACGAGGCGCTTCAACCGCCGGCCAGTGAGGAAGAATACCGCCCACGCCGCATCCGCGGCCGGTGCTTCCGAAAAGTACGCCACCATCGCCGCGACCTTGGCATTGGTCGACGTCGTGCTGTCGATCGCGTCGTAGAGGGTGGAGAATCGTTTCACTCTGAGCTTCCAGCTTCCAGCTACCAGCTTCCAGTTCCCAGTTCCCAGTTCCCAGTTCCCAGTTCCCAGTTCCCAGCTTCCAGCTTCCAGCTTCCAGCTTCCGGTTCCCAGTTCCCAGCTTCAAGTTCCCAGTTCCCAGTTTCCGGTTGCCAGTTTCCGGTTGCCAGTTTCCAGTTTCCAGTTTCCGGTTCGCAGTTCCGAGTTCGCAGTTCCGAGTTCGCAGTGAACGCGAAGGCGGTGCTCAATCCCCCGTCGGTTCCCCCTCCCATGCGGTCCTGATGACGCCGCTCTCGAGCCCTTGTTCCGAGAGATAGCGGGCGAGAGGCTCGGCATACCCATGGGTGGCAAGGACGCGGCTCGCGCCGGTTTCCGCGATCGTCTCGAGCAGCCCTGGCCAGTCCGCGTGGTCCGAGAGGACGAATCCGCGATCGTAGCCACGTTGCCGGCGAACGCCTCTGACGCGCATCAAGCCGGAGGCGAACGCATCTGACAGATCGCCGAGGCGCCGCATCCATGGGGTGCCGCGGGCAGATAGCGGCGCGAGCACCAGCTCTCCCGCGAATGAAGCGGCTTTCGATCGGCTCCGCCCCGAACGCTCGATGACCGGTGCGACCGGCAGCATGGCGACGCCGGATTCGCGATAGGCCTCAATCATGCCCAACATCATGCCGTGCACGTAAACCTGCCGATCCGTGACGCGCATCAGCTCGGCCAGCAGGCGCTGGGCTTTCCCGATCGTGTAACAGAAGAGAACCGATGTGCGGCCTGCAGCCTGATTGGCGTCCCACCACGATTTGATATCGGCGATCACCGCGTCGGTTGGATCCCAGCGGTAGATCGGCAACCCGAACGTCGATTCCGTGACGAAGACATCGCACTCGAGTGGTTCAAACGACGCACAGGTCGGATCACGAGCGCGTTTGTAATCACCGGCGACGACCCATACTCCAGCCGTTGATTCGATCCGGATCTGCGCCGAGCCAAGGACATGTCCTGCAGGATGAAAACTGAGATGGACGTCTCCAAGCGAAAGCTGGTGGTTGTACGGAATCGATTCGATCGTCGTGTCAGCACCAAACCGGCGGCGGAGGAGCGGTGCGCATGGCGCTGAACACAAGTAGACGGCGCTCCCCGGGCGCGCATGATCGCCATGCGCGTGAGTGATCACCGCCCGATCGACGGGTTCCCAGGGATCGATAGGAAATCGGCCGGCGGCGCACCACAGGCCAGACGAGGTTTCGGTCAGCAACAACGAGACTCCGCATACGGTTTCCGCTACCATGGAGACCATCCATGGAATCGGCGGCGTTGCACGACAGCGCGCTCGCGGACGCGTTAGAGCGCTACTGGGGTTATACCTCGTTCCGACCGTTGCAGCGTGAAGCGATGGCCGCGATCCTCTCCGGCAGGGACTCCACGGTCGTGCTTCCAACCGGCGGTGGCAAGTCGCTCTGCTTCCAGGCGCCGGCCCTCGTGCGCGATGGTCTTGCGGTCGTCGTCTCGCCGCTGATCTCGCTGATGAAGGATCAGGTCGACACGCTGGTGGGCAACGGCGTGCCGGCCGCATGCTTCAACAGCTCGCTTGCGCCGGATCAGAAGCAGTCGGTCCTCGCCAACCTGCGTAACGGCCGTCTTCGGCTGTTATACGTGTCGCCCGAGCGGCTGGTCGGCGAGGGGGGAGACAATTTCATTACGCTCCTCGCTACGTGCAACGTCAGTTTCGTCGCGATCGACGAGGCGCACTGCATCAGCCAGTGGGGTCATGACTTCCGGCCAGAGTACCGCCAGCTCGGCCGTCTGAGGAGCCTTCTTCCCGGGATCAGCCTTCACGCGTTTACGGCGACGGCCACTGCCCGGGTTCGCCGCGACATCGCAACGCAGCTCGCGTTGAACAACCCGCTCGAGCTCGTCGGTTCATTCGATCGCTCCAATCTTGTATACCGCGTGCTCGCGCGATCGAACCTCAAGCGCCAGCTCCTGGATGTGCTGTCCCGACACCGAGGACAGGCCGGGATTATCTACTGCACCTCTAGGCGGGAAGTCGACGCGCTCGCCGCGTGGCTGCGCGAGCAGCATGTGCGTGCGCTGCCTTATCACGCTGGTCTGGAAGACGACGAGCGCAGCCGCCACCAGGATGCGTTCCTCGAAGAAGAAGCCGACGTGATCGTGGCCACGGTTGCCTTCGGCATGGGCATCGATCGTTCGGACGTACGGTTCGTCGTGCACGCCGGCGCCCCGCAATCACTCGAGCACTACCAGCAGGAGTCTGGCCGCGCCGGTCGCGACGGACTCGAGGCCGAGTGCGTCCTGATCTACTCGACTGCCGACTTCATGAAGTGGCGGCTCATGCTGGAGCGCAACGGCGAGTTGACCGACGCCGCCCGCCGTCTGCTGGCCGACATCGAGCGCTATGCCGCCAGTGTTGCCTGTCGCCATCGGACGCTCGTGAGCTACTTCGGCGAACGGTATGGCCGTGAGAACTGCGGTGCGTGCGACTATTGCCTCGAAGAGCTCGAGACCGCCGCCGATCCCGTCGTCGTTGCCCGCAAGATCTTGTCGTGCGTGGCGCGCGTGGGGCAGCGCTTCGGCGTGTCGCACGTCGCCAATGTGCTCTGCGGCAGCGAGACCGAGCCGGTGACGGCACGACGGCATCATCACCTGACCACGTTCGGATTACTCCGTGATGCGCCGGCGCCCGAGGTTCGTGGTTACATCGAGCAATTGATCGCGCACGGTTTCCTGCGCCAGTCCGACGACGCGTTTCCGGTGGTGATGTTGACCGAACGTGGTGTCGAGCTGATGAAGGATCCCGCGAGTCATCCCGATCTGATGCTCGCCCGGCAGCGGCGGCCGACCAAAGAGCGCGTTCAGAAACGATCGCGCATCGAGTCGGAGTCGTGGGAAGACGTCGATCGTGATCTGTTCGAACGTCTGCGCGGCGTGCGGCTCCAAATCGCCCGTGCGCGTGGTGTTCCTCCCTACGTCATTTTTCACGATACGACGCTACGCGAGATGGCGCGCCTACGGCCGAAGACGATCGACGAGCTGCACGGGATTCGAGGAATCGGGGCACGGAAGGCGGAGGATTTGGGAGAGATGTTTCTCGCGGCCATTCGTGGTGGCTAGTCTCGCTGTTCGCGGTTCGCGGTTCGCGGTTCGCAAAGCGCCACACTCACACCCCGAACTGGCGCAAATGGTGATCCATGTGCCGGTAGATCAACACGCCCCACTGTTTCGCCGATAACTTCCCGAACGCCGGGTGCGACGGCGCCAGTGCTTCCGCGCCACGTTCGACAAGCCCGTTGAGCTCTTCGCGCAAGCCGGCCACCTCGAAGCTCCAGTCCCCAGGTTTTCGTGCGATCAGTTCGGGCGAGGTTGGGACGCCCTTCGGGATTGGTAACAGGTAGAGCACCATTTGCTTCAAGGGTGAGAAGCGGAGCGGCACTCGTTTAGGCGCCACCTCGATCTCGCCTGATGCCATCCGAAGCGAATCGCTCAGATGCGCAACCATTTGGAGAGGCGTCATTCGGCCCCATCGTGCCTTCTGGGTGGTGCTCAGGCGCTGGACCCGTTCATGGAGCTCGCGGTGATCGTGGGGATTAAAGATGGATTTCATTGTGAGCATCCAGCTGCCAGCTCCCAGCTCGAAACTTCCAGCTGCGGTCACGCCGTAGGTCGTCACAGACCACTTCTGAGCCGTTCCTTCTTCCGTTCCATGTCTTCGAGCGTCCGGGGCCAGTCCTGCTTCAGGAGTCGTGCCAGTGCCCGGTCGGAAAGCAAGCGTCCGCCAGTCTGGCACATCGCGCAGTAATTCGCCTCATTGTGGGCGTAGACGATTCGCTGAATCGGGGCGCCGCAATTTGGACACGGCTGGCCGTAGCGGCCATGCGCCGCCATGCCTTTCCGGAACGCCGTCACCTTCTCAGGGAATGCATCCCCGGTCTCGTCGCGCAGCCTTTCGATCCAGTGCTCCAGCGTGCGAATCGTCGCCTCGTGCAGGCGAGCAATTTCGCCGTCGCGCAGGTTAGCGGTCAGCGTCATCGGCGACATCTTTGCCGCATGCAGGATCTCGTCCGAATAGGCATTGCCGATCCCGCTGAAGATATGTGGATCGGTCAGCGCCCGTTTCAAGGTGTGATTCTCCCGCGTCAGACGTTCGGCAAATTCCGGCAAGCTGGAGCCGAGCACTTCGAGGCCGCCTGGATCCAGAGCCGAAAGACTGGCCATGCCCGCGATCAGATGGATCGACGCCTGCCGCTTCGCCCCCTGCTCAGTGAAAATCGCCGTCCCGGTCGGAAAGTCGAAAGCGGCGAGCCCAACCTTTCCTGGAATCGCAGCCCTCGGCTCCCGCCACCGGAGCCGGCCTGCAATCATCAGGTGAAGGACGACGAAGTAATCGCGTTCCATCTCCAGGACGATGCGCTTCCCGATCCGCCGCAGGCCGACGACCCGTCGCCCCTCAATCGCGCTCACCGCCGGCTCTATGGTGCGGACGATGAACGGATTGCCGATCCGCAATCGTTCGAGCGGCTGGTCGATCACACGCGGTGCGAGCGCGTGGAGATAGAGGGCAATATCGGGGAGCTCGGGCAAGGGAATCCTTGATCGCTAATCGCGAATCGCGAATCGCTGATCCGTGAATCGCTGAGCCAGACTTCATGGGCTCTGAGCCGTAGTGTACCCGACGGACCAGCTTCGGTTCGCGGAACATGTTTTGCTCAGCCAGGAAATAGCGAGTCTCACGGTTGAGATTCGAGGATTTAGGGATTCGCGATACGCCATTCGCGATTCGCTATTCGCGATTGGCGGTTCGCGATTAGCGATTCACGATTAGCGATTCGCGATTAGTGATTCGGGATGAGCGATTAGCGATGAGGGATTCTTGATTGACGACCTCTGGTACAAGAACGCCGTCATCTACTGCCTGGACGTGGAGAAGTACGTCGATGGCAATGCTGATGGGATTGGCGACTTTGTTGGGCTGACCCGGCGGCTGGATTATCTGGCGGGACTTGGGGTCTCGTGCATCTGGCTGCAGCCGTTCTACCAGTCGCCGAATCGCGACAATGGCTACGACGTGGCCGACTATTACGGCGTCCACCCGAAGCTTGGCACGTTCGGCGACTTCGTCGACTTCATGAATCACGCCGAGCAGATCGGCCTTCGAGTGATCGTCGATCTCGTCGTCAATCACACGTCCGATCGTCATCCCTGGTTTCAATCCGCTCGCAAAGATCCGAAGTCGCCATATCGCGACTGGTACGTCTGGTCGAAGACGCGTCCGGCCGACTACAACAAAGGGATGGTATTTCCTGGCGTGCAGAGGACGACGTGGACGAGAGATGACGTGGCCGGTGAGTACTATTTTCACCGGTTCTATGACTTTCAGCCGGATTTGAACACCATGAATCCGAAGGTGCGGGCCGAGATTCTTCGCATCATGGGTTTCTGGCTGCAGCTTGGCGTCTGTGGGTTCCGGATGGATGCCGTGCCCTTCCTGATCAGTCCCAAGGGGACACACGCGACCCGGCGGAAGGATTACGAGCTGCTGCACGAGATGCGCGATTTCCTGCAGTGGCGCCGCCGCGATGCGGTACTGCTCGCCGAGGCAAACGTTCCGCCGGACGAGAGCCTCGAATACTTTGGCGACCTCGGCGACCGGCTGCAGATGATGCTGAACTTTCCGGTCAACCAGCGCATTTACTACGCGCTCGCCACCGGCGATTTGAAGCCGCTCATTGCCGCCCTCGAGGCCACCAAAGCCAGGCCGCCGGCGGCGCAGTGGGTCCACTTCCTCCGTAGTCACGACGAGCTCGATCTCGGACGGTTGACGGAGGCGCAGCGGGACAAGGTGTTCGCCGCCTTCGGTCCGACCAAGGACATGCAGCTCTACGATCGTGGGATTCGCCGTCGCTTCACGCCGATGGTCGACAACGATCGACGCCGCATCGAGCTGGCCTACAGTCTGCTGTTCACGCTGCCTGGCACACCGATGATTCAGTATGGCGACGAGATCGGGATGGGCGATGATCTCCGCCTCCCCGAGCGCGAGTGTGCGCGCACGCCGATGCAGTGGTCCGCCGATCGGAATGGCGGGTTTTCAACCGGGCGCCGCACGGTTCGGCCGGTGATTTCGGATCCGATCTACGGCTACAAGCGCGTCAACGTCGAGGCCCAGCGGCGCGATCCCCATTCGCTGCTCAACTGGATAGAGCGCAAGATTCGCATGCGCAAGGAGTGTCCGGAAATCAGCTGGGGCGACTGGAAGATTGTCAAGACCAATGCGACCGATGTGCTGGTGATGGAGTACTCGTGGCGCGAGCATTCGCTGATCGTGCTGCACAACTTCGCCGACAAACCGCGTGCGGTTCGCATTCCTGTCAGCGCGACGGGGACTCGCTTGCTCGTCGATCTGCTCTGGACGAACGACAGCCGTGCCGGCGAGCACGGCCACCACGAGATCGAGCTCGAGCCGTACGCCTATCGGTGGTTCCGCGCCCGGGG
>JBPYFA010000092.1:0-17347 GCA_051986585.1 Vicinamibacterales bacterium | reverse complement strand
CCGGGCAGCATCACCTGCGAGGAGTGCCCGTACCCATATCCGAGCAAGTATCTCGACATCCGGGTCTACACGCAGGATGTCCGTATCGCCTATATGGACGTCGCGCCGAAAGGCGCACCGAACGGCCACACGGTTGTGCTGTTGCATGGCAACAACTTCGGCGGCTTCTACTTCGCGTCAATCATCGAGGCGCTCACGAAGGAAGGCTTTCGGGTCATCGTCCCCGACCAAATCGGCTATGGCAAGTCGTCGAAGCCGATCGCGCCATACAACTTCAACTCGCAAGCTCGAAATACGTTTCTGGTGTTGCAAAAGGAAAAGATCGAACGGGTGATGGTCGTCGGCCATTCGATGGGCGGGATGCTTGCTGCACGCTTAACGACACAATATCCGAAAGCCGTTGAGCGGTTGGTCCTCTACAACCCGATCGGCCTTGTCGACAGCCGATTCGATCGGCCGATGCAGCCAATCGAAGACTCATACCAGGAGACGCTCAAGAGCGACTACCAGAGCATCCGCTCGAGCCTCGGCCGCTACGTGGCCCACAACCCGAACGCCTGGAATGCGGAGTTCGAGACCTACACCCGGATCCGTTATTCGTGGACGCTGAGCGCCGAGTGGCCGCGGTTGGCCATGGTGCAGGCATTGACCAGCCAGATGCTCTACGCCGACCCTGTCGTCTACGACTGGCCGCACATTCAGGTGCCAACGCTCGCGTTCGGGGGCGCTGAGGACGCGCTGCTCGGGACTGCCGCCCGATTTCAGGAACGGATGCAGTACCTGGCCAGGACAATCCCCAATGGCAACGGCCGCGTGATGTTGCTGCCCGGCCTCGGGCACGTCCCACATGTCGAAGCGCCGGAAAAGGCGATTCCGCCTCTCGTCGAGTTTCTCAAGGAAGGTCTGTTGGCGAAGTAGAGTGATCAGCGTCGGACTGTTCGTGATTGGGTTACAGGATTGCCTGCGGCCGTCAGCCCGCCGAGCTGGTTCGGTGGTTTACGCGCTTGCCTTCTTGGCGTGCCTGACCGAGGCGGCGACGATCTTCTTCAGCGTCGGCAGATCGACGTCCGACAGTCGCTTGATGTAGAGGCAGCCGCCGCCGGTCGAGTGCTTGCCGAGTTTCTTCAGGAGAGCATCGCGCCCATCGAAGCGGCGGCCGACGTAGAGGGTGAGGTTTGCCTTCCGAGGCGAAAACGCGATCAACATCCACGGCGTTTCCCGCCCATCGGCGTACTTGATCGTCCGCTCGCCGAAGCCCACGATGTTGCTGCCCCACATCTTCGCTTTTGATTTTGTCGCCTGCGCCATCAGTCGGGCCACCGCCCGGCTGTCGCGCCGGACGTTCTCGTCCGCGAGACCGCCAAGAAAAGCGGTGACGGAGGTCGCACTCACCTTGGTTTTCATGTATCCCTCAACGCTTCTCGATCACCCAAGTCGTCATGCATCGCATGTTTTGAACGTTGGTGGTCTTCAATGGATCCGCGAGCGTCCCACCCAGCTTCGCCGTCAAGGCGAGCAGCGTATGCTCGTCGACAATGAAGCGCTCCGAACCGTCGGGCAGCTTCACCCGGCCTATCGGAGACGAGATGTGCCGTTCCAGGCCGATGCTCGTTGCCAGACGCGTGAACAACAGGCCGCCTGGCGCTAACAGGCGCCACATCTCCTCGACCATCGCGACGAACCCCCGCTCGTCCTGGGCGAAGTGCAGCACCGCACTGCAGATGACGGCGTCCATCGACCCATCCTTCCACGGCAGTGCGTCGAGCGGTCCGCAGTAAAACTGATCTGGCGGCAATGCTGGATTCAGCGTCGCCGCCATCCGGCGGACGGAACTGATCGCCGAAGCCTCGGCATCGACCGCCCACACGTCGAAACCACGGCGCAGGAAATACGGGAGATTGCGTCCGGCGCCGCAGCCGGCGTCGAGCACGCGGGGGCGACGATCGAATCGACCGCGCAGCAGCTGATCGAACAGATAGATGTCGATCTCTCCGAACTCGCGTCGCAATTCGTCGGACACCGCAGATAGGTCGGGAGGCATCGGTAACAAAGTCACTCGACGAGACGCATCAGGATATACGGAATGTTCGAAATTGTGTCCGAGTGGATAATGGAGCCGAGTGACGCTCGACGACCTTCGGCGCGCCGCAGTGGCGCGCAGCCTCTTCACGCCAACCACGCTCGAGCGCGCGCTCGACACATTGGGCTTCGTGCAGGCCGACCCGATCCGTGCACCGGCGCGCGCGCAGGACCTCACGCTGCGCCATCGGGTTATCGGTTACCGCGCTGGTGACCTCGAGCATCGCTACGCCAGCCTCGATGTCTACGAGGACGTGTTCGTGAACTACGGCTTCGTGACAGGCGCCGTGCAGGCGTTGATGCATCCACGCGGAGGCCCGGCGCCGTGGACTTCAGGGCGCGGGAAGTACGTGCGCGCACTGCACGCCTTTGTGCGGGCGCGCGGTCAGGTGCACCCACGCGAGGTAGACGAGCACTTCTCGCACGGCACGGTCACCAACTACTGGGGCGGCGTCTCGAGTGCGACGACGCACCTGCTGGATGCGATGCATTACCGCGGATTGTTGCGCGTCGCCCGTCGTGAGGCCGGAATCCGGATCTATGCCGCGTGTGAGCACGGCGCCAAGCCGCGCGACGCCGCCACTCGGCGCAAGCGCCTCGACGCGCTCGTCGACGTTGTCGTCGCCAACTACGCGCCGCTTCCGGCGGTCAGCTTGTCGATGCTCGTGCGGCGGCTGCGCTACGCGGTTCCGCAGTGGGCCGGCGAGCTGGAACGCACCCTTCTGCATGCGAAACGTCGGCTCGCCCACACGCGAGTCGACGGCGTCGATTGGTTCTGGCCCGCCTCAGAAGCCCTGGCGGCCGACCCGCCTGACGACGCGGTGCGATTGTTGGCGCCTTTCGACCCCGTGGTGTGGGACCGGCGCCGATTCGAAATGCTCTGGGGATGGCCGTATCGGTTCGAAGCGTACACCCCTGTGTCCAAGCGCAAGCTCGGTTACTACGCGATGCCGCTGCTCTGGCGCGATCGGGTCATCGGCTGGGGCAATCTGTCGGTAAAGAACGGGAAGCTCGAGTCCGCCTTCGGCTATATCGGAGCGCGCCCGCCACGAGAGCGTGCGTTTCGCGTGGCCCTCGACGAGGAGTTGCACCGCGTTGCCGCGTTTCTCAGTCTCCACGATGATGGCCCTCGCCCTCGTCAGGGTGAGACACCATGTCGATGACGACAGCTGCCGCCAGTATCAGCACGTCGTCTTGTCCATCGTCGATATCGACTGTGTACGTGTCGGCTAACGCCAGCCATTTCTTGCTCACGCGCGCGACCTCCCGGCCGCCACGCTCGAAGGCATACTCGTGATCGAGAAAGTCTCCCATAGCTTCGAGGTCGTCTGGCCCGGGAACATCCACGGTGAACCGAGCGCGAAACGGCGTGAACAGATGCTTCTTCACGATCGCTACCGTCTCGCTCCCGCGTCGAACTTCGTACTGCGGACCGAAGCTGAGGAGCTTCTGGTCGATTCGGACCAGCTCCGCGCCGCCCTTCGAATCCAGAAACGACAGTTTGTTGCCGAAGCTGAAGACTTTTCCGTCCACGTAGTACCTTTCGTGCCCGTCCGCGTCCTTGATCGTGAAGTCGTCACCCCAGGACAGAATCCGCTGTCGCATCAGGTATCGCACGTCTTTGCTCCTCAAAAACGGCACTGCACGGCTCGCAAGTGTACCGCCCGGTACTGTCGCATCCTCGGGTGCGCGGTTGCCTTACATCGCGGAAGGCGGGGCGGCGCCATGCTCCCGGGGAGCGTCCGCACGTATAGAATCTCACGGCATGGGTTCGAAGCAGGCCGGCCCTCGCGGGCGGAAGGGTACCCACGGCAAACGCGGAGAACGCGGTCAGCGTGGAGAACGCGGCGCGCGCGGAGAACGCGGCCGGCGTGGTGAGCGCGGACAACGCGGCCCCGCAGGACCGGCGCCGAGCCGAGCCATCATTCTTGCGGCAGTCGAAGAGCAAGTCGTGGACATCCGCAAGCAGCTCGAAATCCAGCTGACACGATTTGGGCAGGTTCAGGCGCAGCTCGATCACATCCAGACGCTCTTGACGCAATTGACGAAAGAGAAGGACTGAATCGGCGCGGAGAAGATACCGGTTCCTATCCTGAGCTGGCCGGAGAAACAAACGTATGCGAATTGCCGCGTTGCTCGTCGCTCTTTTCACGCTCGGCGTCGGCATCGGCGGCCTCCTCTTCCCCGAGCGCGGGACCGAGATACGGCGGCTGTACTTCGCCACTCCTATGCGACTCTATACGGCGGGCGCAGTTCGTGTTGCCATGGGAGTTGTGGTAATCCTGGCGGCCGCGGCATCCCGTGCGCCAAAGACCTTGCGTGTATTGGGCGCCATCATGTGTATGCAAGGACTCGCCGCGACACTCATGGGGCCTGATCACGCTCGAGCGGTCCTGGAATGGGAGACGGCCCGTGGGACCGCGCTGCTGCGCGCCGGTGCTGCGGTAGCTTTGGCAGCCGGCGTCTTTCTAACGTTCGCCATCACGGGCCACGCGGCTAACAGCGAAAACGTCAACTGAGATGTCCCATGCGCAATCGATCGAAAACAGCGGTTTGGATCGTCGTTGCTGTGATGGCGCTGCTGGTGGCGCAGCAAGCCCCATTCGTGATGAGCCGCGATTATTCGCGCCGCGTGGTATGGGAAAGCACGTCTCCTGACCAGCGCTACCGCCTCGAAGTCAGAACACAGGCGGCCTTCCCGGCATTCCGCGATCCGTCCGGCATGGCCTACTTCGCGGCAATCAACACCAGAACCGGGCGGCCTGTTGCGGGCATCGGCGTGCCGCTCCACCGATTCTCTGATTTCAAAGGCCCGACCGTGGAGTGGTCCAGCGGCGACGTTCAGGCTGTCAACTTCGATCTGCGTCAGCCCGCATCGGTTCGCCTGGTTTTGCCGCATTAAAGCCGCGAGCGCGAGACCGCCTCACGGTTTCGAGAACGTCCGCGTCCGCGGCTGTGCCGCGTCGCCGAACGGCTCTTCGCGATCGCCGGTCTTCACGAGAACGTCGCCACCGTTCCCCACGCGGACCACGATCGAGCGTTCGCCCGTGAAATGCAACGGCTCACCTGTCTGGACCGTCCCCTCGACGTCCTTCCGGCCGTCAACGACGACGCGCATCCAGACCGGTCGGATGACCCGCAGTTCGATGGCGACCGCACGAGCGGCCGGAGTGGCCGGCGCCGACGGAGCCGCAGCCGGAGGTGGGACCGCCACGTTCCGTGCCAAGGCGTTGTCGTTGGCTGCCTTCGCTGCTTTCGGCGGTGACTGGGCTCGCCAGCGGGTTGCGAAGAGACCCAGTGCGATCACCGCGATGATGGCGAGTATGCCAAGCGATCGAAGGCTGATGCGGTATCGCCGCGGTACCGTCGAAGCCGGAAGGATCCTCTCATCGACTGCGTCGCTGTTGGACTGGACGGCGACCGCAACCGGCGGCGGAGCGGGAGAATCAGGCGAACGACTGATCGCTTCCGACGGCGCCGGCTGCGACGGCGGCTGCGATGCAGGTTCTGTCGCAATCGGGCGCTCGGAGATGGGTGTGGATGAAGGCTTGCGAAAGCTCTTGACGAACGCATCGAACTCGTCGGAGCTTCGCTGGCGCGCCTGCCGCGCGGCCTGGATCGATTCGCGTAGCCGCTCGAGCTCCGCGAGTGCGGCCTTCTCGTCAAACGGCTGGGCTCGTTCTGTTGGTGACACGGCCTACATTATCGCAGCAGTATCGCCGCTGATCGCGGTGCTTTTCATCCGCGCTACAAGTCGGACCAATCCGTAGTAGGGCGAACCGCTGTCTGGTGGTGGCAATTGCGGAAGGACCTCTTATCATCCGCCCACGCTTTCCCTTCGATTTGTTGTTTCTTCCCGAGAGCTATGGCCTGGAGTACGAAGTGCCTGTCTCGCACGTCGGGCGAATAGAACACAGCAGGTCGGACTGCGTGGACATCGAACCGTCAGGCGTGAAGCCAGCCGAATCCGAGCAGAACCCAGGCGAGGAACACGATCAACAACCACACGCCCGTCCATTGCCGGGCCGTTTGTGGCCGCGCGCTCGTCGTCAGGCCGGCGATCACCATCACCATCATGAGAGCGACGAAGATGAGTCGCAGCAAATCGAGCGGGTGCCGTTGTCAAACCGGCGACGCACGGAGCCTCAACGTTCGAACAGACGCCGCATTGCCTCCACGAAGGTCGCCACCCGGCCGCAATTCGGAACCCTTTGAGTACACGACCGTGGAGACGGCCGACACGTGCCCCTTGCTAACGCTTCGCATGCATGACATGAACGCCGGCTTGCCCGGTCGCGAGCCCTTGAACCTGACGGCCGAACCTGGCCACGATCTGCCCGAAACTCACATCTGCGATATCAGAGAATCCGTGCGCGCGGAGAACCGCTGCAATGGCAGCCGGCTCGAAACGGCTCGCCCAGCGTTCCTCGGTCTTCTCGAGCTGTCTGGTTCTCTCGGTTACTACTTCCCTCATCTCGCCAGACAATGCTTCGGGACTTTCCATATAGTCGAACACCACCTCCGAGTTCTCGATTGACGCCATGTAGTCCAGAGTGTTGGCGATGGCATCCTGTGTCAGGTATGGCACCACTCCGAGCCAGGTGAAGAACGCAGCGGATGGCTGAAACCCGGCGCTGCTGATTTGCTGTTGCAAATCATCCCGCTCGAAATCCACCGGCACGAAAGTGAGCCACGATGGCGGCGCGAGCTCCGCCGCCGCGAGGCGTTGGCGCTTCCATGCCTGCGTGGCGGGATGATCAACTTCAAAGATCCTGATGCGAGCGCCATGGGGATTCCGGAAGGCGAACGTGTCGAGCCCTGCGCCGAGGATCACGACCTGCACCACCCCTCGTTCGACCGCTTTTGATATCGCGTCTTCCGCGATACGGCTCCGTGCTGCGGTGAACAGGCGTCCGATGCTGGCCAAGGGGTGCTGGTTCGCAAACTGAGGCAGGTCACTTTCGTCTTCGCGCAGAATCGTGATCGCAACTGGGTCGTCGAGAATTGCTCCATGATCGAGCAGCTGATGCGCCGCTCGCTGGCGGGCGACCATCAGGGCCATGCGGCTGGGTTCGTTGATCTTCATGTCGGGGCTCCGTTATTGCGGGGAGAGGCTGGAGCGACAGCCAGGGAGCTGCGCCGTCGCTGAGTAAGACCCGGAGTCAGAGCTGCGCCGGATGTTTGTTGTTGGTCACGACCTCAGGCCAGACCAATTCTCCATTGTCGGTGTCTAAGTCTCCGTTACGACACCCGTGGAGGACGGAATGACTCGAATCCTCTTTGGCCCGTTCTTGGTCCTGGTGTTCGTTCTGAACGCAATCGCATTGGCGTCGCGGCCGCCGGCCAAGAGTACCCTGAAGCTTCCTCCCTCGCCCTATCACTACGCGAACGTCCAGCTGCCTGCTCACTTCACGCAACCCGGACGAGCTTACGACAACACGCCGCCTGATAACCCGCTGACCGACGATGGCGCGACGCTGGGACGCGTGCTCTTCTACGACACGCGCCTGTCCGCGAATAACACGACATCGTGTGGATCGTGCCACGTGCAGGCCCACGCGTTTGCCGACACGAAGCCCGCGAGCAAGGGGTTGCATGGTGGGCTGACGGATCGCCGCGCGATGCCGCTCGTCAATCTCCGCTATTACCAGCGCTCACGATTCTTCTGGGACGAACGCGTCGGCAATCTTGAAGAGATGGTCCTGCTCCCGATCCAGAACCGGATCGAGATGGGACAGGATCTGACTAAGGTCGTTGACGTGCTCGCGCGTGACCCGACCTATTCTGGACTCTTCACGCGCGCCTTCGGTGATCGCCAGGTCACCGATCAGCGAATCGGCAAAGCGCTCGCGCAGTTCGTTCGCTCGATTGTGTCGTACCAGTCGCGATATGACGCAGGCCGCGCGCACGCCGAGTCGGCGCACGACGACTTCGACAATTTCACTCGGCAGGAGAACCGCGGCAAGGCGCTGTTCATGCGCAACTGCAGCACCTGCCACATGAAAGATGGAAACGAGCACTTCTTCGTCCCGACGCCCGCCAATACCGGATTGCGCGGCAACGACCCGAAAGCAGACGGTGGCGTGGGCGACGTGACGCTCCGCCCGGTGGACCTCGGCTCCTTCAAGTCGCCATCACTTCGAAACGTGGCGGTCACCGCCCCATACGGTCACGACGGGCGGTTCGCGACGCTGGATGCGCTGATCGATCACTACAGCGACAACGCGATTCTGGATCCGAACCTTGGTTACATGGTTCCCGTCGGCCCGTTGAAATTCACGGCATCGGAGAAGGCAGCGCTGATTGCCTTCCTCGACACACTGACCGATCAGACGTTGCTGACCGATGCGAGATTCTCCAACCCGTTTGTGAAATAGCGAGGACGTCGTGAGAACTGTGATTCGCATCATTGTGACAGCCGCCGCCGTCCTGACGGGGATTAGCCCGGTAGTCGCACAAAGCCCAGAGGGCATCCGTCAGGGAGGTGTCATGACGGTAGTCGATCCGTCTCCGGGCGCACCGCGGTCCCCGCTGGCCGTCATCGAACGCATCCTGTCATTCGACGCCAACAACGACCTCCAGATATCGCGCGACGAGCTGCCAGAACGCATGCAGGGACTGATCGCGCGCGGCGACAAGGATGGGGATGCCGCTCTTGATGTCGCGGAGATTCATGCGCTTATCAATGCGGCCGCATCTGAACGCACCCACGTTTCCTTTCGCCCCCAGTCATCCGACGGCCTGCCTGGCGTGATCAGCGACTTGAAACTCTCACCGGCGAGGCGCGGCCAGGCCCTCGAAATCGTCCATAACCTGGCTCCTAACCCTAATCAACTGGCCAGCGCTGCGGTCTTTCGAGCGATCAAATCGCTGCTCGACGATGAGGAGTATGAGAACTTCGCGGCGGCAGCGGTGCGCCTGTCGAAGACGGGGCAGTTCAGGATGTCCGCCGGCGGTGGAGGTGTTGGAGTTTTACTTCCACCCCGGACGGTCCGTTGAAACGCGACATACAAGCAAACAGGCAGCATAACGATGGCACAGTAGCTGCTTTCCGTCGCGCAGTCCGGGAGGTGAACGATGCCTCGCAGCACGATGTCCGCCACGGTCGTTTGCATCCTTTTGTTTTCCCTCGCCAAGGTGGCGGGCGCAGAACCGATACTCATCCGGGCCGGTGGAGTCGGGTTCGACACGGGTGACCCGCCGGGGCTGTCGTTGTCGGGCGATGCATTCTCACTGGTGAGCTTGTTCCCGACTATCGCGTCGCCGATCGCGTGCGCCAACGCGGGATGTGCCCCGGGCACGTCGGTCAGCCTGAGTGCCGTCTTCGGGGCTCCTTCGTTCGGGTTCGATCTTGGTTCGGGCTTTGCGGTCGTCGGCGGGAACAGCTACGGCACTAGTTTCGGGCCGGGCTCCGTGCAGTTCCGGGGTCAGCTCTCTTTCGATGCGGCGAGCGTTCCCATACCCGACGGAGACCGCGTCCGGCTCACGAGTCCGTTCGTCCTCACCGGCACTATCGCGGCGTTTGACAACGCGACCGCGACGGTGCCGCTCTTTCAGGCAGATGTAACCGGTTCGGGGCTCGCATTGCTGGCGTTGGAGCGCGACACGCGCGGTTTGTACCGCTTCGTGGCGACGGATTACACAGTGCAGGATCCGGTGCCCGAGCCCGCAACGCTGCTGCTGTTCGGCAGCGGGATCGGCGCGTTGGCTATTCGGAGGTACTTCAGAACCCCATCTGCCGCCTACCGAGGTCAGTCAGATCGGCTTCCGTGGCTCGCCCCGTGAAATCCACTTCGAGATTCATCGCGGCAAAGTCCGGCGGTGAGTTCCCCGCCAGAAAGGCGGCCTTCTGCCGTGGGAGATACGCGCGGTTCTTGACGCAGTCGGGTGCTGAACCGATGTAGATGACGCTGGCAAATTCCTGGCCGGCATGTTTGTCGGCCACCGCGTGACACACGTCGGTGTGCCACCAGACCGTGTCACCCGGCTCGACCTCGGGGATCGAGACCACGCCTGCCAGCAAGTCGCCGTGCCACTCGGGAGTGACGCTCAACGCTCGACCTGGGGCAGCGCCGCACAGATCGTCCTCCGGCACATCATCCTGAACGGCACGAAGAAGGACGTAGCAGATCCCGGTTGCGAGGGGAATCAATCGTAACGTGCCGTCCCGTGGTCCCTGACGCGTCAACGCTGTCCAGCCCTGATAGGTACGAAACACGCTGGCAACCGCGGGTGAAGGTATTTCCCGCGTGTCAGCGCGATGTCTCGCGTCGAACGGATCGTAGCCGCGCCAATCGCCGGCGAACACCTTCTCGTAGACGCGCTGGTAGCCGCGATCGATCCATCGCTCAACCGTGCCTGCGTCCATATGCGGCGACAGACCGAGTGTCGTGTCGCCCGGTTGGCGCCGGCGGACACGATCCGCGTAGGTGCACTGCAGGTTCGGATCGAAGATCCCGTCGTAGTTGGTCCACAGCCGATCGAGGAACGCGCGTGTCTCGGCCAGATTTGGATCCTGCCGTGCGAGCACTTGCGGCTTTGACCAGTAGACGTTGAAGATCTGCGGTTTCGCAGCCTTCAATGCGGAGAAGTACTTGTCGAGGCTCCGCTTCGCCGCTTCTTTTTCCTCATAGCGGTTGTCGTCGAGATAGCGACCGACCTCACCAAACCATTCCGTCGCTTGGGCAGCCGGGAACACGCCGCGGACGATTGCGGCACCGCTGGCGCGTATTGCCACTCGGGTGCTGTCCGAAACCCTGTCCGCGGCAATGTCCGCATATGCGAGTTCCGGAATAGTCGGCCGCCCTCGTGCATCGTCGGTTCGGATTCGCTCCGCGGCGCGAGCGACGTGGTCTCGCACCTCGGCGAACGCGCGCTTCAACTCGGGCCGGCGCGGCGCGAGTGAGTGTTTGAATGCCACAATCTGGTCTCTGACGTCGGGCAGCGAGGTGGTGTGTTCGTCCATGTCGCGGTTCTTCAAGATTATGCTGAGCGGCCATCAATGCGGCCGAAATGTTTTCCCGGTCTCGAGCAGAGTCTTCAACCGGGAAAGAATTCGCGGCCAGCCGTCGGCATTCTGCAGATACGCCGGGTCGTCGTCAGTCCACTCATCGTTCGTCACGACCACCTTCACCGCCTCCGTCTCCGCGGTCAACACGATCGTCACCCTCGACATCACCGATCCGTCTCCCATGCCGAACTTGTATTGCAGTCGCGTCGGTGCCTCCGCTTGTAGCACTTCACCGGTCACGTAGCGGGTCTGCTTTCCGTCCTTACCCGGCCCGGACCAGGTCATCGCGCCTCCAGGCTTGAGATCCACGTCGAAATCGGCGCCCATGAAAATGGTCTGGTTCGTCTCCTTCGATACAAACCCGTTCCACACTTTCTCGATAGGGGCTGCAATATAGAACGTGAAGATGAGAGGTGCTTTGGCCATATCAATACAGTAACTTTTCTTTATCGCTCGACGGCAACCTGTCTGAAGCCATCTTATCGTTTGATCAGAGTGTAGTCGGCCCTGTCTCGACCGTCATCAAATGTGTCCTGCCTGACTGGCAAGGAGGTCTCGAAGAGCACGGAACAAGCTTTCAACACGGAGATCCGGAAACACGGAGCTGAATGGGAGTAATCATTCCTGGTCCAAAGGACGGCCGCACGAGTCAAGTGCTGGCCACTTGTGTTGGCGACGGCACCGCTATGGCCGATATTCTGGGGTACTTGTTTTCGCGACAATCCCGCGGCTGAACTCGTATTCTGGCCGAGTTACGATTTGCCTGATGTCCTGGAGTCTAAGGATGACGCTATGACCGTGACCAGACGATGAAGCTCGCTAGCGCATAGTTGACCGCGACTGAAATGGCGAACCCGACCACAATCAGAATCACTCCAATCGCATTGGGAGCCGCGAGAGCGAAGGCGTCGACCCGAGTCACTACGACTGGCACTCCGAGCGCCATCGCAATCCAGGCGAGCCAGAAGATTTCCATTACCGGCAGAATCAGCGCCGGGCCGTTCCCATAGACGAACATCGGGCCGAGACCGATTGTCAGGAACAAAGCGGATAGTGCGAGTTTCGCAAGAGTGGGCTTCAACATTGGCGCAAGATTCCGTGACAAGGCATCTTCTCCTATTCATTCGCCGCTCTGCGCGGACGAGGTTGGGACGGCCTATTGGACGGTAAGGCGAAAAGCGGGGTCGCGATGGCTCACACCGGCGGGTTCTCCTTAGAAATCACAGAGATGCAGCTCGCTGCGACGACCCTTATCGGACCCCAAAAAGAGCCTAATGTTTCAGCCGTCACACAAGTCTCCCGTTTTAACGAATCGGTGAAGGAACTCCTGGCGGAGGCTACTACTCGTGGCGCAGCGTGACGAGGGGGTCCACGCGCATGGCACGACGCGCAGGGAGGTAGGAGCCAACCACAGCTACGCCGATGAGGACACCCGTGACGACGGCGAACGTCAGCGGATCGCTCGGCGTCACTGAGTACAGCATGCGGTCGAGCGAGCGACCAACGATCGCGGCGAGCATGACGCCGAGGACCGCGCCGATCACCGCCAGGCGAATGCCGCGCGCTAGCACTAGCGCCAGCACGCCGTTTGGACTGGCACCCAATGCGAGGCGCACTCCGATTTCCCGAGTCCGCGACGCGACGGCGTAGCTCATGACACCGTAGATCCCGACGAGACACAGCAGCAGCGCTGTTAAAGAGAACCCGCCAATCAGCCAAAGGTTCAGTACCCGCGGAGCGATCGACAACGACGTGGCTTCCGCGAGCGTGCGCACGTGCGACACCGGCACTTCGGGATCCACGGCACGGACCTGTGCTTTGATCGCCGAGAGCAGGGAGCTTCGATCGACCGGGCTGCGCACGGCAACGTCGATCGCGCGACCGATCTCCGCCTTCCATGCAGGTGCGAGCTGTTCGTACGGTCCATAGGCCTGCACGTGCGCGGGCTCGTCGAGCGCATTGTGCCGCACATGCCGGGCGACACCGACGATCGTGCGCCAGCGACTGTCGGTCTGCGGAAATCGGACGCGGTGCCCGATCACCTTGGCAAGATCAATTCCCGGGAATTGCAGGCGAGCGAATTCTTCGTCGATCACGGCGACGAGAGCGGCTTGTTCCTTGTCCGCACTGCTGAACGTCCGGCCGGCGATGAGCCCGATGCGAAGCGCGTCGAAGTACGACGGCGTGACCCATTGCGTCCAAGCCAGTGGCGTCTGCTGCGCCGCGAGCGTCGGACGGCCATCAATCTCGAACGGATCCGGGAACGTTCGTCCGAACGGCACGCCGGTCGTCAGGCACGCGCGCTCGACGCCTGGTAGTGCCTCGATCCGCGCCAACATCTCGTGCAGCGTGGTCGCGATTCGCGTGCGGTCCTGATATTGCGCATCGGGAAGCCGGAGGCGCAACGTCAAGACGTCGCGCGCGTCGTAGCCCGGATCGGCGTGGACCAGCCCGGTGAAACTGCGGAGCAGCAGCGTGGCGCCGACGAGCAGCGCCAACGAGAGCGCGATTTCTGCGACAACCAGTCCGTCCCGCAGTCCGTGCCCCGCCGGCACAATCGAACGGACGGCACCCCTGAGCGCAGGCTGCACGTCGACCCGGATCGTCTGCCACGCGGGCACAAGGCCGAAGAAGAGGCCTGCGAGCGCGGTCGTGCCGAGTGTAAACGCGACGACGCGCCAGTTGAGCGCGACGTCCTCAATCCGCGGAAGCGTGCGCGACGCGAGCGACGCCAGGGCGCTGCTTCCCCACCAGCCGAGCACAATGCCGAGCGCTCCTCCAGCCAGCGCCAGCAGCAGGTTCTCCGTCACCAGCTGACGCAGGATTCGCCAGCGTCCCGCGCCGAGCGCGAGCCGCATCGCCGCCTCGCGCCTTCGTGCGCCCGATCGCGCGAGCAGCAAGTTGGCAACATTGGCGGACGCAATCATCAGCACGAACAGCGCCGATGTGAGCAGCACCCACATCGTCTGCCGGACGTTCCCGACGTAGTCGTCGAGCAACGAGCGCAACCCGACGCCGACGTCCTGGTTGGTCGTCGGGTATTCAGCTGCAAGGGACGAGGCCACGCGCGACAAGTCCGCGGCGGCCTGCGCGAGCGTCACGCCCGGCTTCATGCGGCCGACGACCGCCAGCCCAGGCCGGCTATCGCGCTTCTGCATGTACGGCCGATCCGCTTGCTGTCCGAGAGCGATGAAGAAGTCGTTGTTCGCATTGGTGCTGCCATAGAAATCGAACCCGGCAGGCAATACGCCAACGATTGTGTAGGGTTCGCCGTTGTAGATCACGGGCCGGCCTACAACCCCTCGATCGCCATGGTAGCGCCGTTGCCAGAGCGCATGGTTCAAGATCATGGCGCGTTCGCCGCCGGGACGATCTTCGGCGGCCGAAAACGGCCGACCGATCTCGAGTCCGCTTCCGAGTGTCGCGAAGAACCCGGCTGAGACCGCGCGCCCGAAGACGCGGTCCGCCTCGCCTTCGCCGGTCAGCACGCCGCCGACAATCATCGACACGGCAAGGTCTTCGAACGTCCTCTGGCGCAGGCGCCAGTCGAGGAAGTCCGGATACGAGACCGGCCCGCCGCGGACCGTCGGCGTCTCTTCGGTGATGACGACGAGGCGCTCAGGATTCGGCAGCGGCAGCGCCTTCAGGAGGACCGCATCAAACACGCTGAACAGAGCGGTGTTTGCGCCAATTGCCACAGCGAGCGTAAGGACGACGACCGCGGCAGGGGCCGGCGTCCGTCGCATCAAACGGAGTCCGTAACGAATGTCCTGCCACAGTTCGACAAGGGGGCCGACTCCGCGCGCGTCGCGGCACGCTTCCTCCGCTTGTGCGAGGCCGCCAAACACGCGGAGCGCTTCATTGCGGGCGGCGTCGAGCGACATTCCGCCAGCGACGAGCTCGGCGATGTGACGGTCGAGATGACCGCGCAGCTCGTCTCGCAGATCCTGCTCGGCGCGGGCCGATCGAAACAGCGCGCGGGCGCGCACGCGAAGACGGGCGAACGACGCCATCATGCCTTCTTCAAGAGCGCGTTGACCGCGCCCGAGAACCGCGACCACACCTCGCGCTCGGCGGCGAGCTGGCGCCGCCCGGCGGTGGTGATTCGATACACCCGCGCCCGGCGATTATTCTCCGACAGCCGCCACGATGCGGAGACGAGACCCCGCCCTTCCAGACGATGGAGCGCGGGATAAAGCGAACCGGCGGTAACCGTGAGCACGTCTCCGGAAACGAGTTGCAGCCGGCGCATGATGTCCCAGCCGTTGAGCGGCTGCGATTGCAGGAGCCGCAGGATCAGCAACTCGAGGGCACCCTGCAGCAGTTCGGCGGTTTTGTTCTTCCCCATTCCTATCGTCTGACTATAGGAGTCCTCCTATTGGTTGTCAATAGGTCACGGGACTGCAGAATGCGGATTGTTGATTGACGACTGCGCGATTGTCGAATGACGATTGTGATTGTCGATTGAAGATTGTCACTGTCGATTGCGGATTGTGACTGTCGATTGAGGATTGACGATTGCCGCCGACTTCGCGCAGGCTTGCTACCATAGGCCAGGCACTCTCGTGTTCAATCGTCGTCAGTTCCTTGCCTCGCTGGCCGTACCGCTCACGCTCGGACAGTCGTCCACGAGAGGGCGTCCGAGCGATTCGAGCCCAGCCGGGCTCGCAGTTCCGCGAAATCCTGACGGCTATCCTCCCCTTCCTGCTTTCGATCCGGTGGAGATCGGCCGACAGCTG
This sequence comes from Vicinamibacterales bacterium, assembly GCA_051986585.1. Classification (GTDB taxonomy): domain Bacteria; phylum Acidobacteriota; class Vicinamibacteria; order Vicinamibacterales; family 2-12-FULL-66-21; genus JALZOC01. The sequence goes on along the minus strand of JBPYFA010000092.1, from coordinate 1,519 downwards.
CGGCGGCAGTTCAGCGATCTGCGCAATCACTTCATCTTCGAGTATTACCCGTGGTACGGCACCAATCCGTGGCGCCACTGGGATGGTTCCGGTCGGACCCCTCCTTACGACATTGCCGCCTCGTCTGTTCCTGAACTCGGGCCTTACGATTCAGGCAACCCGCGTGTGCTCGAGCAGCACGCGCGCTGGATCGCCGAGAGCGGCGCCGGCGCGATCAACGTGAGCTGGTGGGGGCGCGGCGACTACGAGGATCGGATGGTGCCGCTGCTGATGGACGTGATGAGCGACCACGGGCTGAAAGTGACGTTTCATCTCGAACCTTACAGCAGCGGGCGCGTCGATTCGTACGCATCCGATATTCAGTACCTGGTCACTGAGTACGGTGACAAGCGGCACTGGGACTGCCAGCTGGTATTGAGGGATGCGAACGGCAAGGAGGGCCCCGTCTTCAAAGCGTTCGCGACCATTCAGCCGCGGTTCTCCACCGATTGTCTTGGACGCACGGCTCCGGTTGCAATGTGGCGCCCCGACGATGTCTGGCACCACCAGACGGATGCGGTCCGTGAGACGTTGCGTCGGCACTTCGACAACGTGTGGCTGCTCTCCGACTTCCCTGTTCCCGACCCTGTTCTGGCAACTGGATTCGACGGCGCTGCTCCCTACGGCGCGTTCACTCCGCAGGACTGGCCGCAGAGCGCTCGCGCGTTCAGTGCAAGCAACCTGACGTTCTCGCCCAGCATCGGCACCGGGTTCGATGCCATCGCCGAGCGCAACGTCCAGGCAGACTCCTGCTATCGCCCGCCGGCATTCGTGCCGCCGGCGATCATCGACTGGACCAAGGCTGCCGATCGCGAGAAAGCCGCTCGTCTGGCGCTCTGGCAGGTCGAGGCATCGATGCGGACCTCACTGAACCTGCAGACCGATTCGACGCTGCGGAATGCCGCCACCGGATTCTTCATTGTCTACATCGCCACGTTCAACGAATGGCACGAGGGGACGTCGTTCGAGCCGATGAAGGATCGGGCGACCCTTTTGCCCCAGGAGTTGCCGTTTGGGTATCACAATCCTGCGGACGGGCGTTATCGGCTCGATTACCTGAAGCCGCGACTGGAGCAGATCATTCGCGGATGATTCTCAAACCCCGGCATCGCTGGCTGCGAGAACGCAAGGCTGCGGCCGCCGCCATGACACTATCGCCGAGCGCAAACAGCCCGATCGTCCCCGGTTCCGGTACCGGCTCGAACGCGTAATTGAACGATGCCACGTGATACGGTGGCGCCGGCACACAGTCAAACGTCGTGCACGGCTGGGGACTGAGCACGAGAGTCGCCTCACCGCTGCCGATCAGGTCAGTCCTGAAGAGCTCGGGTCCGAGCACGAACGACTGATAGTTGCCCTGCGCTGCGAAGGCGATCAGGTTACCAGCGAAATTGAATGGTCCCGTCAGCCGCCCGACACCGTCCGGCCCGAGCGGCGGTGCGGCCAGTGTGGGGCCGTCGACGCGGAAGTCAGCCATGAC
>JBPYFA010000091.1:0-28427 GCA_051986585.1 Vicinamibacterales bacterium | reverse complement strand
CCACCCCTACCAATCGCGCCAGTCGATTCAGCGCGACGTTTGTTCCAGGAAATCCAGGCGGTACAAGCCTGACGCCAGCCGCCGGCAGCGCACTATCCGGCGCGTCGGATCGAATGAGAATCGGAGTGGTATTGGAACCGCCCTTTGCCGGCAGCACGAAATTGCCGACGAATGTCTCGCCCGCTCTCAGAAGAATGGTGTCGCCTGGTTGCGCGGCATTGAGGGCCAATTGGAAATCAGAATAGGAGCATCCGCTCGCGCACACCGTCAGCGTAGCTGCCGATCCTTCCCGTGCAACGACGAGGGTGGCGAGGAACCCGATACACAGAACGAGAAACGCAGCCGGCCGACGCAGCCGGCACACGACGAAAGACACACGCATCAGAACGCACCTTGAGAATTGAGGATTGAAGTCGTTCAATCAGGGGTCACGTGCCGACAGGCAATTGATCGGCCACCTAAGCAATGGCGTTAGCGATCAATCACTTATGGGGATACAGCGGGCGGAGGATACGGCAGTGCAATACCGCGCAACTGAGCCGTTTGTAAGGATTACACCTTCAGGATCACGCCGCGGTTTTGCCCAACATGAGGATTTCGGTTCACACCACGAACGATGATGAGCCCGGTTTGAAGCTCATGCGCCCGCCAACGACAGCAGTTTGCACAGAATTCTCGCGTGGCACCTCACTTGCTGCCCCATGCATTTCGACGATCAGCGACCGTCGCAGGAGCATCGTGTGCGCTCCTCAATCGGCGCAAGGATTCCAGAAATGCGAAGTGTTCCAAGACTCCTTCTCGCCCTTCTTGTTGGCATCGCTCTCGGGATGCCTCTCGTTGTCCGGGCGCAAAGCAGCGCTCTTCCAGCGCAGCAGACTGCGCCAGGGTGGATTTTCACGCCCTCGATTGCGACCGGCGGCACGTGGGACGACAACGTCCTGCTCGTCAATCCGGGCACCAACCCGCCCTCCGACTACGGAACCCCGATCACGCCCGGGGCGAGTCTCGATTACACCGGCAAGCTCACTCGGTTTTCGAGCGGCTATTCGGGCGCGTTTGTGCGATATCTGACGCTTGAAGAACTGAACAGCCTCCAGCAGTCGTTTCACGCCACCCTCGATCGTAGGCTAAGCAACCGAGTGACGCTCATCGGACAGGAGTCGTTCACGAAAGCTCCGACCACCGATGTGCTGCAGTTGTCTGGTGTGCCGTTCTATCGAATCGGTTCGCGGACCAACGCGGCAACCGGAGGTGCACAGATCGCGTTGGCCAAACATACGACGTTGCGAAGCAACTACACGTTGCGCACCGTCGCCTTCGATACCAACCCGCTGACCGACAACAACCTTCAGGGCGGTCACGCGCATGAACTGGTGACGACCGTCGATCAGGCGGTGACGCGGCGCTTCAGTGTCGGTGGCGAGTACGATTTCAACCGGGTCATCGTCAACGGGGAGATGACGCTCGCCGGTCCGACACCGCAAGACCGCTTCAACATGCACACCCTCATGGCAACGGCGCAGTATCAAATCGCTGCGGGCACGACCATCTCAGCCGGCGCCGGCCTCGCGATGATGGGTCAAGGAATCAACCACGAAGCGCGAACCGGTCCGGAGTGGCGCGCCTCGATTTCACAGAAGACCGGCCGCTCGGTCGTGTCGGCCAACTATGCCCGATCCTACATCCCGTCGTTTGGCTTCGGTGGAACGTTTCAAAACCAGCAATTGGACGGGCACATTCACACACCGTTCGGACACTCGCGGGCCTACGTCGACGGCGGCGTGACCTGGATGAACAATGACTCGTTGGACACCAGCGTGCAGCCCAGCCTTCGCACCATGTGGTTGACGGGCACGGCGGGCTACTACCTCACACGCTGGCTGTCGCTCGAAGGGTTTTACCAACGAACCCAGCAGAACTCCCAGCGTGCTGGCGGACAGCTCCAGCGGAACCAGGTCGGGTTTCAGGTGGCTGCGGCCAAGCCCATGAAGCTCCGCTGAGTCGGCCTTCATATGCCGCACGTCAGCGTCGTCATTCCTGTTTTCAATTCGTCGCACTACATCGGTGGGGCTCTTCGATCCGTCTTCGCCCAGACGTTCGACGACTTCGAGGTCATCGTCGTCGACGACGGTTCAGACGATCGCGAGGCGCTGCTCGAGGCGCTGGCGGAATTCGGCGATCGCATTCACTACGTCCGGCAGGAGAACGGCGGCCCGGCAAAGGCGAGAAACACGGGCGTTGCCTGTGCGACCGGTGAACTGGTCGCGTTCCTCGACGCCGACGACGAGTGGTCACCGGAAAAGCTTGCGCTTCAGGTTCAGTACTTCGAGGAACACCCTGAGACGGGGCTGCTGCATTCGGCGGTCATCGACGGCACTCGGGACGGTGCCGTCGGCGGACCTCCGCGCCAGGCATTCTGCGAGCTGTACCACACGGACTTCTACGTCAGGACGCTGACGGTGATGATGCCGCGTCGAATCTTTCGTGAGGTCGGTGGATTCGACGAGCGGCGCGAGATCCACGTCGAGGACTGGGATCTCTGGCTTCGCGTCGCCGTCCATTATCCCCTCGGGTACATCGCCACACCGCTTGCCTATCATCGTCGCGGCGGGCTGATGAGCAGCCAAATCGACCGCACCTACCAGGCACAGCTTCTGGTGATGCACAAGAATCGAGCGCTGTGCGAAGAGGCCTGCTCGCTGCACCGTGCCGACCCCGCGGCGTGCGATCGCCGCCGTCGTCATGTTTTGCACCGCGGCTGGGGACACGACCTGCTCGAGATTGGCGACCGGCGCGGGGCGCGTCGGCATCTCGCGACCGCATTGAGACTCGAGCCGCTCGATCGCTGGTCGTTGCGCCTTTATCTGTCGAGCATGGCAAGCGAGCGCTGGCGTACGCGCGTCAGGGCGCTCCTTGCCGCACGGCGTCGGGCCTCGCACGATGGGGTGCGCGAGCGGAGGGTCGTCCGACGCACGACCGCAGTATCGCTGCTGGAGGACACGACGTTCCGCCGACTGCGACGTAGCCTGATCAGCAGATTACACGACCTCGACGACAGCGTGAGCCGCCGGACACGCGATCGCAAACGCGTGCTGTTTGAAGCGGCATCGGCCATGAGCGTCACCATCTTCCGCCCCGTCTACGAGCGGCTCAAGCAAGATCCGAGGGTCGAAGTCTGGTTCACGGCGTACCCCGGAATCGCTGACCCGGAGCGGATTTTTCGACGTTTTGGCATCACGGAGCGGGTCGTGAATCCCAACGTCGCCGTCTGGCTGAAGTTCGATGCGTATGTGAACACCGATTTCTGGGACATGACATGGCTTCGGCGGCGGACGCGCCGGATTCACCTCTTTCACGGCGTCGCCGGCAAGTATGGCCTCGATGCTCCCGTCGATCTTGCCCCCACCATCGCGGCCTTCGATTGCCTGATGTTCATCAATGACGATCGCCGCCAGCGATATGTTGACGCCGGTCTGGTTGCAGACAATCCGATGGCGGGGCCCCTGATCGGCTATCCAAAGCTGGACTGCCTGGTCGACGGTTCATTCGAATACGGGGAAATCACACGCTCGCTCGGTCTCAATCCGTCCACCCCAACGATATTGTACGCACCGACGTGGTCGCCACATTCTTCACTCAACGCCATGGGCGAGGAGGTAGTCGAGCGTCTGGCGGCGGAGGGCCTGCAGGTCATCGTCAAGCTGCACGACCGGTCCTACGATCGGCGGCCGCGCGGATCCGGAAGCATCGACTGGGCGGCTCGTCTGAAGAAATATGACACGCACCCGTTGATACGGATTGCGGAGGAGCCTGACGGCTGCCCGTTCATGGTGGCGTCCGATGCGATGGTGAGCGACCACAGCTCCATCGCGTTTGAATACACACTGCTCGATCGACCGCTCGTCGTCATCGATCGGCCGGATCTCATCCAGCAGGCCGGTATCAATCCCGAAAAAGTGCGCCAACTCCGAAGCGCTGCTCTCGTCGCACAGGAACCTGGGCAGGTGGTCGCTCACGTCCTGCACGCGCTCGACCACCCGGATCACCTGGCAAGAGAACGTGCGCAGATCGCGATGAGCCTTTTTTATCGACCTGGAACTGCGACCGATCGAGCGCTTGGGCATCTCTATCGCGCCCTCGATCTCCCAATGGTCTCTTGTCAGCCAACCGAACCTACTGCGAACCGTGCCCACGTAGCGGTCGGATCATGAGCAGATTAGCGGTCAACACGCTCTCGGTTCTCGTCTGCACTTTCAATCGAGCGCAGCTCTTGGAGGAAACGCTCACCTGCCTTCAGCAGGCCACTGCGCCGGACCATTGCACCGTCGAAGTGATTGTCGTCGACAACAATTCATCCGACGATACGGCCGCGGTCGTCCGGCGAGCGCGGGACAGCGGTCCATTTGCGGTGCGATACCTGGTCGAACGCCAACAAGGAAAAAGCTTCGCGCTCAACGCCGGCCTGGCGGCGGCGCACGGCGACGTGATTGCGCTCACCGACGACGACGTGCTCCCGGCGAGGGATTGGCTCGTCCGGATTTGCGCAAATTTCCGCGCCGCCGACGTCGAGTTCGTGTTCGGGAAAGTGCTGCCTCGTTGGGAGGTCGCGCCACCGCCGGAAATGCTGACGCGTCGTGCCCGGGACATCTGGGGACCGCTCGCTCTGATCGATTACGGTGATGACGCCGTCCGCTACGACGCGGAGTCGTTCGGCCGCAAGCGCCTTCCGGTCGGTGCCAACCTGGCTCTCCGCCGGCAGGCGATTGAACGCGTGGGTGGGTGGCGAACAGATCTCGGACGCGTCGACAACACCCTGATCGCGGGTGAAGATCGTGAACTCTGCGTCCGCCTGTACCAGTGCGGACTGTACTCGGGTATCTACGATCCGACGGTGGTCGTCAAGCACCTGGTACCGGCTTCGCGCCTGACACGCCGATATTTCCGAACCTGGTTCTTTTGGCACGGACGCACGCTCGCCAGGATGGCCGACGCCGTGTACCTCGATCTCGATCTGACGCGCGTGCCTTCCTTCGCTGGAGTGCCACGGTTCGTGTACCGCGAATTCCTCCAGCAACTCGGCCGCTGGCTGTCGCGCGTGGGCAGGGGCAATCCGCTCGCGCTGCTGATCGAAGAGCTGCTGCTGATCGAATATATCGGCTTCTTCATCGAAGCTCGGGACGGGCGCCTGCAGTCGGCGCGAGTGGTGAGACCGCCAAAGTCGCGCGTCGTGCTCGAGCAGGCGAGCGAGAAATGAGCGCTGACGACGCCGCCGACGCGCCCGAAGTCTCGGTTGTGCTGAGCACCTACAATCGAGCCGACCGTCTTCCGGCCGCGCTCAATGCACTGCTGGCGCAGACCGGCGACGTCCCGTACGAAATCATCGTCGTCGATAACAATTCCACCGACGATACCGCGGCGGTCGTGCACCCCATCGCGCGAGCTTCGGCCGGTCGCGTGCGCTACGCGTTCGAGCCGCGTCAGGGTTTGTCGCACGGGCGCAACGCGGGGATCGCGCTCGCGCGCTCGCCGATCATCGCGTTCACCGACGACGATGTGCGTGTTTCTGCAGATTGGATTCAGCAGCTGAAACGCGCGTTCGATGAACATCCGGAAGCGGGATACGTCGGCGGTCGCGTCCTACCCCACTGGCTCGCGCCGCCGCCGTCGTGGTTGACCACCGCGCATTGGGCGCCGCTCGCGCTTCAGGACTATGGATCCGAGACACACATCAGCGGACGCGAGCGCGCCGTGTGTCTGGTTGGGGCGAATCTCGCGTTCAGACAGCAGGTGTTCGCCCGAGTCGGGCTCTTCACGGCGTCGCTCGGACGCGTGAAGGACGGCATCGGCTCGACCGAAGACCACGACCTCCAGCTGCGCGCGTGGCGCGCCGGACTCAACGGCCTCTATATTCCGTCGATTGTGGTCGCCGCCGACGTCACCCCGGATCGCCTCGAGAAGCGGTATCACCGGCGATGGCATCGCGGCCACGGCCGCCATTGCGCGATGATGCGCCTTCGCGAGCTGGTTCCTGCGGATCTTGGTCCGATGAGCGAGCCCGACGATATCGTCACGCTGTTTGGCGCTCCAGCATTCGTGTATGCTGATCTAATCCGCACAGCGGTTCTGTGGCTCAAGGCTGTGTGTCACCGAAGCGATTGGCGATTCTACTTCCACCAGTTCCATCACCTCTGGAGCTACCTCAGTACGAGTCGGCGTCTCGCTCTCGCAAACAACAATAGAAGAAGCGTCCCGGTCGAGCTGTGGCGCTTTCTCCGTTCATACCTCGGCAAGCGGGCGGCTCATCAGGCGCGTCTTTCGCACGACTGAGCAGGACTTCGTTTTGCACGGTTCGAACCCGCACGAGGCTGAGGCCGGCCTCGTCTGGAGGAAACCGGAGGATCTCGCCATCACAGTTGGCAATTCGGTTCACTAATATGGAAAAACATTGGTTCACTTCTCGACTCCGAGCGTGTGCGCTGTCGAGCGTTATCGCGGTAATTTTTTTCTCAGCCGCGGCAACTCGAGCGTTCGCGCAGGAGACGATCTACTTCCCCGCGCATGACAATGCGGAAGCCGCGATTGTCGCCAAGATCAATGCTGAGAACGCTCGACTCGACATCGCCTTGTGGCTATTGGACGACGGTTTAATCACCGCCGCCATCATCAACAAGTTCAACTCGGGCGTCCCGGTTCGCGTCATGGGAGACCGTGCAGGCATTTTCGAGAGCGACCCGAATACACGTGCCTCATTCGAGCGCCTCGCAGCCGCGGGCGTTCCAATCCGGCTTCGCGTCAACCCCAGAGATTTTCCAGAGATCATGCACTGGAAGTACGGGGGCTTCACCGGGCAGGGTGGGGCGTTCATTGGATCGGGAAATTGGACCAGTTTCGAACTCACTCCCTTCAGCACGACGAACTTCAAAGACGAGACCGAGATGTACACCAACGATCCGGTCATCGTGAACGCGCTTCGGTACAAGTTCGACCTGATGTGGGCGGACACCACAAGCGAACCGCTTGCGCAAGTATCGGCGCCCTATTTTCTCGACTGGGCCGACGCATACAAGGCCGACACTGGAAAAGACTGGGTGACCGACTGTCCTGTGCGCGTCCCGAGCGGGCCCTGCGTCGCCATGAACATCATCCACGGCCGGGCGGACTCTGGCACTGCTCCGACCGACGCACTCAACTGGGGGCAGGGCGTCAATTCAATCATCCCCCCGATGATCACCGAGATCCAGGCGGAGCAGCCCGGAGGGGACATCGACGTCGTGAGCTACCGACTGACTGTCCCGTCGCTGACCGACGCGCTGATCGCGAGTAAGCAGAGAGGCGTCAACATTCGCGTGTTCATCGAACCGACTCAGTATCGCAGCGACAAGTTTCCCGAGTACTGGCTGGTTGGCAATGAGGCGGATCGTCTATGGGTCGCAGGCATTCCGATCAAGATCCGCACCCATGATGGCCTGACCCACATGAAGACGCTGATCACTTCACGGTCCGCGCTTCTCGCCTCGTCCAACTACACAAAATTCTGGCAACGCGACCATAACTACTTCATCCAGCTCGCCACCAAGCCGACGCTGTATGCGCAGATGAAGAACGAGTTCAACCGGATGTGGAACGACACGACAAACTACACGACCTTCAAGCCGCTGCCGCCGCAGCCGGTGACCCAGGTCGCGCCGGGCGCTGGAGCCGTCAACGTGTCGACCACAGCCACGCTCACGTGGAATCGAGCGCCCTGGGCGGTCGCGTTCGATGTTTACCTTGGCACGACTCCGAGCAGCATGACGTTTATGCAGCGCGTCGGCGCGGTGCTCAACGAGTCTCCGCCCGAGACCTACTCGGCCGCCGTCAGTGGCCTGCAGCCAAACACGACCTACTACTGGAAGATTGTCTCGCGCACGTTCGCGACCGATGTCGACCCGACCCTCATCGCCTCCTCGAGCACGCTCTCGTTTACGACGGGTGCCGGCTCCGGCGGCGGATCGTCCGGCCCGTACGGCGGAACGCCGGCGTCATTGCCCGGAACCCTCCAGGCTGAAAACTTCGACACCGGCGGCAGCGGCGTCGCGTATAGCGACTCGACCAGCGGCAATGCCGGCGGCGCCTACCGTACGACCGAGAACGTCGATATCGAATCAACCACCGACAGCGGCGGCGGCTACGACGTCGGCTGGACATCGCCGGGCGAGTGGTTGAACTACACCGTGAACGTGGCGAGCGCCGGCACCTATGACATCGCGGCGCGCGTGGCCTCTGCCGGCAACGGCGGGACGTTCCACATCGAAGTCAACGGCGCGAACGTCACCGGAACGATGACGATTCCAAATACCGGCGGCTGGCAGACGTGGACCACAATCACCAAGTCCGGCGTCAGCCTCCCCGGCGGCACACAGGTCTGGCGCGTCGTATTCGATACCAACGGGGCCAGTGGGGCGGTCGGCAATCTCAATTATCTGCAGCTGACCACCGGCAGCGGCGGCGGGTCGTCGACACCGTACGGCGGCACACCCGCACCGGTCCCCGGCACGATTCAGGCCGAGAACTTCGACGATGGCGGAAGTGGCGTCGCATGGTCCGACACATCGGTCACCAACGACGGCGGACAGTATCGATCGACCAACGTCGATGTCGAGACAACCAGCGATGCCGGTGGTGGCTACGACGTCGGCTGGATTTTCGCCGGTGAGTGGCTGAAGTACACCGTGAACGTGACGGCCGCTGGCAGCTACGATCTCGCGTTCCGCGTCGCGTCGGCCGGCAATGGCGGCACCTTCCACCTCGAGGTCAACGGTACCAACGTGACCGGACCGATGACCGTTCCAAACACCGGCGGGTGGCAGACGTGGACATCGATCACGAAGACAGGCGTCAGCCTCAGCGCCGGCACGCAGGTCTGGCGTCTCGTTTTTGATACGAACGGTGCGACGACCGCCGTCGGCAACCTCAACTACATCAAGGTCACGGCCTCGGGTAGCGGCGGAGGGTCCACGGCATTTGGTGGGACGCCCGCAGCGCTTCCCGGCGGCGTCGACTTCGAGAACTTCGACGACGGCGGAAGCGGGGTCGCGTACGTCGACACGACGACGGCGAACTCCGGCGGACAGTACCGCTCAACCGGTGTCGATATCGAAGCGACGACCGACACCAGCGCCGGTTACGACGTAGGCTGGGTGTTTGCCGGCGAGTGGTTGAAGTACACGGTGAATGTCACGTCGACCGGCGTCTACGATCTTCACTTCCGTGTCGCGTCTGCCGGCGCCGGCGGGACGTTCCACGTCGAAGCGAACGGCGTCAACATCAGCGGCACGGTGACGGTGCCCAACACCGGTGGCTGGCAGACCTGGCAAACGATCACGGTGCCGAGCGTCACGCTCACCGCCGGCACGCAGGTGTGGCGTTTCGTCATGGACACCAATGGACCGACGACGGCCGTCGGCAATTTCAACTGGTTCACGGCAACACTTCATTAACGTGTTGATTTTCGACGGACGGAGCGCACGCTCCCCGCGCTCCGTCCACTCCTTGTCGAGCCGCACATGACGCGTCCGGCGTGGAACCTCCTGACCGGGACCCTGACGCGTTACGTTCTCCTGTTCGTCAACATCGTGATCGGCTTCTTCCTGATGCCGTTCACGATGCACCATCTCGGCAAGGCGCAGTACGGGCTGTGGATGCTGGCTGCGTCGTTCACGGGATATCTGCAACTGCTGGATCTCGGCTACGGGAACGGGCTCGTCCGGCAAGTGACGCAGGCCGACGCGCGCGGCGACGAAGAGGAGATGAACCGAATCCTCAGTACGTTCCTCGTCGTTTACAGTGCCATCGGGTTGATCGCGCTGGCGGCGGTCGCCCTCCTTGCCGCAGTCGTTCTGCCACGATTTCCAAATCTCTCGCCCGCGGATGTCGCGACCGCGCGAACGGTCCTCATTCTGCTCGGAAGCCGTGTCGCGATTGCCTTTCCCATGAGCGTCTTCGGCGCGGTCACCACCTCGCGGCAGCGGTTTACGCTGACCGGTTGGATCGCCATCGCGATCGCGCTCGTCCAGGGCGCAGCGAGCTACCTGGTGCTGCGCGCCGGATACGGCGTGGTCCCGCTCGTTGCCATCTCGACGGCAATCAGCATCGTCAGCTATGTCGCATATGCGGCAGCGGCGCGGGCCACCTTCCCCGGAATGCGGCTGTCTCCACGGCAGTTCAGCAGAATTCAGGTGCGGGAGGTGACCGCGTTCAGCCTCTATCTGTTTCTGATCAGCATTGCGATTTACGTCGGCACGAATATCGACAATCTGATCATCGGCGCTTACCTGGGCACGACGGCGATCGCGGTCTACACCGTCGCGGTCAAGCTGGCTGAATACCAGCGCCAACTATGCGGGCAGTTCAGCGGCTTTCTCTTCCCACTCGTTGTCCGATTCGATGCCAGTCGCGATCAGGACGCGATGCGCGCGACGCTCCTCGATGGCTCGCGTCTGGCGCTCGGACTGGTGGCGGGCGTGACCCTGTGCCTGGTCGGCTTCGGCGATCAGATTGTCAGGCTCTGGATGGGGCCTGGATTCGGAGACAGTATCGCGCCGCTCAACGTGCTCGTCCTCGCTGGCGTCGTGGTGGTGGGTCAGGGCCCAGCGGGGACCATCCTGCTCGCAGCGGGCCGCCACCGGCTGGTCGCGGTCGCGTCGATATTGGACATCGTTCTCAACATCGGATTGAGCGTCGCGCTGGTCTCTCGCTACGGGTTGACCGGTGTCGCGCTCGGCACTGCGCTGCCGTATGCCGTGTTGAATGTTGCGCTGCTCGTGCCCGTTGCCTGCTGGACGTTGCAGGTGCCACTCCGCCGGTTCGCATCAATCGTGATCACGCCTTCGGTGGTGGCGCTGTTTCCAGCCGCCGTTGCCGCAGTCGTGATTCGGAGCGCCCTGAGCCCGACGTCGTTCGTGATGGCACTAGCCGAATGCGCCTTCGTTGGCATCGTCTACGTGGCCGCGTTTTGTGGATTGGGGCTTCGGCCGGCCGATCGGGCGCGTTACGTGGGGGCAGTGCGTCGCTCGCCAACGGGCGTTGCTCCTCGGATTGCTCACTCTCAGTTGTGAAAGGTAGCCAATCAATGTCGACGGCGAATATCGATCGAACCGAGCGGGACGCATTCGATGCGCGATGGAGGGCGGCGCTCGCGCCGCGGACCGGCGACATCCGTCTCGATCTTGCCTCCGAGGCGGCTGAATACCTTGGGTTGTCGGTCGAAGACGCGCTTCACCGCATCGAGCAATCGGCGACGGAGTTCCCGGCCGAATGGAATCGAATGGTGTCGGATCCATCCGATCCGGAACAGGTCATCCGGTTCTACAACGAGTCCGAGGTGGAGTTGTTCGAGCAGATTGCCTGGCACGCGACCGAGCCGATTCACCATCGTTCGCTGGTGTGCGCCGATGTCGTGTCAGCACGACCCGGCCGCGACTTTCTCGACTACGGTTCCGGAATCGGATCGAACGCCTTGATCTTCGGACTTGCCGGCTTTCGCGTCACCCTGGCGGACGTCGCCGATCCGCTCCGCAACTTTGCCCGCTGGCGTCTGGAGCGGCGCGGGATTCAGGTTCACACGATCGATCTGAAACATGAGACGCTCGAGCCGTCTCGTTATGACGTGATCACGTGTTTCGACGTGCTGGAGCACGTGCCCGACCCACTGGCAGCGGTTCGACGCATACGCGACGGGCTCCGGGTCGGTGGTGCCTTCTTTCTCTATGCTCCGTTCGGCTTCGATCCCGTACGGCCAATGCACGTCGTGCACGATGATCCCGTGTCTTCCAACATCAGGGCGCTCGGTTTCGAATTGCGTCCCGATTGGGAGCGCGTATTTCCGGCCCACGTGTACGCGCCGCAGGCATATGCACGCGTCGCTCGACCAGCAGCCGCCAATTTCGCTTACTACGTACGGGATGTCTGGATGCGAGGACGCATAGGGAATGCGGTCGCCGGTGCGCTGCGGCTCATGCGACCGCAACCACCGACCACGCCGAATTCGCGCGCGCGCATGAGCATCTGACGACGGACGCCATAGACCAGCGAAGGAGGAATTGCGGATGCGAACCAACATGATGGTGGTTCTTATTGCGGCAATCGGGGCGAGCAGCCTGGCGGTGTCGCCGGCCCCGGCATGTGCAGATCCGATCACCATCGAGTTCGAGACCTTGCCGGCAGGCCCCAGCAATTTCGGCCCTCCGCCGCAGACCGTCAGCGAAGGCGGAGCCACTTTCTCCGGCGGCATCATCCTGACCAATGAATCGGCGAGCATCGATCTCACCAACGTCTATGGCACTGTGAATTGTTGTGGTTATTCGAATCCACTCAGCATCGTGTTCGACAAGGCGGTCGCCAATCTGAGCGTCCTCATCACGAACAACGTCACTGGCACCTACACGCTGGCTGACAATCTCGGACGCAGCGTGTCGCTCGCCGTGGCGGCATATAACACGCCCGTCCGGCTGACGCTCCCGTTCGAAGGAATCACGGCGGCGACGGTCGCAAGCAGTGGTTTTCCCGGGTTCGATTTCGCCCTTGGCAGCGTGAGCTTCACCGAGAGCCCGGCCCCCGTGCCAGAACCGGGCTCCATGCTGCTGGTGGGCGGCGGGATCACGGCGCTCCTCGCCCGCGCCGGCCGTCGCCGCGTCCCGGATACCCGCGCATGTTTGGTCGCGAACCACGCACCGGACACTAGCGGGTGAACGAGACGCCAATGCTCGTAGAGCTTCCTCCCGACCCAATCGCCGCTACCGCGGCCACGTAGTTAGCAGGCGCCAGCGCGCTGAAGAACGATGAACGATCGACGGTAATCGTTCCTGATCCGTCAGGCGTCGGTTTGCCAAGATCGGATGTCGCGATAGGTGTAGCGGTGCTCGGATCGGCGCCGGTTGCGAAAATCCGCAGATCGTATCTCGTCACCATTGTCGCGTGATCTGGCGACGCCTGGAACGCCACGCCGGTCGGCGGAGATGATGAAGAGGGAGCCGAAGCACAGCGATCGATCGACGTTTGATCGAATACGGCACCGTCGAGGCCGACCGCCTCGATGGTCATCCCACAGCCGCTGACCGTCATTCGCATGTAGTGATTGACGGAGGCCGACATCGCGGTCCACGGGCCGCTCCCAACCGAATACAGCGCGGCACCGCCGCCGCCGGTCACGACATAGGTGATCGCGCTTCCGTTCGAGACGAACTCGCGCCAGGGGATCGAGCGCTCGTAATCATGGTCGTGCCCCGAGAGCACGAGCTGCACGCCGCGGCGCTCGAGGATCGGCGAGAAGGCCTGCCGGACATCAAGCATCGAACCATGCTCGCTCCCGGAGCTGTAGGGCGAGCGATGGAAGTAAACGACCCGCCACGGTTGTGTGGTGGCGGCCAGATCGGCGTCGAGCCACGCGAGTTGGGCCTGTTGACGCCCCGAATCGAGCAGCGCGTACTCCGTATCCAACGCGACGAAGTGAATCGGACCGTAGTCGAAGCTGTAATACCGCTCGGCGTTGTCTGGATAGGTCGTGCTCGCGCCCTGCTCTGGTAGCACGAACACATCTCGATAGGCGCTCGCGTGATTGATCTCGTCGTCGTGATTGCCGATCGACGGATAGAAGGGATGCGAGCGCATCCAGGGATAGATGGCGAACAGCCAGTTGTCGTACTGCGTATAGCTCGGGCCGCCCTGCAGATCTGCGGTACCGTACGCCACGTCGCCGGTGTGAAGCGCCAGATCGAAGGTATCGGCGGTCATCCGACTTGCCAACTGGCTCTGCGCGGCTGAGCCGACGCCACTGTCGCCGAAGGCGATAAATCGAACCGTGCCGCTGCCGGTTGTCGGCGCAGTCGTGAAGCTGTCCTGCCCCGGCGTCGCATCCGCACCACCCATGAAGATGTCGTAGGTGTACTTCGTGGCCGCGGTCAGCCCGCCGATCTCCGCTTCGTACTGATAGAAGTCGGTCGCGAGGCCGGTGTCGGACGCCGGGAACAACCGCGCATTCGCGTTGACTGTCTGGGTCGACCCACCGGAACGCGCGTAGCGCACCTGCGCCGACCCGAGATCGCGGGTCGTCCAGACGACGATGGCGCTTTGATCGGTGACCTGCTGCAGGTAGGGGCCACGCAGGATTGACGAGCCGTTCGGTGTCGAAACGCCAATCCAGTTGAAGTTGCCAACGGCAGTCGTCGCGCCGTTGGCATCCATCACGAGACGCCAGACCTGCGCGCCGGCGTTGAGGGCCACTCCTGATTTGCGGATCGTGGTCCAGGTTTGCCAACCGCCCGTGTTTGGCACGGCGAGCGGCCCCGTCTTGTCGACGCCGTCCACCTCGATGTGAAACGTGCCGCCCGCGCCGCCAGACGCGACACGAACGTTGATGTCGTAGGTTCCCGCCGTCCCGACCGTTGCGGAATAGTTCAACCACTCACCGGCGAACGCCCAGCCAACGTCGTAGCCACCTCCAGAGTCGCTCGTCGTTTCGATATCCACCCCGGTTGACCGATACTGCCCTCCCAAGTTCGACGTCGTATTGTCGACGTAGGCTGCGCCGGCAGCGCCGTCATCGAAGTTCTCGGCCTGAATCGTGCCTGGCAGCGCGACCGGCGTACCGCCATATGGAGTACTGCCGCCGCCCGTCGTTGCGCGGACGTAATTGAAGTTCGCGACCGCTGTCGTCGACCCGTTGCCGTCCATTACGAGACGCCAGGTCTGCAGGCCGGCGTTCAATGCCACGCCCGTCTTGCGCAGAGTGGTCCAGTTCTGCCAGCCGCCGGTATCGGGCGCGACCAGCGGACCAGTCGCATCGGCGCCGTTCACTTCGAGGTGGAACGTGCCACCCGCTCCAGCGGAGGCGACGCGGAATTCCAAATCGTAGGCACCGGCGGTCGAGACGTTGACAGAGTATTTGAGCCACTCACCGGCGAAGACCCAGCCGACGTCGTACCCTCCCCCGGAATCGGCAGTCGACTCGATATCGACTCCGGTCGATCGATACTGGCCACCGTAGTTTTCTGGGGTCGTATCGACATAGCTGACTCCCGCTCCCCCCTCGTCGAAATTCTCCGTCTGGAGGATACCGGGAAGGACGGTCGCCACGCCCCCATACGGCGCGCTGGACGATGCGGTGGCGCGAAAGTAATTGAAGTTGCCGACGGCAGTAGAAGCGCCGTTCGTGTCCATGACCAGGCGCCATACCTGCTGACCTGCACTCAACGCCACTGAACTCTTTCGGAGTGTGGCCCACGTCTGCCACCCGCCGGTATTGGGAATGGTCAGTGCCCCGGTCTTGTTGACACCGTTCACTTCGAGGTGGAACGTTCCGCCCACACCCGCAGATGCGACACGAAACTCGAGGTCGTAGGTTCCAGCGGATGCAACGTTGACCGTATAGTTCAGCCACTCGCCGGCGAAGACCCACCCGACATCATAGCCGCCGCCGCTATCCGACGTGCTTTCAATGTCGACATCGGTGGAGCGATATTGCCCGCCGGAGTTTCCAGCGGTGGTGTCGCCATATGTCACGCCATTCGCGCCGTCGTCAAAATCCTCCGCTTGCACCGTCCCCGGTAGTGAAGCTGGCGTACTTGCCGCGTGCGCCGTCACACCGAGTGGAGTGGATTGGCCGACAACAAATGGAAGCGACACAAGAACTGACGCCAGCAGCCATCGAGTCGCCGGGTGCGAGAAGTGATGGTTGCGGTTGACAGGCTTCGCACCGTACGAGCAAACGAGTAGTGTCTTCAAAGCGCGATTTTCCTTGGAGGGTGAGTAGCGAATGCGAGCGAGAACAAGTTCTCTCGCAGGCAGAATTCGGTGGCTCGCGTGTGCCAAGTGCGTGCCCGGTTCATATATGCATCAGCTGTATTGAACAGTTGAGGTCGAAAACTCTTCCGTATTCGACAGTCCAATGGACCGGTCGATCACCCGTTCGTGAGAACTCACAGAGTTCGGCCGATATCGAAGCAAACTGTGATCGGGTGGCTTAACCGATAAGTGCGGCGTGCAGAAGGATCACTCGGAGCGAGCAAGTACTACTCGATCGCGTTCACCATCATGGAATGCGCTTCATCCCCACGCCGTGTAGTGGGGCTGTCATCGGTGAGAAACTTTGACCCACCACTCGTCGCGGGACAGGAGTCGAGTACTGTTCGGCACGGGGTTCGCACACACTCATCTGGTGGCGCATTTGGCGTGCAATTCCCTCGATATTGAGGAATCTCTGGAATCCGATTGCACAAGTGAGCAATTCACTGTTGGCTGGCGCGTAGAATGCGTGGCCGTTCTTACACTGTGCGCATGCCTGCTTTCAGCGTGGCCCGCTGAAGCAGATCCTGTGGGAGTGAAGTGGGCGCAGCCAGGCGGATTGGGCGCACCTGTTTACATCACCTATAGCTACAGCAATCTCCTCGACGGCTCGTTCCTTTTGACCTCGCCGGAGGAGTTCAGAGCGGCCACGGAAGAGGCGCTGAATCTGTGGGCATCGTACGCGCCGCTGCACTTCATCGAAGTACCCGATGCGGGGCCGCTCCCTTTAGACGTTCCGTATACCGCAGCGCCGACCGATCCTCAAATCCGCATCGGGCATTACGACATCTCCGATCTTGCGCATGCCTATTTTCCTGGTCCGGGTGGTCTCGATGGCGATGTTTATGTGGCCAGCGGAGTGCCGTGGACGATCGGCGATGGCAATTGGAATTTTCTCGAGGCGATTACCCACGAACTCGGGCATTCGCTCGGACTGGCCCACGAACTCGACGAACTCGCAATCATGAACCCATCGTATCCGTCTCACCGATTCTCCGGGCTCGGCACCTCATTTCTCTATCCCGCAGACATTCGCGCCATCCAAAGCATTTACGGAGCCGGGTCGGGTTCCGTCCAGGCGCTCGATCCGACCCCCGAACCGGCCACGATCGCGCTGACACTAACCGGGCTGCTCTCACTCGCGGGTCGCCAATTGCGTCGGCGGCATCGAGGTTGACGCTCGCGCCACCTCACATTCCTCCGCCCTCACGACTCAAGATGATCACGTCACAGCTGCATTCGACGCCCATCCGCGCCGATAATGATGAGCACGCCGGTTTGGGTGGATCCCCGCAACCGGTCGATGTCATGGACAAACTCAAAGGCAGAATCCGATCGCTCGTCAAAACGGTCCCAGTACTGGGACGCCCGTACGTGCAGCGCGAGGAATTGCGCGCGGTCATCAAGAAGCTTTGGGAACCGCCCGGCCACTTCTATTCACCGATCCCGTCGATAGACGAGGTCCGCCAGCGGGAATCGGCGATATTCGACGTCAGTTCGCCCACGGTGCGAGGCATCGATCTGAACGAGGCGGGTCAATTGCAGCTCTTCTCCGCCTTGACGCCGTTCTATCGTGATCAGCCGTTCCCGATCACGAAGGAGGCGGGCCTGCGATACTTCTTCGAGAACGGGGCGTTCTCGTACTTCGACGCGATCATTCTCTACGCAATGCTTCGGCACGTGAAGCCGCGACGGGTGATTGAAATCGGATGCGGTTATTCCTCGTGCGTGCTGCTCGACACCAACGAACGGTTCTTCAACAACGGCATCGAATGCACGTTCATCGAGCCGTATCCACAGCTCTTGCAGTCGCTGCTCAAAGAGTCCGACCGGTCGCGGATCACCGTCATTCCGACGAACCTGCAGGATGTCGACGTCGATCTCTTTGCCCGGCTGGAGCCGAACGACATCCTGTTCGTTGATTCATCACACGTCACCAAGACCGGCAGCGATGTGAACTACGTGTTCTTCGACATCCTGCCGCGGCTGATACCGGGCGTCTTCATACACTTCCACGATATTTTCCATCCATTCGAGTACCCCAAACCGTGGGTGTATCAGGGACGGGCGTGGAACGAGGCCTATCTACTGCGCGCCTTTCTGCAGTACAACGATGCGTTTGAGATTCAGCTCTCCAATAGCTTCATCGAGCATTTCCATCGCGACCTGGTCAGCCGTGACATGCCCCTGTGCCTCAATTATGCGAAGGAGAGCATGATCCCCACCTCGGCGCAGAGCATCTGGCTGAAGAAACGACGCGGCTGATCCGCACGTCGGTGGATCGATTGAAGGACTTGCGCTCAGGCGGATCCGCGGTGCGCCGGCACTGATTGCACCGGCATGGCAAACGCGCGATCTTTCGGCGACAGCAGGCTCTCGTAGACGACGTTCATCGCTTCGGCAAACTGGGCGCTGCTGAAGGTGCTCCGAACCAGGTGGCGGCCTGCTTCACCCAGGCGGCGGCCCCACGCGCGATCCTTCAGCAAGCCGGAAATGTGCGTCGCCAGCATCACGTGGTCTTCGTGAGGAAACAACAGCCCGTTGTCCTTGTCGTGCACGATCTCGGGAATTCCATCCACCGCCGTCGCGACCACCGGCTTTCCCCGCGCCATCGCTTCGAGAATCACCAGTGGCAGTCCTTCGCAATGCGTGCTCAACACAAAGACGTCGAGGGCATTGATCAGCCGGGAGACATCGTGGCGATACCCGGTGAAGATGAATGCCTCGGCGACGCCGCAGTCGCGCACGACGCCCTGCACTTCCCGGTAATGTCGTTGATTCTTCTCTGACGCGTAATCGCCGGCGATCAGGAAACGAGCGTCGGGCTGTAGCTTCAGGATCTGGGCCGCGGCGCGCGCCAAGGTCGCGAAATCCTTCTGCGGTGCAACACGAGCCATCATGCCGATGATTGGCGCGTTTTGCGGAATGCCAAATTCATGGCGCACGCTGACGTAGTCGAGCGGCTCGTTGCCGTCCGCGGGCACGTCGATGCCGTCATAGACCACGGTTCCCCGTCGCGGGGACACATCGTAGGCGAAGTGGCGCCACGTGTTGCGCGACACGAACACGAACTTGCGGACGGGCCACAGGAAACTGCGATCTCGCCGGGAGATCTGTTCGAACCGGTTGCGAATGTGACAGAGCACGGGCAGGCCGGCCAGCCGGCCTGCAAGCCCCGCCTGATGCGCGGCCTGCAGATCCGAGCAGTGAACGATGTCGACCTGATGGCGCAGCAGTTCGCGCGCCAGAGCGCGAGACGAGCGGAGATAGCTCGCACCATGACGATAGCTGGGCACTGGCGGCTCGTAGGTCGCGCACGGGATTCCGGAATCAGAAATGAACTCGCGGACCGGAACAGCGTGGGGCAGGCAGAATCCGATGCTGGTGAAACGGTGATCGTCCACCGCCTTGGCAATCCGCAGCGTTGCGTGCTCGGTGCCACCGACCGAGGGGAACGGCAGAATATGGGCGATCCGTTTGAGCCCCTGCGTCGACACTCGATCGCCGCCACCAGTGCTGCTAGCCACGAAGCCCGACAAAAGCTGCCAGCGGATGCACCGCGCGCGCGAGCGTTGGCCGTGCATCAAGATAACGGCGGACGGCCACCTTCAGACGCGGTCGATGCGATAGTGGCGGCTGAACGAAGGTAAAGTCATGCGGATTGCGCAATGCGACGGGCAACTCGGCCTGCAGGGTCTCCCGGAAAGCCTCGTCGAGCGCTTCCGCGAGCTGTGTTTCGCCGAGCATGCGTGCCATGTCGACCGACTGATTCAACGGCGAGCGGATGTAGGCACGGCGCTGTTCGCCGTTACCGCAGTAGAGAACACCGCAATCGAGATGGTCCTCCAACTCGTTGGCCAGTCGAATGACGAGCACTTCGCGCTCAGTAGCCGACAGCGATGAGATACGCTGTCGGATACCGGGAATCGTTCGAGCGTTCCACTCGAACTGCGTGTAGCGAAATATGAGATCCTCCACGTCGGTCCCGACCGCCATTCTCACTCGCGCTCGTCTCGCATCACCGGACCCACGGCTGGCGTCGCCGAAATCACCAAACACGTAGACGGCATGGAGCAGACCGGCCGTGACGACACGTGCCGATTGTCCAATCGACGCGAGAATGCTGGCAGTCCCGACAAGATGCGCCAGTAGCGGTTTTCCCGATCCTCGGAATGATGCCGGACAGAGATGCATGGCCAGGTCGTAGCCACGGCGAAGCAGTGCGAGATCCGATTCGTCGGCGTGAGATCGACGGAGCTGCGCGTACAGCTGCAAGTTCGTCTGAGCGTACGCGTCACGCATGGCTCGTGTCCTCGCAAAAAAAGAGCTCGCCGAAACGACCGTCACGGCAAGCTTTTCGCCAGCCCGTCCTTGGTGCATATGCCGTGCCTCTCCGCTCAGACTGAACTCCCCCGGTGTTCCTTGCTCTATTGCGCGGATTTCCCCACCAGAAACGCACCGTGCTTTGCATTGGCTGGCTCGTCGGTTTCGAGACAGTCGAGGGAGGGGTAATTCTTTTCCCATTCAGGCGAACGAAACGGCCAGTGAGTACCTTGGGCAGTCTTCTCGTGCAGTGAGTGCAACGGATGAAGATCGGGCTTTACATAGAACATGGGGTCGGAAACGGTGTCGGCGGGGCCGAACTGATGATGGCCCACCTCGCCAGCGAATGGTCGCGCGGTCACGACGTCCATCTCATCCATCATCGCCCGCCGCTGACCCGCGAACGCATCGAGATGTTTTCGGCTGACGACTTCGATCGAGTCACCTTTCGATATGTGCCGCGGGAACAGGAAGTCGAATCTTCCGGCAATCCGCTTCGTCGATACCGGCAAGCGCGGAACTGGCACCGATCGGTCAGCGAGGGATACGACCTGTTCGTGAACTGCACGCACTGGTTACCGTGCTTCTGTCACGCGAAGAAGGGTGTGCTGCTTGTTCTCTTTCCTTTTTATGTCCGGCCTGAGCACACGGACGAGATTCAGCGATTGCCCGTCTGGAAACGACTCCGGCACCGCCTGTACTACGACTGGGAATGGCAACGTCGTCTCGCAACCTATCAGAAACGGTGCGCGATTTCCGAGTTCTCGAGTGAATGGACCAGACGGCGATGGATGCTCGACAGCGAGATCACGTATCCACCGGTCGACATCGATGCCTCGCCAGCGGTGAAGGAATGCCTGATTCTGAGTGTTGGGCGATTTTCAACGATGGCCCATACAAAGAAACAAATGGAAATGATGGCCGCCTTTCGGGAACTTGCCGCTGATCTACCCGGCTGGACGTACGCGAGCGTCGGAGGCTTGAACACCCGCGCCGAAAATCACGAATACTTCGACCGGGTTCGAGAGGCTGGTTTGGGATATCGGACCATGGTGGAGGCGAATGTCGATCGGGGAACAGTTAAAGGCCTTCTCGGCCGCGGACGGATCTTCTGGCATGCCACAGGTCTTGGTGAGGATCCCGACAAACCGGAACTCTCGGAACACTTCGGCATCGCCACGGTCGAGGCGATGGCCGCCGGGTGCGTGCCCGTCGTCATCAATAGAGGTGGACAGTCGGACATTGTCCGACACGGGGAGACCGGGTTCCTATGGAACACGGTCGATGAGTTGAAGCAGTACACACTGCAACTCGCGCGCGATCCCAATCTCTGGGACCGGATGTCTGCCGCCGCACGAACTCGCGCAGCGGCGTTCTCGAGACCGCGCTTCGTGAAGCGGATGACCGAATTGTGCCTCGCGTGACGGCTCAGGCCGCCGGGCCGGTCGGTTGGGGAATCTCCACCAAGGGCAAGGCGGCAACCTGAGCGAATTGTCCGCGCCAGTCGGACCTCGATTCGCGGCGCTGCACGATGTTTTCCCGAAACTCGCTCCCTCGAATCCCCTCGACAAACGCTGATGGGAACTGGCGCGGGTCCGCAAAAAACGCATTCACGCCATTCTGATCCACCGTCACGAACCTGTAGCCTTTTCCTTCTAACAGGCGGCGCAGCCCCATCACCGACACGCCGTAGTAATAGCCGGTCGGATGAGCGCGGTGACGATTGAACGGGAACTGATAGGGAATCGTGACGGCCCGCTCGGGACCAAACGTCGAGTTGTATTCGATCACCACGATCTTCGGCCGCAAGACTCGATCGATCAGCGCTTCGGCGACGAAGTAGTCGACGCTATCGATATCGAGAGAGAAGACATCCGGATCTTTGAACAGCGCCAGGCGCTCGAACGCGTGCGTGCTCTCCGGATTCACCATCATCGTTTCGAATTCGAGCGCTCCGTTCAGCACCGCAAACGTCTGGCGGCATTCAGATACTTTTGCCGGATCGCCGTCGATCATCAGGCCGCCGTACCGCTTGGCCAACGCCAGCCACGTCGTGTTGTTCTCGAGGCCGTTGGAGGCGCCGATCTCGATGAAATAGCGATTCGGCTGTAACAGGTGCCCGCAGAGATAGTCGAGAATCCCGTCTTCACCGTTTTGACTGAATCCAGAGAACTCCCACGTTGACGGTGTCGCCGGATCGAGCCGGCGAAGGGCGCTCGTCGCGGCGGCACGCGCGAGCGCAATGGCGATTCGCGGATGGGCGCGTCCCTCGAGTTGGTATTGCTTCAGGCGAGCGAATCGTTCTTCACCGAGAGCCTTCCGAGCGAGCAACCTCAGCATTCAAGCATGTCCCTCTGGGCGGCCGTCATCGGCCAGCGGCACATTATCGCGCAAAAAAAACGCCCTCACCGGGGAACGGTGAGGGCGTTTTCCAAGCCGCGCTCGGCTCGCGTCTACTGAATGTTGTAATCAGCGATCACGGGCGAATGGTCGGACAGACTCGTCGAGGTTACCCAGCAGTTGGTGGGCGTGACCCGATTCTGATCGGTGTACGACCGGAACAGGTAGTCGAACCGCACCGACCCGTTCAACGTGTAACCGTTCTCGTTGCTGCCGGTCACGACCTGCCAGGTGTCTGAATACTCACCCTCGATTTGTTGGATCCACCACTCTCCCCACCACGAGTTGAAGTCGCCTCCCGCAATTCTGGGCCCGGAGTACCCGCGCGCCCAGTCCATGAACGCATACATCTGGGTCGTTCGCAACGAGGTGTCGTAGTACTCGAGGTGAACCGCGAAAATCTGAACGACGACTCCGCCCACATTGATGGCAGCGCGGACAAGTCCGGTTCCACTGAGCACGACCGACGACGTGTCCACAATCGGATAGCGACTGAGGATCATCGTGCCCTGGCTGGCCCCACTCGAGAGGCTCGGGCCCCAGGCGCTGTACCACGTCTGCCCGGTCAGCTGCTGCAGGCGGCTCACGTAGGTGGATGGCATGTTTTCGTCGTAGGTCGACGCTTCCTGCAACGTTGCAACATCTGCCCCGCTCGAGGCAATCAGCTGGGCCTGTGCGGAGGTGTTGCCACCGCCAAAGTTGATGTTCCACGTCATCATTCGCAAGTGTCCACCGCCGCCGCTTGGCGACGGGGAGGGCGACGGTGCTGGCGCTGGCGCCGGCGCCGGCGCTGGCGCTGGGGCCGCAGCGGTCGTCCCGGTGTCGAAACGCATCGCCGAGATATTCCCGACCGCTCCGGTTGTTCCGTTCCCGTCGAACACCAGCCACATGCCCTGGGTTCCGGCCGCCAGCGAAATCGTGGTCGCCAGATCTTGATAGTTCTGCCATCCACCGGTATCGGGAATGCGCATCGGGTCGGTCTTGGCTCCGTTGTCGAACTCGATATGGAACACGCCGCCCAAACCGGCCGACGCAACTCGCGACGTCACCGTATAGGTGCCTGCGGCAGCCACGTTCACCGTGTAGTGGATCCATTCCCCAGCAGTGGTCCAACCGACGGCGTACCCGCCGCTTCCGGTTGCTTGAATGTCGACGTCGGTCGCGCGATAGGCTCCGCCGGCGTTCCCAGGGGTAGTGTCGTAGTAGGCGACGCCCTGACCGCCGTTATCGAAGTCTTCCGCCTGTACCCATCCGGGAATCGCCAGGGGCACACCGCCAAATGGGCTGCTGGTGGTCGACGAACCCGACGAACCGGAGCCAGACGACGAACCGGCGGTGAACGTGACGTAGTTGAGATTGACGTTTCCGCCATCGAAGATGACAGTCATCGTCTGTGTGCCGGCTGAGAGATTCACGTTCTTGCGAATCGTCGTCCAGTTCTGCCAGCCACCGGTATTCGACACGCTGACGCTCCCGGTCACATCCGTCCCATTGAACGCGACGTGCAGAGTTCCTGAGGAAGCGGTTGCGACGCGCAAGTCAAGCGTGTAGCTGCCCGCCGAGGCGACGTTCACGGTGTAATTCAGCCACTCGCCGGCCGCCGTCCAGCCAACGTCGTATCCGCCTTCGCTGGCGCCTTCGATATCGACATCGGTTGAACGATATTGGCCACCGGCGTTGCCCGATGTCGTGTCGTGATAGGCCGTCCCGTTTGGGCCGGCATCGAAGTCCTCAGCCTGGATCGTCCCTGGAATGGCTTTCGCGGATCCACCTCCGGAGCCCGATCCGCCCGTGACGCTGAACCAGTTCACGTTCACGCTTCCCGAGTCGAACACGATGCGCATCACCTGGGTGCCACCCGAGAGCGCGACTGACTTCTGAACCGTCGTCCACGACTGCCATCCACCCGTGGGATTGACGGTAAACAAGCCGCTGACATTCTGGCCGTTGATTTCGAGATGGAGGCTGCCACCGTTGGCGGACGCGACCCGAAACGCCACGGTGTAGGTTCCCGACGAAGCGAGGTTGACTGTGTAATTCAACCACTCACCCGGGTACGTCCAACCTACGTCGTAACCCCCTTCTGTGCACGCTTCGATGTCAACGTTGGTCGAACGATATTGACCACCGGTATTCCCGACGGTGCTGTCCCAGTAGGCGACGCTGCTGGCTCCATTGTCGAAGTCTTCGGCTTGTATGGTTCCGGGCAGCGACGTCTGTGCAGCGGCGCTCGGTACGTACGCAAACCAGAACGCCACAATCACAGCGAGCGCAGCGGACCAAGATCGGAAAAGACCACGGCGGTCGCCACGGCACTCGGGGACGGAACACAGACGTACACTCATCTGACCTCCACGTCAGCTCGCCGACAAGTTTTTCGGATTGGCTCAGATCAGCTGTGAGTGCCTTGGAGCGTGATGGCCCACGACTGCCCGCAACTCCAGTTCGCGCACCAGAGTGGGCACTCGACTACCCAAGGGTCTAGGGGAGCACGCTGATCGAGCGTCTCGGGCGACGCCGCAAAGTACCTGCCACTCACAAAACAGCTGTGAATGTTATGCGAACAGTGGATGTTTCTGAGGAGATGTGCATTTTGATGACATCTGGACACTAAAAAAAGAAGAACTTACACGCTGACTAGGATTGAGACACACAAATCGAAGAATTTCTGAACATTTTGGGTAAGTCGCCAAGCAGGTAAACGGATACGGCTCAGTTGTGTTTTTGGATGCCAACGACTCATGCGATCCACCATCAGGGCCATGCTCAGCATTTTTTGTACGGAATGCGAACACCCGAACTCTGCTGGATGAACTCTTGCATTTGTGCAGGCGAGATTACATCGACGTGCTGATCATTACGTTGCTGCGGCTGAGCCATCCTCTGCGATCCACCTCGAGCGCCATCTCGTGACACGCCTTCTTCGGAGCATCGTGACGATGGCGCCGACCGAACTCTGGTTTCGTAGCCGCGAACGTGCTCGAACCAGCGTTGAAAGAATGCAGTCGGCCCTCGGTCCAAGTACGTGGAACCGAGAACTGCTGAGCTCGAGGTTGTCGTCCGCGCTCCCGCACAGGTCCGAAGTGCGGGCCGCGTTGCGCGATCAGAACTGGCGGACCGCCGGGGACCTGTTGCGACAGCACTTCTCCTCGAGGAAAGCACGGTTTCCAGTCGATCCATCACGGCGTCAAGAGATTACTGAAGCGATACTCGAACAATTTCCTGCGGCAGCTGCTGAAGCTCGACGGGTTGCCGATCGGCTGCTCGAAGGAAAACGGCACCTGCTCGGCTATGAAGAGCTGTGCTTCGCCCCATCGGGTGAGGTCGATTGGCATCTCGACCCTGTTCACGGCCGCCGTGCGCCACGCCAGTTCTGGGGGTCGATTCCGTATCTCGATCCGGTCTTCGGGGATCACAAGATCATCTGGGAGCTGAATCGGCATCAGCATTGGCTGATGCTCGGACGTGCCGCGTGGCTCACTGACGACCGCCGGTATGCCGACCGGTTCCGCCAGGAACTCGCGAGCTGGTTGAGAACCAACCCGCCACTGATTGGAATCAACTGGGCGAGCATGCTCGAACTCGGGTTTCGGGCTCTCTCCTGGATTTGGAGCCTCCACTTCTTCGTCGCGACCGAACCCGAACTCAGCCCGGAATCGGCCGATCCATCGTGGGTGATTGATCTGCTTCTTGGGCTCGACGAACAGCTCAACCATATCGAGCGACATCTTTCGACGTACTTCAGTCCGAACACCCATCTTCTCGGGGAAGGTCTGGCACTTTACACCGCGGGTCGCGTACTCCCCGAACTTGTCAATTCTGGCCGCTGGGAAGCTACCGGTCGCAGGATCCTGCAAGATGAAGCGCGACGGCAGATCTGCCGTGACGGTGGACACGCGGAACGCTCGACTCACTACCACCGCTACGCGCTTGATTTCTACTTGCTCGCACTCACAATCGCGCGGCTCACCGGAGATCGCGACGCGGCTCTCTTTGCTGATGTCACCTCACGATTGGCGACATTCTGCCGGGCGCTTGCCGACGACAACGCCCGTCTCCCGACAATTGGCGACGACGACGGCGGTTTGCTATTTCCAATCTGCGACCGACGGCCGGCCGATGTCGGCGATTCCCTGGCGCTGGCCGCCTCGGTCCTTCAGCGTCCGGAACTGGCGATTGTCGACCCGCAGGAAGAAACGCTCTGGATGCTCGGCGGGGACCGCACCCAATTGCGCTGGCCGAATCGGTCGGTTCCCTGCGAGTCACGGCTCTTCCCCGATACCGGGTACGCAGTGATGCGGTCGCGCCTGAGCCGCGTGATTCTCGATGTTGGCCCACACGGCTTTCTGAATGGCGGCCATGCTCACGCCGACGCGCTCGCATTGGTGATGTCGATTGGGGGCCGCCCCGTTCTGGTCGATCCCGGCACCTCGACATACACGATGGATCGTGAACGGCGGGATCTGTTCCGCTCGACCGCGATGCACAACACCATGACGGTCGATGGCCTCCAGCAATCGACTCCGGCGTCTCCCTTTCATTGGCGTTCGGTCGCGAATGCGACCGTGCGGCTCTGGCGCAACACCCGCAACTTCGACGCGATTGAAGGAGAACACGACGGCTACCTGCCGGCGTTGCACAGGCGCGCCGTCTTGAGAGACGACTCGGACCTGTGGCTGATTGCGGATCATCTGCTTGGGCAGGGAACCCACCAACTGGCAGTCCGCTGGCATTTCGATTCGGCCTGGCACCTCGCATCGGTGGACCGTCAGAGTGCGTCCGTGCATCAACCCGATGGCCGCGAAGTAGGCGTGGCGTCGACCGGAACCACACTGACGTCCTGTGTGGGCGACCCTTTCGGCTGGACGGCGCCGGAGTACGGCCAATGCTTGCCAGCCCTGACGCTCGAACTGACACAAACCGGCGATGCGCCGCTATCGGTTCTCACCGCCATCGCGCCACAGGATCCAGGCCGAAGGCTTTCGCTCCAGAGAATTGAGGTCAGCACCGAGCGAGACGACGCAAGACATCACATGGCCGCGCTCGGAACGAACGGACAGGACCGCTTCGTCGCTCTGTTTTCGACCGAGTTTCCGGATGCAGCTCAACCGCCACGTTCCGCAATGCAACGTCTCGAAGTGAACGGACACATGTTTCACACCGACGCCAGGATGGCGTTGCTGCGGCTGACGCCTGTTCTCGAGCCGGCATCGCTGATTCTGATCGATTGCACGCGGGCGGCATGGGACGGGCCTCGTCCGTTCCGTCTGGCGCCGCTCACCTCGGCGGCAGACTTGCATCTCGATCGCCACGCTTTGGCTCGGATCGGCCAGAACGGCCACTCAAGCAGCGGCGTAACGGAACGAACCCTATGTGTGGAATAGCCGGTTTTGCCGACACAGACATTGCGCGCGGACGGCGAGCGTCGAGCGATGCCGCGGGACGCGACTCGGCGCTCCTCAGCGCCATGTGCGCAGCGATTCGTCATCGCGGACCAGACGATGAGGGCCGCCGCCTGATGCCAGGGGCGGCGCTGGGAATGCGACGGCTGTCGATCATCGATCTGGCGACCGGTCAGCAGCCGATCCACAACGAGGATTCCACCATCTGGGTGGTATTCAACGGCGAAATCTACAATTACGCAGAGCTGCGCGCGGATCTGAGCGCGCGGGGCCACCGCTTCTACACGCAGAGCGACACGGAGACAATCGTCCACGCGTATGAGGAGTGGGGTCAGGACGCGTTCAAGCGGCTTCGCGGCATGTTCGGCATCGCGCTGTGGGACACGCGCAAGCGCACGCTGCTGCTCGCGCGCGATCGCTTCGGTGAAAAGCCGCTCTTCTATAGCGAAGGCGCGCGCGGCCTCATGTTCGCAAGCGAGCTCA
>JBPYFA010000090.1:0-4392 GCA_051986585.1 Vicinamibacterales bacterium | reverse complement strand
GTTTCCAGTTACCAGTTCCCGGTTTCCAGTTTCCGGTTCCCAGTTGCAGTTTCGAGTTCTTGGGCTCCTGGTTCGAGTCAGCGGCTGACGAAACTATACAACGCCGATACGGGCTGGTCGCTGGTAGCTGGAAGGTGACCGCTCTTACTCGATTCCCAATCGGCGCATCATCTTTGCCAGCCCTTGACGGGTGATGCCCAACATCCGGGCCGCACGCGCGCGTTGACCGTCGGCGTTGGCCAACGCTGCTTTGACGAACCGGCGCTCGAATTCCTGGCGCGCGGCTTCAAACGTCGTGTCCACGGGCACATTCGCCTGAGCGACGTGCGCTGGCAGCGACGAAGGACCGATCCGACCGCGCCGAGGCGACTGAACGGCCACCCAGGCGATCACATTCTGCAGCTCGCGGACATTTCCCGGCCACTCGTATCTGGCGAGCGCGGCGACGGCGTCGGGCGCCA
Organism: Vicinamibacterales bacterium; assembly: GCA_051986585.1. GTDB lineage: Bacteria > Acidobacteriota > Vicinamibacteria > Vicinamibacterales > 2-12-FULL-66-21 > JALZOC01. Next base: position 3,931 of record JBPYFA010000090.1, on the reverse strand, counting down.
GCGTCGCTTTCGAGCCGACCCGACCGGCGGCCTCGTGCCAGAAGCGCGACGCGAGGAGCGGCACATCGCTCGCGCGGTCTCGCAGCGGCGGCACCTCGATCCGGACAACGTCGAGGCGGAAGCGCAGGTCCGCGCGGAAGCGGCCTGCCGCCGCTTCCTGCTCGAGACGTCGGTTGGTCGCGGCAACGATTCGGACGTCGACACGACGCGACACACTCTCGCCAACACGACGCACTTCACCGTCCTGGAGCACGCGAAGCAGTTTCGCCTGCGCCCGTGCGGAGAGTTCCCCGATCTCGTCGAGAAAGAGGGTCCCGCCATCGGCGTCCTCGAACAGGCCAGCGCGATCGCCGACGGCTCCCGTAAATGCTCCTCGCGTGTGTCCGAAGAGCTCGGCCTCCACCAGCTCGTCGGAGAGCGCTGCGCAGTTCAGCGCGCAGAACCTGCGTTCCCGACGGGATCCCAAGCGATGGATGGCGCGGGCGACGAGTTCCTTCCCGGAGCCGCTCTCCCCCTGGATCAAGACCGGATACGGCGCCCGCGCCGCTTTGGCGATCGACTCGCGCAAGGCTCTTGCCGCGTCGCTCTCGCCGAGCAGATCGTCGGGGGACTGAGGCCCGGATGGAATGTGGGCCCGATCGGCGAGCGCGCGAACACTGGGTGCGAGCGCGAGCGACGCGACGCGCGCGATAGAAGCCGCTCTCGCAGGGTCGACGGCGACGCCGGCCGTCCATCGCAGGCCGATTGCGCCGATCACTTCGCCGCAGTACCGGATAGGCTCAGCGGCCTCTGCGGGTTCAGATGAGGGATCGATGCGCATGGCCGTTCCGGCGCCCGCCGCCCGCCAGGCGACGTGCGGATCGCCATGCCATGGCCGGCCCGCCACCGACAGGATCCGCCGATCAGGTGTGGCCGCAACGACTACGACGGACGCGGCGCGCAGCTGTGTGTGCAGCGACTGCGCGATTCGTTCGATGGCCGTATGGTCGTCCGGTGCTGTATGACCCAGATCCAGAAACGACTCCAGGTCGGCAACCGGGTTCGCGATGGTGGCGATCGATGGCCGCTCAAGCAGGACGGCTCCACTGGAGGCGATGAACGCGTCGAGCGACGGATCGCTGCGCCGGTTATCGAGCCGCGTGAGCACGGCCCGGGCAAACGCACGCAGAAGCGGTGGATATTTCGGTGCGACGATGCGCTTTGCGAGACGGCGCGCGTGGTTATGGCCCGTGCGCCCGTGAATGTCGGCGAGCGTCAGGCGCAAGCGGGCGGCGGCGAGCGGCAGACGCGCGCGGGCCGCCGCCACCAATCCATGGCGGATACTCACCGCCGCGCCGAGCTCGTCTCCTGCCGATGCGAGCGCGATTGCAAGGGTCCGATGGGCGGTCGTCAGTGCCGCCAGGGCGTTCATCTCGGTCGCCAGATCGACTGCGGACCTGGCGGTTCGAACGGCGAGCGGAATCTGTCCTTCCCCGAGTTGCAGTCTGGCGCGCCGCGACATCATGCGAATCAGATCAGGTGATTCCGCGACCGTCGGAGCTGCATCGAGAACGAGCGCCGCCTCATCGCAGCGACTCATCCAATGCAGGCATCTCGCCAGGGCGCACGCGGCCTGCAGTTTGACCGGAGGGTCGCCGGTAATGATGGCGGTCCGCAGAATCGCTTCCGCATCCGCCAGCCGGCCATTGTCGGTCCAGGCGAGTCCGAGACCGACCGCCGCGCGTGCGGCGACAACCGGACTAGCCTTGCGCGCCGCTTCGAACGCGCACGCCGCGCGTTCGATGTGTCCACGCTCGAGCGCAAGAAAACCCAGGCGAAGCGAGACTTCCGCGGCGGCTTGTGTGGCTCCTCTTCCCTCGAGCACACGAATCGCCCTCGACCACACGCGCTCGGCCGCGAGATGCCGTCCTCGCCGAACGAGCGCTTCGCCTCGATTAAGTGATCGCGTGAGCATCGCACCCACCCGATGTTCCTGCACGCGGTGCGAGCGAATCGCAGCGACCGGGCCCGATTCGCCGTAGGCCAGCGGAGTTTCGTGCACGGTGTCGACGCGTTGTCGACCCGGTGGGTACGTCCCCGCGCCGAGCCGATCGATACATTGCCCGGGGCGGCCGTCCGCCAGTCTTGCAGCGGTGAGCGCTTCATCGGCGGTTGGGCCCTGTTCGCGATCGACGAATACCATTCCGGTCATGGTGGCGACTCCCATTCGCTCGAGGCCGACGCGCTTCGACCAGTCAGGCGATCTCGGGCCTCCGAACAGCAACACGACGTGGCGACGCGCGCCCTGCGTTCCAAGCTGCACCAGCAGGGATCTGAAGATCTCGTCGCTCATGGAGTTCGCATCCGCCAGCAGACAGACGTGCTGCGCCGCCAGGTGCTCGCCCAGCCAAGGAAAGACGCGGAACATCGCGGCGTCGACGGGAGCGTATCCGTGCAAGCGCGCCGCACGCGCGGCCATCAGACGTAGCGTGCGCACACCCGATCCACGAGGCCCATCAATCGCGATCACCGAAGGTCCCGGTGGCCAGTTCGCTGACAACGCATCGCCGATGGTCTCGTAGATCGGCCGATGCTGCAGGACGACGCCGATCGGCCGACCGGAAAGTGTCCGGCATCGTTCGATCGGACGGAGAAACGCTTCTATTTCGCCGTTCTCGAGGGTGATGCCATGTGCCAGCAGAAAGCGCATGGCATGCCCGCTGAATCGATCCGCGGTGGCGGCGGGCAATCGAAGCGGAGCGTCACGTGAGTAGGCCTCGAAAAATCGGTTCTCGCCAATCGATCCGTAGTCCATCAAACGGTTCAGCAGCGGGTGCCGGAGTCGCGCGATCGTCGAACAGCGCATGTCCCACTCCAGTTGCGCAGACGTCGTCGCGTGGACGACGACGCGCAAGCGCATAGACAGTCCGGTGGCGAGATCGATCCAGGCGCTGGTCGAACGGACGAAGCGATCGGCGACCACGCGGATCATGCGTGCTGCCGTGTTGCAAGAGCGCCGCCCGGCCGATCGGCGATGAATTTGCCCGGCAAATCACACCGCGCACGTCCGGATGCTGCAGAAACTTCGTATACAATTGGGCCTTCAATGGTGCGTTTTCTCACCGCTGGTGAATCTCACGGTCGTGCGCTGATCGTGATCCTCGAAGGCATCCCTGCAGGGCTCTCGATCGACACCGACGCCATCGCCGCCGATCTCAAACGCAGGCAGGGCGGCTACGGCCGTGGTCGACGGATGGCAATCGAATCCGATCGCGCGGAAATTCTCTCCGGGGTACGCGCGGGAGAGACCATCGGCGGCCCGATCGCGATGTCGATCGAGAACCGCGACTGGGTCAATTGGCAGCACACGATGCGGACCACGACCGAGCCGGCACCGGACGCGGGTGGCGCGCGTCGCGCCCCCGTGACGCGGCCGAGGCCCGGCCATGCCGATCTCGCCGGCGTGGCAAAGTATGGCCGCACCGACGTCCGCGACATCCTGGAGCGCGCGAGTGCGCGGGAGACGGCGGCGCGTGTGGCGGCTGGAGCCGTCGCGCGTCAGCTGCTTGGGCGCGCCGGCATTCGAATTGCCAGCCATGTCTTCTCGATCGGTCAGGTACGGCTGCCCGAAAGCCGAGTGGTGAGTTTCGAGGAGGCGGCGGCGTTGAGTCCCGACGCTCCGTTACGTTGTGTCGACCCGACGCTCGAGCGCCAGATGATCGAGGAGATCGATCGCGCGCGCGACGCGGGGGACACCAAAGGCGGCGGGTTCGAGGTGATCGCCACCGGCGTTCCGATCGGCCTCGGGAGCTACGTCCAGTGGGATCGCAAGCTCGACGGCCGTTTCGCGCAGGCGATGATGTCAATTCCTGCAATCAAGGCGGTGGGCATCGGTCTCGGTCCCGAGGCGGCGGCGCGGCCCGGCTCACGCGTCCACGATGAGATTGTCCCG
>JBPYFA010000089.1:0-4917 GCA_051986585.1 Vicinamibacterales bacterium | reverse complement strand
CGATCTTCGAATCCTGCCGCGCCTGAAACGCGACTTCCTCGACGACTTCGCGCACGAAATCCGGTATCTCGACCGGCTTCTTGCCGCGGTGCAGCCAGGCCTCCTGCGCGGTGATCGCCATCGCATGATGTCGAGTGGCGGGATAGTGCGTCCGCACCTCGGAACCGATGCGATCCTTCAACGGGGTGATGATCTTGCCGCGGGCCGTGTAGTCTTCCGGATTGGCACTGAACACGAGCAGGACATCGAGCCGGAGGCGCACCGGATAGCCTTTGATCTGGACATCCCCTTCCTGAAGGATGTTGAACAGGCCGACCTGAATCTTCCCGGCGAGGTCGGGCAGCTCGTTGATTGCGAAGATGCCGCGGTTCGCTCGAGGGAGCAACCCATAGTGCATCGTCAGCTCGTCGGAGAGCTGCAGCGATGCGCGGGCTGCCTTGATCGGATCCAGGTCGCCGATCATGTCGGCAATCGTGACGTCCGGCGTGGCCAGCTTCTCGACGAACCGGTCGTCGCGCGGCAGCCACGCAATCGGCAGGGCGTCGCCTTCCGTGCGGATGCGCGCTCGACACGCCGAACACAGCGGCGCGAGCGGATCGTCGTGAATCTCGCATCCCGGAATCACGGGGATGAGCGGGTCCAGCAGATCCGTCAGGGCCCGCAGGATGCGACTCTTCGCCTGCCCGCGAAGGCCGAGCAGGATGAAGTTGTGGCGCGACAGGACCGCGTTGACGATCTGCGGCACCACGGTTTCGTCGTAGCCGATGATGCCGGGAAAAATCGCCTGCTTCGTCCGCAGGCGCGTGATCAGGTTTTCGCGAATTTCGTCTCTGACGGATCGTCGCGAAAGACGGCCCGCGTCGACCGCCGCGCGCAATGCGCCGAGCGTAGTGGGGAGTTCCGAGGTCATAGGGAATCTTACTGAAAATTGGTGAATTGGTGAATCGGTGAATTGGCCGCGAACTGACCTTGACGCGGCTTTTGAGCCGAATTCACCAATTCGCTAATTCACCAGTTCAGGAATGCAGCGCTCCGCCAACTCACGAATTGACCAATTCAACTAAGATTGCCCCTTGCGTCCTCTCGTTTACGCCCACCGGGGTGGGGCGGCGCTTCGCCCTGAGAACACCATTGCTTCGTTCGACTACGGTCTCTCGCTCGGTGCCGATGGGCTCGAATTCGACGTCCGGCTCTCGCGGGACGGCATCGTCGTCATCCATCACGACGCGACGCTCGAGCGCACGACCAACGGGGTCGGCAACGTGTCGTCCTTCACCGCGGACGAGCTCGCCCGAGTAGACGCCGGCCACTGGTTCACGCCGGCCGACGCCCGGCGCCAGCCCGGCACCGATGGCCCGTTCCCCTATCGCGGCCAGGGCCATGGCGTTCCGCGGCTCCGTCAGGTGTTGTCGCGGTACCCGGGCGTGTCGCTGATCATCGAACTGAAGACCAACGATCCGGAACTCGCCGAGCGTGCGATCGCCGACGTCCGTGCGGAAGGGGCCAGTGATCGTGTGGCGTTTGGATCGTTCGGGTGGCGTGTGCTGCGCACCGCGCGCCGTCTGGAGCCACACATTCCGACCGGCGCCTCGCGCGAAGAGGTGCGCCTCGCGTTGTATCGATCCTGGGTGCGATGGCCGCTCGGCAAGGAGGCGTACCGCGAGTTTCAGGTGCCGGAGCGCTCGGGCCCGACGCGGATCGTCTCTCGCAACTTCATCAGGCACGCACACCGCGCCGGACTGAAGGTGAAGGTGTGGACCGTGAATAATCCCGCCGACATGCGCCGGCTGCTCGAATGGGGTGTCGATGCCCTGATCAGCGATCGTCCGGACCTCGCCGTCGCTGCGGTCGGTGCATTCTCGGCGGGATAGGGCTGATCTTCCGCCTGAAGGCGGAAGCCACAGAAAGCAAATCATGGATCTTCCGCCTGAAGGCGGAAGCTACAGAAAAGCAGATGATGGATCTTCCGCCTGAGCGGAAGCTACAGCCCCAGACGGATCCGCCCTCGCCTCTAACACCGCAAGGTCAAGGCACCCGGTTTGCTCCGCATCGGTCGGGAGGAGCCGGTTCTGCCGGAAATCCGGCAGTCGCGCCGATCGCATGAGTTCTTTAGTCATCAGCGTCCGCAATCTCACCAAGACCTATGTCGTTGGCGATGTCGCCGTGCGCGCGCTGCGCGGCGTGTCAATCGATGCCAGTGCGGGGGAATTCATCGCGCTCACTGGACCATCGGGGTCAGGCAAGTCGACGCTGATGCACGTGCTCGGCTGTCTTGATCGACCCACCAGCGGCCAGTACTTCCTGAACGGACGGGACGTGTCGCGGTTCTCCCGCGATCAGCTCGCATACGTGCGGAACCACGAAATCGGATTCGTGTTCCAGGGCTTCAATCTGCTGCCGCGAACGACGGCGTTGGACAACGTCGAGTTGCCGTTGCTCTACGCCGGCAGGATACCTGCGGCCGAACGCAAGGCCCGTGCGGCAGCAGCGCTGGAGGCCGTCGGCCTTGGCGACCGGATGCATCATGAACGCAGTCAGATGTCCGGCGGCCAGCAGCAGCGGGTGGCAATTGCACGCGCGCTGGTGACCAACCCGGTGCTCCTCCTGGCGGATGAACCGACCGGGAATCTCGACACCCGCACGAGCATCGAGGTGATGAGCATCTTTCAACGGCTCAATGCCGAGCGGAGCCTGACGATCGTTCTCGTCACGCATGAGGCGGACATCGCGGAGCACGGCACGCGTGTCATCAAGTTCCGCGATGGCCAGGTCGTCGGGGATACCTTGGTCGATCAACGGCGAAACGCGGCAGCCGAGATTGCGAACCTTCCATCCGAAGCCTTGGAGCCGGAGTTCGAGCCGGGTGAATTGGTTGGAGCTGTGTAGTTCAGGGTTCTACGAGGTTCTACGAGGTTCTGCCGGGTTCTGCTAGGTTCGGTGGGTTCATCAAGGTTCTACTGGGTGCGAGACGTTCTGCAGAGTGCCGCTGAACGGCGCCGCAGCTCCCTTACTCAGAGGGCGTATGCAGCTTCGTGCCAGGTATCGGTGGCTGGCCGCTTCTGTGGTGATGGCGCTGTCTGCCTGCGGCGGATCCGGAGCTCCAACCTCTCCGCAGCAGACGCCGCTTCCGGTGACAGCCGAAAGCGCGAGCTTCCGATTTCATTCCGCTCCTAACGACAGCGTCGACACGAACTGGCAGGAGGCATATCACGGCTGGGCCACTGCCAGGCTCGGCCTCCAGATGTCGCGAAAGATCGATTACTCCAAGTACCAAACCCGGCAGGACATGGGCGACCACACCGGAAAGTACAACACCAACGGCTTTGCCGATCCTGCCACCTTCGAAATCCACACGCTCTGGCCAACCGACAACCACGAACTCGTCCATATCTACACGTCGCTGGTCGGGCGGCCGTCTGATTTCTTCAACGAAGGCATCGCCGTCGCGTTGCAGACTGATCCGCCGGCGGGTCACTTCGAATCGGTATTCAATGGCGTATCTGTGCACCAGGCCTGTCAGCAATACCTGCAGTCCGGCACGCTCGTGCTGCCGTTGGATCGCGTGGTCACGACCACCGACTTCCGCGCCATTTCCGACGACGTGCTCAGCTATCGCGAGGCTGGCTCGTTTATGCGATTTGTGATGGATACCTACGGCACCGCGCGGCTACTGGAGTTCTTTCGCGTCAGCGGGCGCGACGACGGCCTCGCCACTATCCAGCAGCATTTCGCCACAACCGTCGGTGTGTCGCTCGACACAGCCGAAACCGCTTGGAAGACGATGTTGACGACCCGCTGACACGAACCTGGTAGAACCGGAAGTGAGTGCCGGAAATTCGGCACCTCCTGCTGCCGCTGTGAATCGGCCTGCACATTCTTCGTGGCTTGCTTGTTGCTCCACTGCGCGTAAGAACCATCGCCTGTGATGCAGGCGCATTCACGCTTGCACAGGACAGCAGGGAGGCGTCCCGTGCCGAACGTCGACGCTCGCGATTCAATCCGTCATCACCCGCCGGTCCGCACGAAGCGGCCCCGATACGTCGATCGATTGCCGCCGTGCAATTCGGCGTGCCCTGCCGGCGAAAACGTCCAGGCCTGGCTGGCCGAAGCGCAGGCCGGCCGCTTTCGAGAAGCCTGGGAAATCATCGTTCGAGATAACCCCCTGCCCGCCGTGCACGGGCGCGTCTGCTATCACCCGTGCGAGGACTCGTGCAATCGCCGGGATGTCGACGACAGCGTGAGCATTCATGCGGTGGAGCGTTTTCTCGGCGACGAAGCGCTGGCAAACGGTTGGAGGGTGCAATCGCAGGCTCCGAAGTCCGGCAAGCGAGTGCTCGTGATTGGCGCCGGTCCGAGCGGCCTCGCGGCCGCATGGCATCTTGCGCTGCTCGGCCATGTGGTCGTCATCCATGAAGCTGGCCCGATGGCCGGCGGCATGATGCATTTCGGCATCCCCAAGTACCGCCTGCCGCGTGAAGTGCTCGATGCTGAAATCAAACGCATTCAGGATCTCGGCGTCGAGATCGTTCTGAATCACAAGGTCGAGGATCTTCTCCTGGAGAAAGCCGCCGGGCGATTCGACGCGGTGTTCGTCGCGGTCGGCGCCCACTTGAGCCGCCGCCAGGAAATCCCGGCGCGCGACGCCGGAAAGATCTACGATGCGCTGCAATTCCTGAAGCGTGTAGAAACCGATGGCGAGCGGCCAAAAATCGGCCGTCGCGTCGTGATTTATGGCGGCGGGAACACCGCCATGGACGCCGCCCGGACGGCGCGCCGTCTCGGCGCCGTACCGCTGATCATCTACCGCCGCACCCGCGAGCAGATGCCTGCGCACTCCTTCGAAGCGGACGAGGCGATCGAGGAAGGCATCAAGATTCACTGGCTCCGAACCATCAAGCAGATCGACGGGACGGCATT
>JBPYFA010000088.1:0-15225 GCA_051986585.1 Vicinamibacterales bacterium | reverse complement strand
GTTTCCAGTTTCAGTTTCCAGTTTCAGTTTCCAGTCGTCAGCTTCCAGCGCAGTTTTCAGTTTTCAGTTTCCGGAGTCCAGCATCCGTCCGCGGCGCTTTCACCGACGCGCAGCTAAAGCTGCGCGGTACGGGCGTCTGCGCGCTACGGGCGTCTGCGAACCAACGAACCACGAACCACGAACCAACGAACCAACGAACCACGAACCAACGAACCAACGAACCAACGAACCAACGAACCAACGAACCGCGAATTGCGAACCGCGAATTGCGAACCGCGAATCGCGAATGTTTCACGATTGAAACACGTGCGCGTTTCGCCGGCGAAACGTCCATAAGCCTCCACGAAAACTCGAACCACGCTGATTTCCGCGAACGCCCGCGTACTCAGTGACTTGTCGCCGACCGCACAACTTGCGCGGCGGCGGCGCGGCTCTTGCCACATCGACCGCTCGGCCCGCGCACGGTTCGCGCACAAAGCGTCAAGGAATCACGTCCATGCCCATTCGTCCCGTTTCGCTTCTGGTCGTCGACAACGACGATCCTGTGACCCGGATGTTCGACGCGGTCGCGGTGGCGCGAGGCTATCGGGTGGACTGCGCGACGTCGTTGGCGGCGGTCAACCGGGCGCTCGCGCGTGGTGAGTTCGATGTGGCCTTGGTCGATCTCGCGCTCGGCGGCGAGTCCGGCTTCGATGTGATCCGCCGGATCAAGGAACAGACGCCCGACGCCGAAATCGTGGTCCTGTCGGCGGGCACCTCATTGGCGTCGGCGATTCATTCTTACGAATTGTCGGCGTTCGCGTTTGTCCAGAAGCCGTTCGACATCGATCAGCTCTTCACCACGATCGAACGTGCGCTCGAGCGCCGGCGGATGAACCTCGATAACCGCCGCCTCGTCTGGGAGCTGCAGACGATCAACCAGATTGCCGACGGGATCGCCCGCTCGCTCGAGCTCGACGACGTGCTCGCCGGTGCGCTGCAGTGTACGGTCCGTGCCCTTGGCGTGCTCGGCGGGTCGATCCGCTTGAAGGAAGAAACGACCGGGCTCTTCATCGAGAAAGCGTTCGTCGGGCCGCCGGCGATGCAGGACGTGTGGGCGCGCCTGAATCGCCACGGGCTGCCGCCGAGCGAACGAGTCATTCGAACACGGATGCCGCTGGTGGTCGACGACTTGCGCACACTGCTGCCGAGCGACGAGAACCAGGGAATGGCGGCGTTGAGCACGTTGACCGTTCCCATTCTCGGCGGCGACGAGCTGCTCGGCACGATGACGGTTGGCGCCGAGATCCCGGGGCGATTCGAACCGGCCGATCAGCGTCTGCTCGGCGTCATCGCCGGACAGATCGGCGTCGCCGTTCAGAACGCGCGTCTGCACGATTTCGTTCGCCGCGGAAAGCGTGACTGGGAACAGACGTTCGACGCGATTGCCGATCCCATCGCGGTGTTCGATAGCAGCGGCTCGCTCTTGCGCGGCAATCGGGCGCTGGCCAATCACCTGGGCCGCGATGTCACCACGCTTCGAGGCGCGACGTGTGCCGACGTCGGCTTCTGCAGTGACAGCCCCGATAACTGTGTGGTCGCACGAGCGATGTCGCAGGATGCGAGCCAGACAGAGGTCACGCTTGCCGACGGGCAAATCTTCAGCGTCACCACCTTTCCCGTGGTCGACGGCCGCAATGGCGCCTCGGTCGTGCAGGTCGCGAAGAACGTGACCGAAGACATCCGCAGCAAGCGGCGCCTGCAGCAGATGAGCGATGAACTGGCGCTGGCCAATGGTCGATCCATGGCGGCCTTGGATCGGCTCAAGTCGACACAGGCGCAGCTGCTACAGGCAGAGAAGCTGTCGGCGATCGGACAGCTCGTGGCCGGCGTTGCGCACGAACTGAACAATCCGCTGACGAGCGTCATCGGCTACGCGCAGCTGCTCGAGGACGAGCTCGATACGCCGGGCGAAATGCGTACGGCCGCGGAACTCGGGCAGGACTTGCGCCGAATCGCCGAAGAATCCGAACGGGCGGCCAAGATCGTTCGCAACCTGCTCGCGTTTGCACGACGGCAGGCGGCGGAGCGTGCGCCGCAGGACGTCGCGGATCTGTTCAGTCGGGTCATGGCGCTCCGATCGTACGAGCTTCGGTTGAATGGCATCGAGCTGATTACTGAATTCCAGCCGGCGCTGCCACCGGTCGTGGCTGACGGCAGCCAGCTGCAGCAGGCGCTGCTGAATCTCGTCCTGAACGCCGAACAAGCCATGCGCGCCCGTCCAACCAAGCGGCTGCAGGTCGGCGCGCGGTTTGACGAGAATGCCGGGGCAGTCGAACTGTTCATCAAAGACAGCGGGCATGGAATCGATCGGGCGAACCTCTCACGAATCTTCGATCCGTTCTTCACGACTCGTGACGTCGGCGAAGGCACGGGCCTCGGCCTGAGCATCTGCTACGGCATCGTCCGCGATCATGGCGGACAGATCACGGTGGAAAGCGTCGTCAATTCGGGGACGACGTTCTCGATCCTGTTGCCGGCGTGCGTTGACAAGGTGCGCGCGGGCGAGCCGATTCTGATCGCCCACGCCGAGCAGGGCGAGCGGGACTACCTTGCGGCGGCGGTCGCCGCGTGGGGCTCGAACATCGTCACGACGGGATCGAGCGCCGAAGCGCTCGAGATCTGCCGTCGCCGCAATTTGCACGCGGCATTCGTCGATCGCGGCATCGTTGCTACCGACTTGCCCGGCTGGGAGGCGGCGAGTGAAGAGCGTGGGCTGCCGCTCGTGTTGGTGTCGATCTCGGCCGAGGACGGTGAGGTCGAGCGCTTTGGCCGTGAACACGCGAGCGCCGTGATCTCGCCGCCATTTCAGCTGCGCGCTATTCGATCGGCGGTCCGCGCGATCGCCAAGGAGTATGTATGACGCCCCAGCCGCCTGTGCTCGTTGTCGTGGATGACGAGGAGGGGATTCTCGAGGTCGTGGGGCGTCTGGCCCGACGTGCCGGGTTTGAGGTGGTGGCGTGCAACGGAGGATTGCAGGCGCTCGCGCAGCTCGGGACCAGGCACGCCGACGTGGCGCTGGTCGATTTGCGCATGCCCGATCTTGGCGGGCTCGACGTGATTCGCGCGATCGCGGATCTCGATGCTCGCTGCCAGACGGTGTTGATGACCGGCTACGCCAGCGTCGAATCGGCGGTCGACGCGATCAAGGCGGGAGCGACAGATTACCTGAGCAAGCCGCTGGACCTTGCGCGCCTCGAACAGCTGCTGATCGATGTTCGTGACGACATCGAGCGGCGCCGAAGCCTGATGGCAATCGAAGGAGATCTCGCGCGCCGGCTCGAATTCTGCGGAATGATTGGCCGTGGCCCGGCCATGCAGGAACTCTTCGGTGTGATTCGCCGACTTGCGCCGCACGTGCGGACGGCGCTCGTCACCGGTGAGACCGGTACCGGCAAGGAGCTGGCCGCTCGAGCCTTTCACCAGACTGGTCCGCGGCGCGATCGAAGGTTTGTGACCGTCAACTGCTCCGCGGTAGTCGAGGCCTTGTTCGAGAGCGAGCTCTTCGGGCACGTTCGTGGCGCGTTCACCGGGGCGACCGAGAACAGGCCGGGGCTGTTCGAGATGGCCGATGGCGGCACGGTATTCCTGGATGAAATCGGCGAGCTGCCGGTATCGATGCAAGCCAAGCTCCTGCGCGTGCTCGAGACCGGAGAAATGAACCGGGTCGGCTCGCTCGAGACCCGCCGCGTGAACGTGATGGTGTTGGCCGCGACGAACCGCGACCTGAGAGCCGAAGTGGCGGCGGGGCGATTCCGCAGCGATTTGTACTATCGGCTGAACGTTGTCGAAGTGCGATTGCCACCGCTCCGTGAGCGGCGGGAGGACATTCCATATCTGACGGCGGCGTTCGTCAGGGAAACAAGCGAGCGGCTGCAGAAGCCGGTGGCGGGGCTGACAGCAGCAGCCGAGCGGCTGCTTGCGGCCGGCTACTGGGAAGGAAACGTGCGCGAACTGCGCAACGTGATCGAGCGCGCGTGCATCCTCGTCGACACCGACCTGATCTCGGAGCGTGAGCTCGCGGTCAACATGGCGCCTCCGCCGGCACATGTCGCCGCCCGGTCCGGGGCGACCGACGTCGCCGAGAAGGATCTGCTGGCAACGGTCGAGCGCGACCACATTCAGCGCGCGCTGCTGCGGGCTGGCGGGAACAAGAAGGCGGCGGCCAAGATGCTCGGCCTGAGCCGGCGCGCCCTCTATCGCCGGTTGGAGCGTCTCGATCTCTCGGAAACCATCACTCGCCGTCGTGAGAGCGCGGTGATGGTCGACGCGTGAAGCCGGTCGGCCTGAGGATTGTTCGATGACCGCCCGGAAAGAAGCACCGGTCCCACCCCCCCCTCGCACTAGCCCTGCGAGTGTTCTCATCGTCGACGACGAGAACGGCGTTCGCAGCCTGATGGCACGTTGGCTCGAATCCGGTGGCTACAAGGTGACGACCGCCGGCAGCGCCGAAGAGGCGCTGGGCCGGCTGCAGGAGTCGCCGCCGGCGGTCGCCCTGTGCGATATCCGGATGCCCGGACACGATGGCCTCTGGCTCGCTGAGCGGATTCGTCAGGACTATCCCGAGACCGCCGTGATCATGGCGACTGGCGTGCAGGATGTTGCCCCTGCGGTGAAGACGCTTCGCCAAGGGGTGATTGACTACCTGACCAAGCCGCTCAGCCGCGACCGTTTGCGCGAGGCAGTGACGCGTGGGCTGGAATGGCACGAGTCTGCGTGGGACGCGCGACGATGGCGCGAGTCGCTCGAGCAGGAGATGGCGATCCGTCGTTCACGAGTGACCGAAGCACTGGCCGGCATCTCCGTCGACACCGATGGCATGGTCGATTCGATGTTTGCCATGCTGACGCTGACCGATCCCGAGATGTACGGTCACGGCTACCGCGTGGCGGCCATGGCGGTCAGCATCGCCCGCATCCTGGGTCTCCCGGATGAGGCGCTCGGAACGATCGAGAGGGGCGCTTTGCTGCACGATGTCGGCAAGCTCGCACTGCCGGAGGCGATTCTGCGCAAGCCGGCTCCGTTGACGGTCGAAGAGCTCCTGCTTGTGCGGCGTCACCCGGCGATCGGCAGCGAACTGATCGCGACGGTGCCGTACCTGCGTGCCGCGGTGCCGATCATTCGCGAAGCCCACGAGCGAATGGATGGACTCGGCTATCCGCATGGCATCCGCGCGTCGGAGGCGTCGATCGGGGCGCGAATCGTGTGCGTCGCCGATGCCTACGACACGATGACACGCCCGCGCGTATTCCGAGACGCCATCGACCCGCTGCAGGCGCGGCTCGAGCTCGAACGCTGCAGCGGCACCCAGTTCGACCCGCTCATCGTCGAAGCGTTTAGTAAGCTGATAAAAACGGTCGGAAAATGCTGAATGCTGAATTCTGCATGTGAATGTTGATGGTGACTGCTGAATTCAATCGTTTACAATCAGCATTCAACATTCACCATTCAGCATTTACCCTGATGCCCTTTGAGCCTGTGATAGGTCTCGAGATTCACACTCAGCTCCAGACGGAGAGCAAGTTGTTCTGCGGCTGCAGTACGAAGTTTGGCGGCGCGCCAAACGAAAACACGTGTCCGGTGTGTCTTGGTCTGCCGGGCGCACTGCCGGTGCTGAATCGCCGTGCCGTGGAACTCGCGGTGAAGGCTGCGCTCGCGCTCGGGTGCACGGTTCACTCCACCTCTATCTTTGCGCGGAAGAACTACTTTTACCCGGATCTGCCGAAGGGATACCAGATCTCCCAGTACGATCGGCCGCTGGCGACCGACGGCGCGCTCGAGTTCGAGACCGGCGGCGAGGCACGGCGAATCGGAATCATCCGGGTTCACCTCGAGGAAGACGCCGGCAAGTCGCTCCATGAGGGGCTTCCGGATTCTGACCGGATGACGGCGCTCGATTTCAATCGCAGCGGCGTGCCGCTGATCGAAATCGTGAGCCACCCGGAGGTGCGATCGGGGGCGGAGGCAGGCGAGTACTTCAGCCGCATGCGGGCGATTCTGGTGGCGACGGGTGTGACCGACGGCAACATGGAAGAGGGGAGCCTGCGATGCGACGCAAACGTGTCGGTGCGCCGCCCCGGTGAACCGTTCGGCGTGAAGACCGAGATCAAGAACCTCAACTCCTTCCGTCATGTGCAGCGCGCGCTCGAGCACGAAATCGAGCGCCAGATCGCGGTGCTCGAATCGGGCGGAACGGTCGAGCATGAAACCCGATTGTGGGATACCGCCGCCGGCCGGACGTTCTCGATGCGCAGCAAGGAAGAAGCGCATGACTATCGATATTTTCCGGAACCGGACTTGCCGCCGCTCAGGGTCGATGCGTCCATCGTCGAGGATCTCAGGCGAACACTTCCGGAGCTGCCGGACGCGCGCCGTCGCCGCTTCGTCGCCCAGTACGCGTTGCCCGAGTACGATGCGGCGCTGTTGACCCAGACGCATCAGCTGGCGGCGTATTTCGAAGCCACCGCGGCAGCCGCTGGCAATCCGAAGCCGGCCAGCACCTGGATCATGGGAGATGTGACGCGCAAGATGAACGAAGAGGGCACCAGCATCGAAGACGTGCCACTGACGCCCGACGCGCTCGCGGGCTTGATTCGCCTCGTCGACTCGGGCACGATCAGCGGGCCGACTGCCAAACAGGTCTTCGAGAAAATGTACGGGTCCGGACGATCGGCGCGCGAGATCGTTGACGCTGAAGGGCTCGCCCAGATCGACGACGAAAGCGCGGTACAGGCGGCGGTCAGCAAAGTATTGGCCGCGCACGCGGACGCCGTGAAGCAGTACCGCGCCGGCAAGAAACAGACTTATGGATTTCTCGTCGGCCAGGTCATCAAGTCGATGGCCGGGAAAGCGAACCCTGCACTGGTAAACACGCTGGTGCGCCGGGAGCTGGATAAGGATCCCGCGTGATCGAGGCGTATCACGTCTCGAAAACATATGCGCGTGGCGTCTATGCGCTTCGCGATCTCTCGCTGCGCGTCGAAAAAGGGGACTTCGTCTTCCTGACTGGACCGAGCGGCGCCGGAAAATCCACACTGCTTCGTCTGCTGCTCCGGCAGGATGTCCCGACCGAAGGGCAACTGATGGTCGGCGGCCGCAATCTCTCGACGCTGACTGCGCGTCAAGTCCAAAGCTACCGCCGCTCGCTCGGCTTCGTGTTCCAGGATTTCAAGCTGCTGCCGGCGAAAACAGTACTCGAAAATGTCTCGTTCGTGCCGCGCGTCCTCGGCATGGCGGAAACCCAGCAACAGCGCCGGACCTTTCAGGTCCTCAAGTGGGTTGGACTGCAGCACCGGATGAATGCGTTCCCCCTCGAACTCTCCGGCGGCGAGCAGCAGCGGATTGCCATCGCCCGCGCGCTCGTCAACGATCCCGCGATCATTCTCGCCGACGAGCCGACCGGGAATCTCGACCCCGACCTGTCACTCGAGATCATGAATCTGTTTCGCGAGATCAACGCGCGCGGTACGACAGTGGTGGTTGCGACGCACGATCGTGAATTGATCCGGCGCGTCGGTCGCCGTGCGGTCACGCTCGATCATGGCAACATCGTCGAAGTGGTGTAGTGATAGCCGACCCAGCGCGTGAGTGCCCCTCGGAGTGATTGATGAGAGGATTCAACTACTTTCTCGCGGAAGCATCGGCGAGCCTGTGGCGCGGCCGCCGAGCCGCAGTACTCTCGGTCCTCACCATCGCGGGCGGGTTCTTCGTTCTCGGCTTTTTCCTCGTGCTCAACTCGAATCTTCAGCGGCTGGTCGGCCGGTGGACCGAGTCAGCGGAGCTCTCGGTGTACCTGAAGGACGACGCTACGCAGGAGCAGTTGCGCATCGTGGACGAGTTGATTGGCGGCAGTGGGCTCGCCGCTTCGCGCGAGTACGTGTCGAAGAGCCAGGCGGTCGCGCGGTTCAAGCAGGATTTTCCCGATCTTGCCGGTGCGGCGGCGCGGCTGGAAAGCAATCCGTTTCCAGCTTCCTTTGAAATCCGTCTGCGTCCAGAAGTGCGGGAAGCGGGCGGCGCGGTGGACAACCTGGCCTCTACGCTGACCGGCCTCGAAGGAGTGGCCGACGTGCGCTACGATCGGCGCTGGCTGAGTCGCCTGAATTCGGTCGTCAGGCTGCTGCGAGGGCTTGGAATCGGCATCGTCCTGCTGCTGGCGTTCGCCTCGGCGCTGACGGTCGCCAACGTCGTCCGGCTGGCGGCGTCGGCGCGCGAAGACGAAATTGAAATCATGACGCTCGTCGGAGCCCCGCTGGCTTACGTTCGGGGGCCCTTTGTTTTGGAGGGGGTGCTGCAGGGCGGGGTCGGCGCGCTCGTCGCTGTGGTGCTGTTATGGCTCGTTTTTGTGACCGCCAACGCGCGATATGGAGCGACGGCAGCCCAGGCCGTTGGCCTCGGAGCGATTACATTTCTGCCATGGACGATCGGCGTGCTCCTTGTGCTGGCCGGTATGGCACTGGGATGCGTGGGCGGGCTCATTGTGGCTCGCGGCGTCCGCTGAACGAATCATACGGCCGCGTTTGACAGCGGTCTGGGTACGTCTTACACTGGATTTATCCTTCACATGCCGCACGCGAGGAGTCGCATGGCACGCGTCGTCAGCCCGGATCGGGTTTTGAGCGCCCCTGTCAGTGTTCCATCAGACTTCTATCGCGAGGAGTTCATCCGACATCGCGAATGTCTGAAACAGCAACGTGAATATTTTTCAGAGCGCGCGATTACGGATGCCGACCACGCGCTCGCGCTCGTGCTTGGACACCTCGAACAGTTGTGCGCCAAGGACGACGCCGCCCAATTGATGGGCCAGCTGCTTCGAAAGTTCAACGCCTTGACCGGCCTCTCCGGCTGGTCTGATCCGACAAAGCTTCACTGACCGATTCCCTTCCGAGATTACGCGCTGACCTGCACGAGATCCTGCGGGCTGGTGTCGCCAACGTCGATCCGCCGTCGCTCGTTCGCGCGGCGATCACCCGCGGTGCGCTCGATCGGTTCGCGGACGGGCCTGCGCTGGTCGTTGCCGCCGGGAAGTCGGCGTGGCCGATGGCATCTGCCCTCGACGGCGCAGGCATTGACGTCAAAGGGCTGGCGGCTGGACCGCGTGTGGGTGAAGCGGTTCTGCCAGACACGCTCGAGTGGTTCGACGCCGCTCATCCCTCACCAAACGCCGCCAGCGAAGCGGCAGGACGCCGAGCACTTGCGCTGGCGGCAGAGAGTCGCACGAAGGGTGGCCTCCTCGTGCTTCTTTCAGGTGGCGCGTCGTCCATGCTCGCGGTTCCTGCGGACGCACTGCGACTTCAGGACAAAGTGGAGACAGCCCGTGCCCTTATGAATGCGGGCGCAGCGATCGCCGAGCTGAATTGCGTACGGAAGCATTTGTCGGCGATCAAAGGCGGACGGCTCGCGGTCGCGGCGAGTCGAACAATCACGCTGGCGATTTCCGATGTGCATGGGCCGATCGCGGACGACCCGGCTGTCATCGGCTCTGGACCAACGGTGGCCGATCCGACGACCTACGCCGATGCGCTCGAGATCGTGCGCAAGTATGGTGTGCGCGAGACGCTGCCGGCGCCCATCGTTTCGTACCTCGAGCGCGCTGCGGATGAATCACCCAAGCCGGGTGACTCTCGCCTTCGGCACAGCACCTACGAAGTGATTGGTAATCGTCAGCTGGCAATGAACGGTGCGGCTACTGCAGCCAGTCAGCTTGGTTATGCCGTTCGTGTCATGCCCCGGGCAACCCAAGGTGAGGCTCGCGACGCGGGTGCTGCGTTCGCCGCGGAAGCTTTGCAGGCGGCCGCATCTTCAAAGATTTGTGTTATCGCATCTGGCGAAACAACAGTTCGCGTTCGTGGCGGTGGCCGCGGCGGCCGCAATCAGGAGTTCGCGCTCGGTGCGTTGCCAACGATCGACGCTGCTCGGGTGCTGGCGATTACGCTTGCGAGTGCGGGAACGGATGGTGTCGATGGTCCAACCGACGCCGCCGGCGCCATCGTGGACAGCACGACGACATCCCGGGCATTGGAGCGGGGACTTCGAGCCGAATCGGCGCTGGCGATGAATGACGCGTACGAGTTCTTTGCGCCACTCGGAGACTTGCTCATGTGGGGACCAACCGGGACCAACGTCGGCGATCTGCACGTAGCTCTCATACAGCGATGAGCTGGCGTTCGGCTGCGGCCGGAGGCTGTTGTCTGTGTTCGTCAGTGGACGTCCTCCGGGCGAAGCGCCCCGGATAAGACTAGAATTCACCATGGCTATTTCGCGCGGCAAGATTCTCCTCACGATCCTGGTCGCGCTGATCGTTTGTCTCGGCGTTGGCTTCCTCTGGGGGAACTCAGGACGGAGCGCGATGCAGACGACACTCGACGATGCGAAGCTTCAGCTCGACCTCGCCGAAGCACGCGGCGACATTCTCGAAGGACGGGTCAGTCTTTACAACAACAACTTCGGGGATGCGAGCCGACACTTCGAAAGTGCCAAGGCGCCGCTGCGGCGGTTGAAACAGCGCTACACCGACGATGGGAAACGAGACGCGGCTGCGAGCATCGACAGTGCGTCAGCCAGTGTCGGCGAGGCGCAGCAGCTGTCCGGCAAGCTCGATCCGGCCGCGAATAACAAGGCCGGTCAGGCGCTCGAAGCGGTCAGAGCCGCCGTGGCCGCGAAATAGCACGTCGGCGTTACTTCCGCCTGAAGGCGGAAGCCACACGACTCACGGTTGATGCTTCCGGCTGAAGGCCACATGACTCACTATTGATGCTTCATTTTGTGGCTTCCGGCTTGTAGCCGAAAGATCCCTATTGCCCACCCTTCGGAAGCGCGGGCAGTACGAGCGGCTCAATAACAATTGGCCGCGAAGAGAGCGGCACGATGGTCAGCGGTGTCAACCGTTCCAGCATCCTGGGCCGTGCAGGTTCGGAAGTCCGCACGGTCGCGGCCGACGCTTCGCCCGACCGAGCGCCGAAGACGTTCGTCACGTGAGGCATACGGATCGGTTCTTTGGTGATCTGCCCGCCGGCTCGCGGCCGACCATCTCCTTCGATACGAATTGTTGACGCGTCAATCGGGCGCGCGGCAGCCATCGTTGCCATGGTCGGCGCCTTTGGCGGCGCGGGCGGACCGACATGCTCGAACAGCTGCGTCGCCAGAACCACCAAGACGAGCGCGGCCACCGAGCCAAGGGCCAGCGCATATCGGATGTATGGGAAGGCTCGCGTTTCGGTTGGCGCGTTGAGCCGCGACAGGACGCGTCGCCGCAGGCCCGGCGGCGGATCGATCTGCATGATTTCACGCACCGCGCGATCGATCGCGCGATCGAGCCGGGCTTCTCGAGCGTCGTTCCAGGACAGGTCGTTACTCATAGGCATATCCGAGGGCGGCCAGTTTCCGTTTCAGCACGCGCCGGGCCTCCGAGACGCGCCACTTCACGGTTCCGAGTGGCGCGCCGAGGATGTGACTGATTTCCTCGTAGGTGTGCTCGCCGGTTCCCGCCAGAAGCAGAGCGTCGCGCAGTTTTCTCGGCAGCGTCGTGATCAGGCGAGTGACATTGCGCTGCAACTCTTCATCCACGAACGTGTCTTCCTGCGAACGGTTCGACGACGGTACACGTTCCATTTGATCGAAGGAATCCTCTCCTGCGTCGTTACGTGCAGAGCTGACGGTTGTGCGAAGCCATCGCGCGATGCTCTTTCGGCGATCGATAGCTTTTCGCCAGGTGATGGAAAGCAGCCAGGTGCGGAACTGTGCCTCTCCACGGAACGTGCTGAGCTTGCGATAAGCGGTCACGAACGCCTCCTGCGCCACGTCGTCGGCCTCCGCCGGCGAGCGTACACACGCCAGGGCGGCGCGGAAGACCGCGCGTCGATGACGCTCGACGAGTTCGCCGAATGCGTCGATGTCGCCGGCCTGCGCAAGGCGTACGAGGTCGGGATCGGTGGCCGCAGAGGGCTCGGTTCCGGTCACACGATCTCTAGACTGAACCGAATCCGCCACGGTTGGGAATAAAAGGCGAAAGAAAGGTGGCTGGCACCTTTTTGATAGTTTGCCCGGAATAATGGCCGTTTTTTCACTTCGAACTTAAAATCGAGACAGATGTTGAATCATGAGGAGCTGCTGAAACTGATTCGCGACAAGCTGGACCATCCGGCAACCCCCCGCGAACTCCTCCAGCGGCTCAAGTTACCCCGTCAGCAACGCCCGACGTTCAAAAAGCTACTGGCGGATCTCGTCGAAAGCGGCGCCCTCGTTCAGACGCGCGGCAACCGGTTCGGGCTGCCCGACCGGATGAACCTCGTCGTCGGGAAAGTGGTCACCAATCCTCGCGGGTTTGGATTTGTCGTGCCCGATCGCCCTCTCGAGGACGCCAAGGGGGATCTGTTCATCGCCGGCAGCAACCTGAATCAAGCGATGCATGGCGACCGGGTGGTCGCGCGGATCGAGCGATTCAGTGGCGAACGGGCCGAAGGGCGCATCGTTCGCATCCTCGCGCGCGGCGCTGCGTCCGTCGTCGGCCGCTTCGACAGCGATGGCTCCGGACTCGGATTCGTCGTGCCATTCGATCGCCGATTGATCATGGACGTGCAAATCCCGTCGGGCGACCAGCTCGATGCGGACCCCGGGGACATGGTGGTCGTCGAAATCACGCGCTGGCCCACGCCCGCCCGCGGGCCGCTCGGGCGTGTCACGGAGGTGCTGGGAGATATCGACGAGCCTGGTGTCGACAACGAGATCATCATTCGCAAGTACGGTATTCCTGACGAGCATAGCCCGGATGCGGTCGAAGAAGCCCGGCGGCTCGGCGACGCGGTCCGTGAGAAGGACTTGCAAGGCCGTACTGATTTCCGGCCGCTCACGATCGTCACGATCGATGGCGAACATGCGCGCGACTTCGACGATGCGATCAGTCTCGACGTGCTTCCAAATGGTCACTTCTGGCTGGGCGTTCACATCGCCGACGTTGCCCACTACGTGCAGGAAGGAACCGCGCTCGACGAGGAGGCCTACGACCGCGGCACCTCCGTGTACTTCCCGGATCGGGCCGTGCACATGTTTCCATCCGAACTGGCGACCGGCTTGTGCAGCCTGAATCCCGATGTCGACCGCTTGGTGCAGTCGTGCTTGATGGAGATCGATCGCCGGGGATCGGTGGTGCGGTACGAGCTGCACGATGGAGTGATTCACAGCAAGGCACGAATGACCTATACCGACGTGAACGCGATTCTCACCACGCACGATTCCGGCACGATCGAGCGGTATCGAGATCTGGTGCCGCTCTTCGAGAGAATGCGCGATCTGTTTGAGATCCTGAACAAACGCCGCCACCGACGCGGCTCGATCGATTTTGATCTCAAGGAACCGGAGATCGTCCTCGATGACGAGGGGCTGGTCGAGGCAATCGTTGCTGCCGAACGCAATATCGCCCATCGCATCATCGAAGAGTTCATGCTGCTCGCCAACGAGACCGTGGCGCAGCATCTCGACGATCACGACGTGCCGACACTGTACCGGATTCACGAGCCACCCGATCCGCTCAAGGTCGAAGAGTTCGAAGAGTTCGTGGCGACGCTCGGCTACAGCCTCGGCGCACCACCCAATGACGTGAAGCCGCGGCACTTCCAGAAGCTGGTCGAGAAAATGCACGGCACACCCGAAGAAAAACCGATCGCATTTCTCATGCTGCGGACAATGCAGAAGGCGAGATACGACGAGCAGAACCTCGGACACTTCGGCCTGGCAGCAAAGAGCTACACCCACTTCACGTCACCGATTCGCCGCTACCCCGACCTTGTGGTTCACCGCACGCTGCGCGAAGCGCGTCGCGATGCGATGAATACCGATCGCAAAGACGAGCTGGTCGAAGATCTACCCGAAATTGCCAGGCACACGTCGGAACGTGAACGGCGCGCCGACGACGCGGAACGTGAGTTGGTGCAATGGAAGAAGGTCCGGTTCATGGCCAACAAGGTCGGCGATGAATTCGAGGGCTACATCACCGGCGTCACCGCGTTCGGTCTCTTCATCGAGCTGATCGAACACTTCGTCGAAGGACTGGTGCACATCTCGACAATGGCGGACGACTATTACCGGTTCGAGGACCGCGCGCACGTGCTGCGCGGCGAGAACACCGGCCGCGTCTACCGGCTCGGCGACAAAGTATCGGTTCAGGTGATCAAGGTTGACATGGAACGACGCCAGGTCGATCTCGGGCTGACGGAAATCCTCGATCGCGTTCGGCTGTCCGAGCGCAACCGGGGCCCGCGCGTATCGCGGCGGCCGGCCGATGCGCGATCCGAGCGCACCGGTTCTCAGCATCGCGGCACAAACGCCACAAAGTCAGACCGGCGGCGTGCACAGCGGCCGGGACGCCGCGAGCGTGCGGCCAAGCGCGGGAAGAAGTAGTTGGGTTGTTGTATGCGCTCGATTGTCATTGGGACGGCAGGCCACATCGACCACGGAAAGAGCGCGCTCGTGCGGGCGTTGACCGGGACCGATCCGGATCGCCTGAAAGAGGAGCAGGCCCGAGGGATCACGATTGATCTCGGATTTGCTCATCTGGAGCACGAAGGGATCAACTTCGCCTTCGTCGACGTGCCCGGGCACGAGCGATTCGTCAAGAACATGCTGGCTGGCGCCGGTGGCGTCGATCTCGCGATGCTGGTTGTCGCCGCCGACGAGTCAGTGATGCCGCAGACCCGCGAGCACTTTCAGATCTGCAGGCTCCTCCAGATTCCCGCCGGCGTCATCGTCCTGACGAAGGCGGATCTCGCCGACGCTGACACGACCGAGCTGGCAAGGCTCGAGATCCGCGAACTGACCGCCGGGTCGTTTCTCGCCGATGCTCCGATCGTCGTCGTGTCATCGAAGACGGGAGGGGGACTGGCTGACCTGCGCCGGACGCTTGTCGCAGCAGCTACCGCCGTGGGCGTCCGAAATGGAGAAGGGCACGTCCGGCTACCCATCGACCGTGTGTTCTCGGTCAAGGGATTCGGAACGGTCGTGACCGGAACGCTCGTTGCGGGCACGATTCAAGACGGCGCCGAGCTGATCGTGTTGCCGCGCGGACGCCAGGTGAAGGTTCGGGGGCTGCAAGTTCACGGACGCGCCGAAACCCAAGCCGGCCCGGGGAATCGCGTGGCTGTGAATCTCGGCGGCATTGAAGTCGGCGATCTCGCGCGGGGAGATACGTTGTGCTCG
>JBPYFA010000087.1:0-3003 GCA_051986585.1 Vicinamibacterales bacterium | reverse complement strand
CGAATCCCTTCCAAGACGCTTGAGGCGCGTCCGAAGCATTTCGATGCGATGATCGTTCACGAACTGACGCACGTGAACCAAGATAACTACGCCATGCACCTGCGATGTGACGGCCTTCGAGTGTTTCCTTGTTTCTTCCAAATCCACTTTTCGCATCAGAATCGTGGCGTGGACTGGGTTGGGGAGTCGATCAACGACTATGTTGCGTGGTCGGTTTACAAGAAGACTCTGACCCCGCGACTGCAACTGGACAAGGGTGGGTACCTGACCGGCTATGACGATTCGATTCCGTACCTCCATGGGTTGGAGAAGGAGAAGATTCGGGTAGGAGAAAAAGGATACAAGCTCAGCTACGCAGTGGGGGCGTCGTTCCTGCTCTGGCTGGAGCGGACGAAGGACAAGGACATCATCCGCAAGCTGAACCTGGCGCTGAGCGGATTCCACGCTTCGCCTCGTCTGTTTCGCGAGTCGTGCGGCGCGCCGGTGGAAAAGTTGTGGCAGGAATTCCTCGCCGCCTCGGCTGTATCTTCACCCAACTAACTCCGATCCAGTAGAATCGACGAGAGGTCCTATGGCGATCACTCACCGATTCGGCGGTTGCTTCTTACTGGCATTTGCAGCTTTTGCCGCGGACGCCGACGTCCGCGACGGGCCGCCACGCCCGGCAGCTAGATGCCGGCGCCCCGAAGGCGTCCTCGCACATAGAAGAACCCGCACCAACAACTCAGCGCTCCCAAGCCGACCAGAGCGGAGGCATAAAAGGGCGTATCATGCAGAAACGTCCAGACGATCCGGCCGTCCTTGTTCACCTGCGAAAACAGGAGCAGCGTGAGAAAGATCGCGAAGCCGAGCAGGGCTCCGCGCCATCGCAGTAGTCGTTTTGTCATTTTGAGCGTCTCCTTTTCCTTCGTGGGCCGCAACGCGGCAGGTAGCTCCGGCAATGGATTGGCGCGTAGTTCTTCGATCGAGCGAGCCAGTTCCGGATCGCCCCGCAGGAACTCCTCCACCAACGCCACGGTGTCGGGGCTCGCTTCGCCGGCTACGTAGACCGGCAGCAGGTCATGAATCACATTTCGCGTCACGTTCATTGTGGGATACCCCCTGGTTGCGAATCTGCGCGAGCCTCAACCGCGCCCGATGGACCTTGACCTTCACGGTTGTGACGGGCAACCCTAGTGCGACGGCAATCTCCTCGTAGGACAGACCCTCGTTCGCGCGCATCAGCAGTGCGGCCCGGTCAAGCTCCGGGAATTCCTGTAAAGCGCGCAGGACCCGGCCGAGCTCATCCTTCATTTCCGCCTCGCGCACCACGCTGTGGCTCGTGTCGGGAATGGTTTCGTCCAGATTCTGCCTCCGTCTGACACGCCGGCACTCCATCAGCCACACATTGCGGGCGATGGTCAGCAAATAGGCCTTCACGGTCGCCAAACGGATCTCTGGCGAACTCCAGACCCGAATGAAGGTCTCGGACGTGATGTCATCGGCCAGCGCCGGGTCGCCCGACAGGTACAGAGCGAAGCGATAAACGTCCCGCGCGTAGCTCTCGTATAGATCATGAAATCCGGTCATGGGAGCGCCTTGGCTCACGTACAGAATATGCCCGCGTGCTCAAAAAGTTACAACTGATCTATTAGAATCTATCAGAGGTCTTATGGCGATCACTCAGCGAACCTGCGGTTGCTTCATACTCGCGTTTACGGCGCTTGCCGCCGAAACAGGCGCTCGCGCCGTGCCGACGTTCGAATCTCTCGGGCTCTACTTCGACCATGCGCAGGCGAGGTCCGGATGCAGCGTGAAATATCGCGCGGCCGGCGCCGGGACCTGGCGCGAAGGTTATCCGCTGGTTTACGATCAGCGCGAAAAGCAATACCGCGGATCGCTGGTGGGCCTTAAGCCGGACACCGCGTACGATATCCGTCTCGAAGCGGATGGGCAGGCGGCGGAGTTTCAGGCGCGCACGCTGAGCGACATGTTCCCGATCGGCAAGACGACCTATCTTCCGGCCGAGGCAACCAGCGCGATCACGATCAAAGAGGGCGGTACGGAGAAAGGCTGGCATCTGGTCACGCCCGCCAAGGGCGCGAAGACGGTCAGCGACGTTTTCAACCTCGCCGATAACAACGTCGTCATCGAAGCAGGCTATGTGATTCTCCGCGGCGTCGAGTTGAGAAACGCGGGTGTGCACGCCGTGCTGATCAAGCGCGGAGTCCAGCACGTCGTCATCGAGGACTGTCACATCACCGGATGGGGGCGCGGCGGCGGCGCGCGCGTCTGGGGCGTCAAGTTCGACATGGACAGCGGAATCTACGCAGAGAATGACGCTGGTGGCCTGGTGATTCAGCGCAACCTGATCGAGTACCCGCGCGGCGGCGCAAACGACTGGGAAAGCGGCCATCCATCGGGTCCGCAGGGCATCTCGCTGATCGATTCGCGTGGGGGCAACGTGATCCGCTATAACACGATTCGCTCCACCGAGGACCACGGCTTCAACGACGGCATCGGCGGAGGCAGCAATTTCAGCTTCAAAGGCAGTCCGAACCGCGATTCGGATATCTACGGCAACATCATCTCGAACTGCTGGGACGACGCCATTGAGAGCGAAGGCGCGAACATGAATGTGCGGATCTGGAGCAACTACATCCACCACACCTTCGTCGATGTCGCGACCGCCGCCACCTCGATGGGGCCGATCTACATCTTCCGCAATGTCTTCGGACTTAGCCGCGTCTCGCACCAGGATTCCTCCGGCGGCACGATGATCAAAACCGGAGCGCGCGATATCGAAGTGAACGGCGAGATGGTGAGCACGGGCCTTGGTTACCGCTTTGTCTTTCACAACACTGCGCTGCAGCCCAATGGACCGCTCGACGTCTTCAGCGGCCACGAACTGCGCCACGCCGTCAGCCGCAACAACATCTTCTACTCGCGCGGACACGCCTACCCGTCCGGCTCCGGCAATGATTTCAAGAACGACCTGACCGGCGGCTATCTCGGCGGCGGATT
>JBPYFA010000086.1:0-8100 GCA_051986585.1 Vicinamibacterales bacterium | reverse complement strand
TGCACGTCTCGAGCAGCGAATGCGGCCGTCCAGTCTTGCGGCGTCGGTGAAGCCGGGCGACACAGGCACTCAACATCGATTGCAACTCCCTGCGGCACAGGCCACTCGAGGACGACTTCGAGGCGGTCTCGGCGCCGCGCAGAAGTGAGGAGAACATGACCCGTCACCATGGATTCGTTCGTTCGATCGCAGTCGTCGCCGCGTGCAGCATCGCGCTTGTGCTGGTCGCGCGCGCTGCCGATCCACCGAACTTCAAACCTGACGGTGTCTTCAAGGGCTCCGCGCTCACGGGCTGGCACGTCGTCGGCGACGCCGAATGGACCGCGCAGAATGGCGAGATCACCGGTAAGGCCAAGCCCGGCACCAACGGCGGCTGGCTGGTTCTGGACAAGAGCTTTCAGGACGTGCAGCTGTTTCTGAATTACAAGTGCACGGGCGAGTGCAAGTCGGGTGTGTTGTTACGTGCGAAGAAGGCAGCCGACGGCAGCATGAGCGGCGTGTTCGTGTCGCTCGCGAGCGATGACACGGGGTACTACTCGGTGGCGCTCGATGCGAGCGGCAAGGAGAAGTCGCGGGATCAGCTGACGGCGCCAGGCCGTGGCGGCGCCGCTCGTGGTGGCACGGGCGATGCCGCGGGTGCGGGGCGCGGCGGCGGCCGTGGGCGCGGCGGCGATGCTGCGGCTCCGGCGGCACAGCCTGCAGCGCCACCAGCAGCGCAGGCCGCACCACCACCCGCAGCGCAGGCCGCACCGCCACCGGCGCGTGGGACTCAGGTCGGCAGCGGCGGACGCGCACGCCCGACGTTGAAGGCCGGCGAATGGAATGCCGTGAACATCACGATCGGCCAGGAAGGACCGCCGTCGGGAAGTCCGGCGGGCACCACCGGTCCGAACGAGGTGCTTTCGACCTTCGGTCCGACCGCTATTGCCACAGTCGACGAGAAGAACGCGTCGGCCTTTGGCGCGATCGCGTTGTACGCCGGCGGCTCTGGCGAGGTCCGCTTCAAGGATCTGGCATGGAAGGACCTCATGCGAGTCGTCACAAACGCGGAGCAGGTCTCGCCGCGCTACACGATTCACCGTTTGAACCCGAGCAATTACGGCTGGGGCGCCACGACCGGTGACGTCAATCACGACGGCGCCCTGGACGTGATCTCCGGCCCGTTCTATTACCTGGGGCCGAACTTCACCGAGCAACGCCGCTATCGCGACGGGCCGATCTACAACCCGGAGAATTCCTTCGCCCCAGACATGGTGAACCTGTGCGCGGACTTCACGGGTGACGGCTGGCCAGACGTGCTTTCATCCTTGGGCAACCGCCACATGGATTTGTATGTGAATCCAGCCGGCGAATCGCGCCGATGGGACAAGTTCAGCGTTCTGCCCACGATCTCGAGCGAAATCGTGCTGATGAAGGATCTGGACAAGGACGGCAAGCCAGAGATCATCTTCGGACAGGCGGTTGGCAGCGGCGGTTACGCGTGGGCGAAGCCCGATCCGGCGAATCCGACCGCCGTGTGGACTGCGCATTCGGTATGGGCACCTGGTCAGGCCGTCAACGGTCACGGGCTCGGTGTTGGCGACGTGAACGGCGACGGGCGTCAAGACATCGTCGTGCCGACAGGCTGGTACGAACAGCCCGCATCAGGCATCAACACCAGCCCATGGCCGTTTCATGAAGCGGAACTGGCCGACCCGGCCGTCTTCGGCAGTGGCGGCGGCGAGATGGGCGTCTACGACGTGAACGGCGACGGCCTCGCCGACGTCGTCGCGGGCACCGGCCACAACTGGGGTATCAACTGGTTCGAGCAGAAGAAGGATGGCACCTTCGTCCGCCACAATATCGCGCAAGATTTCTCGACGGCCGACTCCAACATGGGAGGCGTCGTGTTCTCGGAGTCGCACGGCGCGCGCTTCGTCGACATGGACGGCGACAAGATTCCGGACATGATCACCGGTAAGCGCTACTGGTCCGAGGCCGGGAACAATGTCTTGACGCACAACGATCCAGCGGGCGATCCGGTTCTCTACATCTACAGGACAGTGCGCGATCCGAAAGCGCCTGGCGGCGCGCGGTTCGTGCCGGAACTCGTCCACAACAAGTCCGGTGTCGGCTCGTCGTTCGATGTCGTTGATCTCAACAAAGATGGCAAGCCCGATATCGTCGTCGGAACGATTTTCGGGACGTTTTTGTTCACGAGCAAGGGAGCGCCGGCTGCCGCCCAAAAAAAATGACGCCAGCCACCTTTTATGACGCTGCAAAAGGAGAAGTGACGTGACGCGGATGACGAGACGAGAGTTTCTGGGAAGGACGGCGGCGGGCGCAACCGCGGCCGGGTTCATGCTGACGGCTGCGGGAACTGCATCCGCCAATCCGCTGGGACTGCCGATCGGCAGCCAGACGTATCCGCACCGCGCGATGATCGCGGACGGCAAGTTCGTCGATCTGCTCAAGCAGCTCAAAAGCATCGGCGTCGATCAGATCGAGCTGTGCGGCTACCTCGGTGGCGCGGGTTATCCAGAATTCAAGAGTCTCGCCGACGGCAAGGCAACGAAGAAGATCATCGAGGACAACGGGCTGAAGGCCGTCAGCTGCCACTTCCTGTTTCCCGAGCTACGCGACAACCTCGCCAAGGCGATTGACTGGTCGAAGGACCTAGGGCTCCAACAGATGATGATCCCGACCGTGAAGAGCGGCGCGACCACCGGCACCCTCGAAGAAGCCAAGGTGTTGGCCGATCAGTTCAACAAGATGGCGGTCGACATCAACAAGGCGGGCATGCGCGCCGGGTCGCACAACGAAGCGTTCGATCTGGTGAAGCTCCCTGACGGCACGTTCATCTACGACCACATCATTGCGATGACGGACCCCAAGCTGATCGGCTTCCAGTTCCAGATGTCGACGTATAACAACGGCCTGATCGCCGCCGATTATTTTGCAAAGTACCCGACCCGTTTTTTCTCGATGCACGTGCAGGACCTGGACATCAACGCGGGCAGAACGCCGGTCGTCAATGGCCGCGGCGGCGGCTTCCCGCAGACATCAGTCGGCAAGGGCGGTCTCGACTGGGCGGCGACGTTCGCCGCGGCCAAGAAGGCGGGCGGCATCAAAAACTACTTCGTCGAGCAGTCGATGCCGTTGACGATCGAGAGTGTCGCGGCTCTCAAGTCGATGAAGACTTAAACGTCAGTCGTTAAGCGTCGCCGCGTTCAGCACCAGCGTAATGGGCGCGGCGTTCTGTTCGACGAAGGTATTCATCAGAAATCGCTGCTGCCCACGAGGGTCGATGGCATAGTCGTTTCGGGTGCCACCTGTTCTGGTGGTTGAAATGCGCGTCATGAACAGCGGAATGGGAGAGGATGCCTCGATATCTCCACTTGGTGTCACGGTTATCCCGACAGCCATCAGCTGCCCATCCGGTGCCACGTAGAACAACTCCCGACCGTTCCGGCTCCAGGCCGGCTGCAACCCGCCGCTCTTCGAGACGATCTTTGGTTGGCCGGGACCAGGAAAAGGCAGAACGTAAATCTCATTGTGCCCCGTCTCGTCCGACTCGAACGCGATCCAGTGCCTATCCGGAGAGAACTGGCCTCCCACTTCGTTGAACGGCGTGTTCGTGATCTCGATCGGCTTGCCCTTAACCTGGACGTGTGTGCCCGTGTGTTCCAACTCGAGTGCACCGAGATGAAACCGGTTGGCTGAATCTGAAAAGATGTACGACAGGAACCGGCCATCACGCGACCAGTCCTCCGGGAGCATGTTCTGCGACGACTCAACGAGGGACGCTTCCTCGCCCGCGCCGCCGATGTTTTTTACT
Organism: Vicinamibacterales bacterium; assembly: GCA_051986585.1. Classification (GTDB taxonomy): domain Bacteria; phylum Acidobacteriota; class Vicinamibacteria; order Vicinamibacterales; family 2-12-FULL-66-21; genus JALZOC01. The sequence continues at coordinate 4,283 of JBPYFA010000086.1, read as the reverse complement.
TCAATGTCGAATCCCCCGCCGCCGGGCTTCTGTTTCGCGTACGCGACTTGGGCACCGTCTGGCGACCAGACTGGGAAGATCTCGGGGCGCGGATCTGAGGTAAACGGGCTCCGTACCCCGCCCCGCGCCAAATCGAGCAGCCAGATGTCCGTGTTGCCTCCAACTGAACGGTTGAGGGCTACGGATCGACCGTCTGGCGACAGCACCGGATTGAAGGGGCTGGCATCATCTGGATCCGCGGCCGCGCCAAGGGGGGTCCCGAATCGATCGAACCACGCGAGTTGTCGCTGTCCGTTCGCCGGACCCGATCGAAACACGATGCTGCCGGTCGCAGATACCGAAACCGCGGCGGCGCCAAATGCGTCGACACTGATACCTTGTGCGATCGCGACGGCCTCGCCGACGGGCTTCAGCGTCGTGAAATTGATTCGCTGGACGTACAGTTTGTTCGCTCGAACGAACACGACGCGGTCTGGAGGTGCGAACACGGCTGCGGCGTCTGCATCAAAGATTCGTTGTCCTTGGGGATTATCCAGGCTTGCCGCGTACACGCCGCGATCGGAAGGGCCGGCCACGTAATAGAGAAAGTGGCGGCCGTCGGGAAGGAACTGCGGGAATCGCTGTCCGCCTCCTCCTAAGCGCAATTTCAAACGGTCTGACGGTGCGCCGGACTCGGCGGAGACGCGGCTGACCGGAGCATCCGGAACAAGCGTAAACAGGATCTCGCCATTGCGATTCCAGGTTCCTCCGACGCCTAGCGGCGCAAACGCAAGTTTGCGGAACGATCCGCCATCGACATCGATCCGACACAGGTTGTCGTACGCGAAGAAGCCGATCGACCGGCTGTCGGGCGACCAGAATGGAAACGTCGCTCCATCCGTACCAGAGAGGACCTGAGTCGATCCCGTTACGAGTGACCGCAGCCACAACTTCGGACGATGGTCCGAATACGCGACGAACACGAGTTTCTGTCCGTCGGGTGAGAGCGCGAGCGACACGAGGTCGCTTGTCGCCGGAGTCGTGATCTCGGCGCGCCTTTCAGGCGGCACTGGAACGGGGGTGCGATTTTTTGCCCACGCCGTGATCGCCCACGCCGCTCCGGCGGACAGGAGGCACACAGCCAACCACGTCAAGTGCACACGCACGCCGCGTCGAATTCCCGCCGCGGTCCGTTCAGGCCCACCGTTAGAAAAGGGACTCGGAGCGGTTTCCAATCCGGCGCCTTTCGCCTCATTTGCGTCGTCAAGCTCGAGGCGCGCGTCAGCCGCGCTATCCAACCGTCGCGTAGGATCCTTCGCGAGGCACCGCCGCAGTAACCGCCGCACGGCAGCCGGTGTGTCCACTGGCAGCGTCGACCAATCAGGTTCGTCCTTGAGTATTGACGACAACACATGCGCGATACTTTCGCCGTCGAACACAGGCCGCCCAGTCAGCATCTCCATCAGGACGACGCCGAACGCCCACAGATCCGTGCGTCGATCGACCGTCTTGCCGGCGGCCTGCTCCGGACTCATGTAGGGAGCGGTTCCAAGAATTGCGCCCTGCACCGTCGCAGTGGACGCGAGCGTTGCGCTCATGGCCTTCGCCAAACCAAAGTCCAAGACTTTCACTGCGCCGTCTGGCCGTAGCTTGATGTTCGCGGGCTTCAGATCGCGATGAATGATGCCGTGGTCGTGTGCGACGGCGAGTGCCGACGCAATCTGCCGAGCGACCGGGAGAACATCGTCAACGGGAATCGGCCCACGTGCGATTCGTTCGGCGAGCGTGTCGCCCTCGATCAACTCCATCACCAGTGCGCGTGTGCCGTTGGATTCTTCGAAACCGTACACTTGCGCGATGTTGGTGTGATTGAGCGACGCGAGCAGCCGCGCCTCGCGTTCGAAGCGAGCCTGCCGATCGGCATCGGTTGCGAATGTTGGTGGAAGGACTTTGATTGCGACGTCGCGCCCAAGCTTCGAATCGTGCGCACGATAGACCTCGCCCATCCCGCCGGTGCCGATCCGCGCAACGATCTGATAGACGCCGACGCGCGCCCCGACCGCGAGGGTCGGCGCACGCGAGATCACATCGGAGAGGAATCCTTCAGCCGCCGAGTCCATGGCGAGCAGGGATTCTACTTCCCGCCGCAGATCCTCATCGCCTGCGCACGCCTCAATGATGAAAACCTGGCGCTCTTCGGGCAGCCGCAGCCGTGCCGCGTGATAGAGCGATTCGATCCGCTTGAAGCGGTCGGGCATTGGAGACGGACCTAATTGTAGCGTTTTATCGCTTCTAATGAGCGCCGCGTTTGACTCGCCGCCACAGCCTTGAAGCGGTGCCGATAGTTTGAGTCGCAAGGTGAAGCGAGACGTGATACAACCGACTGTTGATCGTACCTGCCCTTCAACTTCTCGGAGTGAGCACGATGACCTCGCTGTATCGCTACCTGTCGGCAAGTGCGCTGACCATCCTGATCGCCCTCCCCGCCGGCGCTCAAAGCATCGTTGGCAAGGACAAGACCGGGCCGGTGCCGAACCCGGTGAACCTCGACGCGTCGGGACTCTTCCAGGCCAAGTTCGTGAGCGTCGGCGACGACATGTTCATCGCCGGCCAACCGACGGAAAAGGGGCTTCGCGAGCTCAAAGCCAAAGGTGTGACGACGGTCGTGAACCTGCGAATGCCGGAAGAGATGGCAAAAGTGGGGTTCGACGAGGCCGCGCTCGTGAAGGAGCTCGGAATGAAGTACGTTCACATTCCGATGCGCGGCACCGCCGAAAATCCGTACGGCCCGAAGGAACTCGACACCTTCGCGGCTGCGATGGCGGCGGCCGACGGCAAGGTCCTCCTGCATTGCACCATCGCCTGGCGCGCGAGTCATCTCTGGGCCGCCTACCTCATTCGTGAGCGGAAGGTTCCGGTGGCGACCGCGCTCGAACAGACGCGGATGATCAACCTGATGGACACCATGCGGATGGGCAGCGGAGATCAGCAGCCGCTCGAGGGATTCCTCGGACGCGCCGTCCCGGAAATGGGCCATCCAAAATGAGCACCGTTTGGGCAATCGGCCGCCCGCGTCAGCTACACGCGCCGTCGGTGTCATGAGATGCTGCCGGACACCTGTGACGTGTGTCCTGCGATGACACGTTGACGCGCTCCCTCCATGCGCGCCGCGCCGTCGCCGCCACGCCTGTCGTTCACCATGGAATTGCACGTCAAGGTCGGCGCGCCGATGGAGATCGGCGTCGGGGCGCGGGGGCGTCGTCGCATCATCGCGATTGAAGGCGGTACGTTCGAAGGCCCGGGCCTGCGCGGCAACGTGCTCTCCGGTGGCGCGGACTGGCAGATCATCCGCCCGGACGGCCTTTCAGAACTCGACACCCGGTACGCACTCAGAACAGACGACGGCGCGCTGATTTACATCCAGAATGCCGGGATGCGTCACGCGCCGCCTGAGATCGTCGAGAAGCTTCTCGCCGGTGAAGAGGTCGATCCATCCCACGTCTATTTCCGAACCGTGCCCACGTTCGAGACGGCCGCACCGCATCTGCAGTGGTTGACCCGCGCGATCTTTATCGGCAGTGGTGAGCGTCACCCACATGATGTGATCGTGAGGGTGTGGAGAGTCGATTAGCCCATCGTCGGCTACGCTTGCGAGTGCAGAAGCCGTCGCACCAACGTTCGAGCGAATTGACCGATCTCTGCCAGACGCCCGCGTTCGCCATGTTTCCGGCAATCCTCGTAACGGCGTCGGAAAAACCCGGCAAAGAATATCAAGGAGGTTTCGTGGACGAACGCGCGGTCGCGATCTCCTCTCAGCAGGTGTCGCAGCCAGGCGGCGACAGCAATCGCCGCTCCTTTGTACATATGGGCGGGCACGTCGAACAACCGACCGAACCGCGACTGTTCTATCTCTTCCAGCCGCGCCATCGCGTAGAAGCGCCCGTGACCCATATGCCAGCGTCGATGATAGTGTTTCGTCAGCCGGTCGTCGGTGACCTGCGATCGGACGACGAGCTGCGGTATGTACAGAGCCTGACCGTTTTCATGCCAAAGCCTGGTGAGCAGCTCGTGATCCTCCATCGAACCGAGTGAATCCTGAACCCGTTGAAGTTGCGGTCGAAACTTGCCGATCCGCTCGAGTGCCGGCTTCCGAAACGCCAAATTTGCCGTGATCAGACACAATCGATTATCGCTGTTCACGTACAACGGTCGATCTCCGTAATCTGCGGCTCCCAACGGTGCCCAATGCTCAGAGGTCAACCACGATGGTGGTTGTGAGCTCCACGCCGGCAGTACTTTGCCTC